>CAZSYS010000079.1:0-14909 GCA_964611365.1 uncultured Planctomycetales bacterium
TCCGAGATTCGCGGCACCCGCACGTTCAGCTGGGTGGCGCTGTTGCGCACGAAGTGCCCGACCAGCAGCGGGATGTCCTCGCGCCGCTGCCGCAGCGGCGGGGTCTGGATCGGGAACACGCTGAGGCGATAGTAGAGGTCCTCGCGGAAGGTTCCGGCCTTGACGCACTGCTGCAGATCCCGGTTGGTCGCGGCCACGATCCGCACGTCGCAGGCCACGGTCCGGGTGCCCCCGACGCGCACGAACTCGCGCTCCTGCAGCACGCGCAGGAGCTTGATCTGCGTGGCCATGCTGATCTCGCCGATCTCGTCGAGAAACAGCGTGCCGCCCTGGGCCAGCTCGAACCGCCCCAGCTTCTGGCCGACCGCGCCGGTGAAGGCCCCCTTCTCGTGGCCGAACAGTTCGCTTTCCAGCAGCGTCTCCGGCAGGGCGGCGCAGTTGATGGCCACGAAGGGCTTGTCGTGCCGCGGCGAACGGGCGTGGATGAACCGGCTGGCCACCTCCTTGCCGGTGCCGGTCTCGCCCAGCAGCAGGGCGGTGGCGTTGCTGGCCGCCACGCGGGTGCACAGGTCGAGCATCTGCCGCAGGGCCGGCGACTGGCCGATGATCGGCGGGCTGCCGCCCTGGCTGGCGATGAGGTTGCGGTTCTCCTTCCTGAGCCGCTCGTGTGTCTCGGCGTTGAACACCCCGGACGCCGCGAGGTTGGCGAAGATCTGCAGCAGCTCCAGGTCCCGCGGCGTGAAGTTCTCCGGCCCGCGCTTGTTAAGCACCTCGACGACCCCGACGACCTGGTCCTTGCGGATCAGCCGGGCCGCGGCCAGGCCCCGGGTGCGGAAGTTGATCTTGTCGTCGATCCCGCCGAAGAAGGCGTGGTCCTTGCTGACGTCGGTGACCAGCACGGGCTCAGGCGAGTTCAGGGCCTTGCCGGCGATGCCCAGCGACGCATCGAACTCCACGCCCAGCAGCGATTCGGCGCTGACCCCGGTGGCGGCCTTGAAGACCAGCTTCCGCCGTGGCCGGTCCAGCAGCAGCACCGAGCTGGCTTCGGCATTCATGACCGCCGCGGCCCGTTCGGCGATGGTCTGCAGCGTCGGCTCGAGCTCCAGCGTACTGTTGATCGCCGCCGAAGCCTCGATCAGGGCCGAGAGCGTCGAACCGGGAAGTGCGGGCTCGGTGCTGGACATCGTCGGCCTGCGTTGCCGGGCGGACCGGGTCGCAACGGCCCCGGGAATGCGGGCGGGGAACACCGGCGCCGCCCGCACACCGGCGCCGCACCGTTCCGGAATCCGGCAAACCTCAGCCCAGAAATAGTTTATGGGACGCAGGCTGTCAAGCGACGGTTGACCGCGCGTCCGGGGGGGCTATCATGGCCGCGATCACGGCGTCGCACGGCGAACCGGCCGCCTCCGGTCATCGTAAGGAACCACGGAAACGGTGAACGCGCCCTCGGACGAGCAGCTGCTGGCCGAGCACCTCAACGGGCAGCCGGAAGCCTTCGAACTGCTCGTTCGCAGGCACGGCCCGGAGCTGTTCCGCTTCCTGGCACGCTTCACCGGCAGCGCCGCCCTGGCCGAGGACGTAGTGCAGGAGGCCTTCCTGCAGGTCCACCTCTCGGCCGGGAGCTTCGACCGGGGCCGGCGGTTCAAGCCCTGGCTGTTCACCATCGCGGCCAACAAGGCCCGCGACGCGATGCGCAGCCGCGGCCGCCGCCCCGAGGTGCCGCTGGACGCCCAGGTGGGGTCCGAGGAAGACGCCGGACGGCGCTTCCTGGACCTTCTGGCCGACGAGGCGGCCGACCCGTCCGGCCGCCTGCAGGAAGCCGAGGAACGGACCTGCGTGCGGGCGGTGGTGCAGGAGATGCCCGAGAACCTCCGCGAGGTGCTGGTGCTGAGCTACTTTCACCGCTTTGCCTATCGGGACATCGCCGAAATCCTCGGCGTGCCCCTGGGAACGGTCAAGAGCCGACTGCACGCGGCCGTCGCCCACTTCGGGCACGCGTACCGCGCCGCGGCCAGGGAGAAAACCTGAGCCGGACCGCCCCGGCGGACCGGAAAACATGATCCCGGAGCGTGCATGACCCGCGAACAACCCTCGCCCGATCCCGCCGGCCTCCCGCCCCCCGAGGCGCTGCTGCTGGACCTGCACCTCGGACGCCTGGAACCCCGGCAGGCCGCCGAGGTCGAGGAGGCGGTGGCGGGCTCCCCGGAACTGGCCGCCCGCAGCCGGGCGCTGCGCGAACTGCTCGGCCGGCTCGACCGCGACGAGGCTCCGGACCCCCCGGACGACCTCGCCGATCGCGTGCTGGAGCGCATCGAAGCGCAGACCGCGCCGATCCGCTTCCCGGAGGCCGCCTCCGCCCTGCCGGCCGGAAGGGCCCGCGACCTGTCGGCGGGTCCGCTGCTGTCGCTGCGCGAACTGATCACCATCGCGGCCTGCATCACCCTGTTCGTGGGCGTCTTCGTGCCGGGCTACTACAAGGCCCAGAGCGTCGCCCGCCGCAGTGTCTGCCGAGACAACCTCCGGCAGATCTGGTCGGCCATGGGGCTGTACGCCGCCGACCACAACGGCCACGTGGCCTATGCCGGCTACGTCCCCGGCGGCTCCTGGCTGCCGGCCCCGGTGCGCATCCCGAACGTGCCCCGGGCGTCCAACACCCGCCACGTCTTCCGGCTGGTGCGCGGCGGGTACATCGTTCAGCCGCGGGTGTTCATCTGTCCGGCCGAGGCCGACGCCCGCCCGATGCACGCCCAGAACCTCCGGGCGTTCTCCGACTTTGCCGAGCCGGCCAACAACACGTACAGCTACAGCTTCATGAACCTGCCGCGGCCTCCCCGCCTGGCTGACATGCAGGCGGGCCCGCAGAACGGAATGGTCCTCGTCGCCGATCGCAGCCCGCTGATCTCGGTCGCGGGCACCGGCCGGATCCGGCCGTTCGACGAACAGGGCATCAACTCCAACGTTCACGACAACGGCGCCGGTCAGAACGCGGTGTTTGCCTCGGGCCGCGGCGGCTGGTTCGCCCATCCCACCATCGGCGTCGATCGGGACGACATCTACCGCGCGGGGCGCCTGCTGAGGTATCAGGGCACCGAAACGCCGACCTCGCCGACCGACACCTTCCTGATCCCCTGAGCCGGCCGCCCGGAGATCGTTCCGGTCAGGGCACCAGGGCAAAGCCGGCCACGGCCACGCCCGGTCCGGCCAGCGGACGGGCCGACAGCGTGATCGGCTCGGACCGCTCCGAACGGCGCCGCACCGGCACTTCCAGCCACACGCCCGGGCCGCCGAAGGCGGGCAGGCATCCCAGGCTGGTTTCGCCGAGAAACACCTCGGCCGCCCGGCCCTGGTTCTGCCAGTCGTGGAAGTGGACGCACAGCCGCCCGGCGAACCCTCCGGGGACGTGGATCCGCAGGGTCAGCCCGGTCGCGGAGATCCATGCCGAACCGCCGGCGTCCCGCCAGGCCTGGCCTTCGATCTCGTAGGAGAACCCCTCCGCGGACACCGGGACTTCATCGATGCGGTGCGCCCACGGCCAGGGCAGGTCGGTCGGCGCGCCGGTCGCGGCCCGGACCCGCAACACCGCCGCGGAAAGCCCCGCCGGCGGCTCGACGGAAGCCCGGGCCTGCGGCAACGGGGCCAGCAGGCCGTCCAGCAGGGTCTCGGGAAGCTCCCGGGCCGGTAAGAACTCCGCCGAACCGGCGTAGCTCAGCAGGCTGCGAAGCATCTGACATGCCGCCGGCCGGCGTTCCAGGTCGTTGACCAGATCCAGGGTGCAGACCATCAGCCGGCCCGGCCCCACCCGGCATTCGAAAAGGTTGCCCAGCCTGCGGCATCCGACGAAACTGTCGATCACCTGGACGATGGGCCGCAAGCCCGTCGGGGTGTCGTCCAGCGGCAGCGTGCGCGAGGTCTGCAGCAGGTCGTACCACTGCCAGTTGGCGTGCATCTCGGTGGGGAACAGCCGCAGGGCCGGATGGCCCGGATCGCACAGGATGCCCATCGTGTCGGAGTTGTGCGGGAACCACACCGGGCTCCAGAAGACCGGCGTGAACGACCCCGGGATCGTGCGGATCGTCGCCCGCCCGGTGGCCAGCAGGAGCACGCTGCGGCCGGCGCGCAGCGCCTGGCGGGCGGCGTCGTCCCAGCGGTACAGGATCAGCACGTCCCCGTCGGGCGTCGGCGGCGCGGCGGGAGGATAAACCCAGATCTCCCATTCGTTGGCGAACGGCGTGCCGGCCAGGCTCACGCCGACGGTCAGCTTCACCGGAGCCTCGATGCCCTCCAGGGGCACGTCGATCGTCCCCAGGCCGGACAGCCCGCCGGTCGGGATGCGGGTCACGGGCAGCTCGCCGCCGGCCAGCGGGCGCCGCCGTCCGCCGTGGATGCTCCAGACCGCGCGGGTGCCCTCCAGATCGGCCGGTCCGTAATGGGCGACCTCGATGGCCGCCTGGAAACGCCCGCGGGCGGTGTAAACCCTGCGCGGCATCCGCAGCAGCGGGACCGTCGGGCCGCAGAACCGGCGAAAAGCCTCCGGCTCGATCAGCCCCTTGGAGCCCCAGAAGGCGTTGAGCACGCCCACCGTGGCGGTGCCCTGCCCGGGAAAGTCGTGGATGTCCAGCAGCTGAAAACCGCAGTTGCCGGGCGTGCGAAGCTGGGCCTCGATCTCCTCCTTGTACAGCAGCAGCATCAGCCGGCCGGTGGCATGGGTGTACAGGTGGGCCTGGTCCAGCAGCCGGCGATCGGCCAGGCGCCGGCGGATCAGCTCCAGGCTCGAGGAGCGCAGCACGCCGCTGTAGCGGTCGATCTCCTCGATGTCCGGAAACACCGCCCACTGCCCCACCTCGTGGGAGATGCAAGGCACGCGGTGCGGCTCGAGCTGGGCGCGGAAATCCCCGTCGGTGGCCGGTCCGAGCACTCCCCGCGACCGCCAGGGCACGTTGAAGTCGTCGTGCGGGCCGAACACCCAGGCCGTCGCGGAGGCGTACAGGCGGCGGGGGTCGATATCATGGCACCGTCGCACCAGTCGCTCCAGGAACGAGCGGTCGCCGTCCAGCTCGTTGCCCATGCAGAGCATGCCGAACGACGGGTGGTTGCCGCAGGCCCGCAGAATGCGGCAGACCTCCTCCTCGATGAAGGCGTCGCGCGGCGGATCCCGGCCGACGTTCTGCACCCACTGGGGGGCCTCCACGTGCAGCAGAAAACCCGCCCGGTCGGCGGCCTCGAACGCCGCCTCCGGCGGGCACCAGGAATGGAAGCGCATGTGGTTCAGGCCGTACGACCGGGCCGCGCGGAAGATGCTCGACCACTCCGCAGGGTCCATCGGGGGCCGGCCGGTGAGCGGAAAGACGCAGCACTCCAGCGTGCCGCGCAGGAAGATGTTCCGGCCGTTGAGCTGCAGCCTCCGGCCGGCCGCCTTGAGCTCCCGCATGCCGAAGGACACCGTGAGGGCGTCGCCCGGGCCGCCGGACCCGGTCTCGATCGACGCCGTCAACGCGTACAGGACCGGGTCGAATTCGTCCCAGAAGCGGACCTGGGGGCCCATCGGCAGCTCGGCCTCCACCACCGCCTGAGCCCCGGCGCAGTCCAGCGCGACCCGCACCGGCGGCGGATCGCCCGGGCCGTCCGCCCGCAGCACCACCGCGCCGCGCACCGCCCGGCCCGAGAGGTTGCCGATCCCGATGCGGACCCGCGCGACCCGCCGGCTGCAGTCCGGGTAGACCTGCAGGTCCTCGATCCACACCGGCGCGGTGCTGCGCAGCTCCAGCCGGCCGATCAGGCCGTTCCAGTTCGTCTGGCTCTGCTCGGATACCGAGTGGGCGAAGGCCCCCAGGTCGTATTTCAGGCGGTTGTCCACCCGCACGGTCAGGCGGTGACGGCCGGGCCGGGCGGACTCCGTCAGCTCATACACGTGCGGCGTGCAGAGGCTGTCGCGCATGCCCAGCCATCGGTCGTCCAGCCAGGCCTGCGTCTCCCAGTGGGCCCGCTCCAGGAACAACTCGACCCGCCGCCCGCGCCAGTCCGAGGGAATCTCCAGGCCGCACTGATACCAGGCGGCGCCGGTGTACTCGCGCAGCCGCTGCAGAGTCATGTGGTCCCAGGGGCGGGTGACCGGCGTGCCGAAGCCGTTTTCGTCGGTCGAGCCGGGAAGCCGGCAGAGCCCCTCCAGGTTCCGACCGAACCAGCCTTCCGCGATGCCCACCCCGCCGGGATCCAGCGCGAAGGACCACTGGCCGGCCAGATCGATGAACCAGCGGGATCCGCGAGCCCGGGACTCACGACGCAAGGACAGCCCGGCAGACAAGCCCATGATCGACCTTCTCGATTTTCGGTTGGGCCCGGACGCGGGTGCGGAGGCACTGGCGGGAGTCGCCTCGGCCCGGCAGCCGCAGCCGCCGGCCGGCTCAAACGCAACCGCCGACGGCCGGATCTCGCGGCACGCCGCAGCTCACAGGCGGACCGTTGCGAGCATAGCCGCACAGGCCGGCGCGAATCAACCCCGCCGACGGCCTGTTTTCGGGCGATTCACGCCTGGCGCCGCCGGATGCGACCCTCTGGGCCGTCAGGTCGCTTAACTTCAGGCCTGACCGGCTGAAGGAGTCGCGCCAGACTGCTTAAATTAAGGCACCTTCTCCAGGCCGGCTCAGACTTCCCGTTCGCTCTCCCGACTGAAGGGCCGCGTCAGCAGACGTATTGCCCGGGTCAGGTGGGCGACCGCCAGCCATCCGGGGTGTCGCCGGGCATACAGCTGCTCCATGTGCCGGCGTCCGGGGAACAGCACCGCGCCGAGATAGCCCAGGCGATGACTCAGCCCGGGCGTGCACAGGGTGTGAACCACCAGCCCGCGCAGCGGCCGCCGAAGATCGTGCGGCGCCTGGTCCAGAACCAGCTTCTCGGCCAGGTGGCGGCCGGGAGGAAGTGCCTCTAATACGTCATCACCGGCGCCGGGGCCGAACAGGCCGCGAACGTGCAGCAGGCTGCGCCGCACCGCCAGCGAGACGCCCCAGCGGCGGCACTTTCCGGCCAGGCGCGCCGGATCGATGCGGCCGGCATACCGCTGAAGCCAGAGGCGCACATCCCAGGCCCAGCGCAGCTCCGTGCAGCCGTGGCAGGCGTGATGCACCGCCAGGTGCACGAGCATGTCCTCCGGACCGGGCACGGCCACGCGCAGGGGCCCGAACGCCACCCGCTCCGGCGCCTCCCAGAGGGCCTCCGGCGGCACGGTGCAGACATAGCGCAGCGGCCGGAACGGCCGGGCGTGCACGTCGAGCTTGACCGGCGGATGGTCGGGCGTGAAGTACTCGCGCTCGTGGTAGAAGCGGGGGTAGAAATCGTCCCGGACGAGCCCGGGCCCCGGCACGCAGCCCGCGGCCGCCAGAAGCTCATCGACCCGCGGCGCGTCCTCGACGCGGATGAGCACGTCGATGTCGGTCATCGCCCGCCGGCCCGGACGCTCATAGACCAGGCCGATCAGGGCCGCCCCCTTGAGCAGCATGAACGGCACGCCCCCGGCCTGGAGCCGGGCCAGCACGCGGGCGGCGCGGCTGATCCGGTAGGCGTTGGCCTCGGCCACGTGCTCGGCATGGGCCTCCAGGACCGGCAGCGAAGCCCCGGGCGGTTCGCAGCCGGCGGCACGCAGCGCGTCCAGCAGGGCCCCGGCCAGGCCTCCGTCGCAGGCCTCGGAAACGACGTACTCCCACAGCCCGCGCCGCTGGATCTCGCCGACTGCGGCCCGGACCTCCGAAGTCAGGCAGCGCGCGATCAGTGCCTGGCATGACGGCGGCGCGGATGTACCCGAAGATCGGTTCATGGTCGGCCTTTCAGCCGGTCTGACGGCCGGCCGCCGGCACGGCCGCCAGGGTCGCCTCAAGCAGCCGAACGGTGGCCGGCAGCTCGCCGGCGGTCAACTCGAAGCATTCGGCTTCGGCGACCGCGTCGGCCAGAAGCTCAAACCCGCGGGCCCGGTACTTGGGAAAGTTGAACGAGACCCGGGTCAGCTCGAAGACCGCCCGGGCCCTTGAAATCCGCTCCAGCCGGGGGGCCGCGCCCTCCACATAGCGGGGGAAGATCACGGCGCCCGCCGGGCAGGGGCCGGCGACGACGTCTCTGCGGATCGCGAACGGATCCACCATCGCCACCCGGCCCTTGTAACGCTTGTGGTGGACCGGCGTGCCCCGCAGCGGCAGCCCCAGGGCCTCCAGGGCGGCAAACGATCCGGCCTTGATGCACAGCGCCTTGGGATAGGGCACCAGCAGGCCGGTACGCAGGTCCAACAGCGCGAACTCGTCCGACAGATACGACCACCCGGCCGCCAGCAGACCGGCGGCCAGCGTCGATTTGCCCCGGCCGGGCTCGGCCGGAAAGATCACCCCGCGACCGTCCCGGGCCACGCACGAGGCGTGGATCGATAGGTAGCCGGGAAGAAAGCGGGCCACCAGGCTGTTGATCGCCCACTCCACGTGCGGCATGATCTCGTCGGGCCGGCGGGTCACGAACAGCGGCTCGCCGTTGCCCAGGATGTGATGGTACTTCCGCAGCGACCTGGGAGAGCGGCGGCTGCTCACCTCGACGCGAAAGGCGTCCGGCGGCGGCAGGTCGATCGCGTAGCGGCGGTAGCAGGCGTGGAACTCGCGGACGACGCCGGGGGAGTCGCAGACCAGCGTGATCGGCACCGGGCCCACGCGGTAGTGGCGCGGCCCGGGCCAGGCCGGATCCTGCGCCCCGCCGGCGGCAGGTCGGATCCCGTGGACGGCAGGGCCTTCCGCCGTCATCCGCTCCCCTCCCGGGGCATATCGATCAGCCCGTGGCGGGCCAGCCGGTCCAGCGTGCGGACTACGTCCTCCCGGACGCGGTTCATCGTGGGGCCGTCGCCTTCGTAGAGCCCGCAGTCCGCTGCGAAGCGGGCGGCGATATCCTTGACCGCCGAGACCCCGTCACAGCACTGCCAGATCAGGGCCGCGGTCGCATTCAGGTAGTGCATGGCGTGGTGGGCGTTGTCGTAGATCACCGCCTCGCCGTCAAAGACCCGGTAGCGCAGGAAACGGCGGGCGCGGGGCACTGCGTCGGGCCTGACGTCCGCAGCCGAAGCATCCATGCGCGAGGGCACCTCTCCAACGGGAACTCAGGGGGTGATCTGACTGCCGCCGGAAGCACACGCCCGCTGTGGGTGGAACAGGAGGACCAGCGGGGCGGCGTAGGCCAGCTTGCGGGCCGTGGCGTTCATGAAGGCGCGGCGCGTCCCGGCGGACCTTCCGCCACACCCGGCCGGCGGCGACGCGGAGCTTTCGCGGGCTTCATCGCTGCGGGTCTGGCGCACCGTGTCCTCTGCGTCCATGCCACAACTCCCGGGCCTCGGCGCGTATTCACCGGCCCGGCGGGGTCCGCCGGTCAACCGCCGTCCGGCACCGCGGATCAACCGCGGGGCTATTGAGGTTATCGGCGGGGCGGAACCGGCGGTGAAGTGAACGGACCTTCCAGGGTCCCGATTCCGGCAGCCCGACGCGGAGGATCCGCCCCGTGCGCCCCGGGCCCCGGAACCGGGGCTGCGGACAAGGGTATTATCGGACGCGGACAATGCCCCGCCGGCCGGCACGCTTCCTGGCCGCGTGCCGCAGGCGCACGCCGCCGTCCGGGCCCGCCCTTCAGGCGGCTACTTTCCCTTGAGATACCCGGCGATGAAGTCCGCGGCCGCCTCGACCGACTGCACGGCCAGGGCCTTCTCCTGGTCCATCTCGATGCCGAACTCGGCCTCGAAGCCCATGACCAGTTCGACGCTCTGCGAGGACTCCGCGCCCAGGTCGAAGATGAAATGGTCGGTGGGCTTGATCTCGGCGGGGTCCAGTCCCAGCACCCGGCCGATGACCTTCACGACGCGCTGCAGAACCTGCGGGTCAGCCATGTTGCCTGATCCTCCCGTTGCGACGGACCCTGGTCCGTCTCGACTGCCTTTCAGCGGTTCCGCCGTGGCCGTCACCCGGGCGGCGCCAGGCGGATCCGGATGTCGGCGACGTGGACGCCTTCGCCCGCCGGATGCACGATCAGCGGGTTGATGTCCAGCTCCGCGATCCGCGGGAAGTCGCCGGCCAGCTGGGACAGGCGCAGCAGCGCCTCCTCGACGGCCGGAATGTCGCTGGGCGGTTCGCCCCGCACACCCTGAAGCAGCGACAGCGTCCGCAGTTCCCGCACCATCTTGCCGGCCGCCGACTCCCGGATCGGCACCACCCGGAAGGTCACGTCCTTGAGGGCTTCCACGTAGATGCCCCCCAGGCCGAACATGATGATGTGCCCGAAGACCGGGTCGCAGTTGATCCCGAGAATGACCTCCTTGCCCGCCGGGATCATCCGCCGCACCAGGATTCCGGCCAGGTCATCGGGCCGGATCGTCCTGAGCAGCCGGTCGCGCATGGCCCCGAAGGCGTCGCGCACCGCCCTGGCATCCGGCAGGTTCAGCACGACGGCCTTCATCTCGAACTTGTGTACCACCGCCCGGGAGACCGCCCGCAGCACCACCGGGTAGCCGATCCGGTCCGCTGCCGCCACGGCCTCATCGGCGGTGCCCGCCAGGCTCCACGGCACCACCGGGAACCCGTAGGCCTCCAGGACCTCCAGGGCCTGCGTCTCCAGCAGGTAGCCCTCCGGCGCGGCATCGATCACCCGCCCCGCCCGGGCCCGGTCCACCTCGAAGCTGCGGAAGCCGGTGACCTCCCGGTTCATCCAGCGGCGGTACCGCACCGTGTGGGCCATGGCGTCGGCCGCCCACTCCGGCAGGATGTAATGCGGAATCCCGTGGCGCTGGAGGATCTCGATGCCCGGGGCCACGTCCTTGGCGCCCATGAACGAACAGACCAGGCCCTTGCCCGAATCGCGGTAGCGGTCGTGGATCTCGCAGATCGTGCGGGCGATGGCGGTGATGTCGGTCATCGACTGCGGCGTCAGGATGACCAGCACCTGGTCCACGTTCTCGTCGGCGAAGACCGCATCGACCGCCGCGGCATAGCGGTCCTCGCGGGCGTCGCCGATCACGTCCACCGGATTCTTGAGGTTGGCCGCCGCCGGCAGGGCCTTCCTGAGCCTGGCGGTGGTCTCCGGAGAGAACGTCGCCAGGCGCAGGCCGTTGGCCACGGCCGCATCGGTGGCCATCACCCCCGGGCCGCCGGCGTTGGTGACGATCGCGATACGGTCGTCCTTCGGCAGCGGCTGGCAGGCCAGCAGCTGGGCGGTGTTGAACATCTCCTCGATGGAGCGGCAGCGGATGATCCCCGACTGCTCGAACACCCCGTCCACGACCTCGGCGCTGCTGGCCAGGGCCCCGGTGTGCGACTGGGCGGCGGCGGCCCCGGCGGCCGTCCGGCCGCTCTTGATCGCCAGAATCGGCCTGGCCCCGGCCCCCCGGGCGGTGATCTCGCGGGCGGCCTGCATCAGCGCCCGGCCGCGGCTGATCGACTCCAGGTACATCAGGATGACCGACGTCTCGGGGTCCTCGGCCAGGTAACGCAGCAGGTCGACCTCGTCCACGTCGGCCTTGTTGCCCAGGCTAACGAACTTGGAGAAGCCGATGTTCTTGCCGGCGGCGTAGTCCAGCACCGCGGTGCACAGCGCTCCGCTCTGCGAGAGAAAGGCGATGCGCCCCGGGGCCGGCATCGCCCGGGCGAAGCTGGCGTTCAGCCGCACGTCCGGCTGGGTGTTGATCACGCCCAGGCAGTTCGGCCCGATCAGACGCATGCCGGCCTCGGCGGCGATCGCGCAGACCCGCCGCTCGCGGGCCAGGCCCTCGGGCCCGACCTCGCGGAAGCCGGCCGAGATGATGATCGCCCCGCGGACGCCCTTCTCCACGCACTGCTTCAGGGCCATCTCGCAGACGTTGCCGGGGAAGACCAGGATGGCCAGGTCCACCGGGTCGGGGATGTCCAGCACGTAGTCGTAGGCCCGCACCCCGGCGATGTGCCGCTTGCGTGGAGCCACCGGGTAGACCACGCCGTTGAACCGGCTGTCCAGCAGGTTCACGAAAATGTCGTGCGGCACCGTGCCCGGCGTATTCGTCACCCCCAGCACGGCGATGGACCTCGGGCGGAAGATGGCCTCCAGCCCGCCCGTTCCGGCCGCGGTCGCCGAAGCCGGCGTCGAACCCGTCCTGCTCATGGGCACCTCTCCGTCCACTCGTCGAATCCGCCGGCCCGCCGCCTCCGGCGGCATCACGCCTCCCGCGGGCCGGTCCGGCCGGCTGCGCGGGCGGCCCGGCGATCAGGACGACCGCGCCGCCATCGCCTGGCGGGCGCGGCGCACGTGATGGTCGCGGTCCTCGGCGGTCAGTTCGTACAGCCTGCGCAGCAGGGCCTCCTCGGCGGCCGACATCTGCACCTTGCGGCGGCTCATGGCCGTCCGGGCGGTGACGATCAGCGGGTTGAGCCCGAACCCCTTGGTGATCGCGCCGTTGAGCACCCAGGCGAACGGCGGAATGTACTTGGGAAGCGGCTCGCCGGTGGCCACCGCGATCGCCCCCGTCCCGACCACCGACCCGGTGTTCAGCAGCGTGCCGATGCTGGTCTTGACGTGGTCGCCGATGAAGCTGCCGACCTTCGTCGAACCGGTGTCCACCGGCTTGCCGTTCAGAAAGACGCTCACGCTCGTGTAGTCGTTCTTGAGGTCGCTGTTGGTGGTCAGGGCCCCGAGGTTGACCCACTGCCCCACGTAGGCGTGCCCCAGAAAGCCGTCGTGGTACTTGTTGGAGTACCCGTGGATCACGCTCTCCTCCACCTCGCCGCCGATCCGGCACATCGGGCCGATGCTGCAGCCCTCGCGGACCTTGGCCCCCAGCAGGATCGAGCCGGCCCCCACATGGCACGGCCCCTCGATCCGGGTGAAGGGATGCACCTCGCACCCGGCCTCGATGGTCACCGGCCCGTGGCGGGTGTCGATGCAGACGAAGGGGTGGATCTCGGCGTTCTCGCCGACGAAGAGGCGGTCTTTGGGGCCATAGACCACCGCCTGCTCGTGCATCCTCCCGTGAATGCCGCTGCGCCCGGCGGCCTGGAAATCGACCGCGATCTCCTCGACGCTGGCCAGCATCACATCCCAGATGTATTCGAACCAGCGGCCGCTGAATTCGGCCTTGGACGCCGCCGCCGCAGCCGCGGCCAGGCCGCCGTAGTCCCGGATGCCGTGCAGGTCGGCGTTCGTGCGCCAGACGGCCAGCCGGCCGCCGTGCCACTGCGCGGCGCGGTCGGCCGGAACCTTCAGGCTCCCGCCGTACACCCGGCCGTTGACGAACAGCACCTCCCCGCCGGCCAGGCTCGACAGGTCGTTCACCGGGGCCGCGGTCCGCTCGCGCAGCACCGCCGCGAGATCGTCGCGGACCAGAAACGCCGCAGGCGGCAGGCCGGCGGCCCGGGCGATCTTGTCGGCCAGCGAGGTCGCCCCGCAGCGCAGCTCGAACACGCCGCGCACCCAGGTGATGGGCAGGAAACGGTCGAACTGGTCGTCCTCGAACACCACAAGCTTCATCGCAGAGGCTCCAGGCTCAAAGAGGCTTCAGGACGCGGCGGGCCGGCCGGGGCCGGATCCCGTCCGCACAGGCTCCCGTCCGCCGCCCGCCGGCGGCCGGCGCTTCCGGGCTCAGATCCGCGGGGCTCCCGGCTTCTTCTGCTGAATCCACATGTAGTAGTCGCGCATCTGCAGCTGACCGGCCGCGTCGTGGTCCAGGAAGACCATCGCGTCGGGATGCAGCTGAAGGGCGCTGGCGGTGATCATGCTGGTCACGGGCCCCTCCACCGCCTGCGCGACCGCCCGGGCCTTGTTCTTCCCGTTGGCCAGCAGCAGCAGCCGGCGGGCCTCCAGGATCGTCCCCACCCCCATGGTGATCGCGTAGATCGGTACGTCCTCCGCCCTGGCGAAGAAGCGGGCGTTGTCTTCGATGGTCTGCCGGGCCAGCGTCTTGAGCCGGGTGCGCGACATCAGGGAGCTGCCCGGCTCGTTGAAGGCGATGTGGCCGTCCGACCCGATCCCCAGGATCTGCACGTCGATGCCGCCGCACTCCGTGATCCGCTTCTCGTACCAGTCGCAGAACGCGTGGTAGTTGCTCGTCGTGCCCGAGGGAATGTGAATGTGCTGCGGCGGAATGTTCACGTGCCGGAAGAAGTTCTCGTGCATGAACCAGTGGTAGCTCTGCTCGTGCTGCGGCGATAGCCCCACGTACTCGTCGAGGTTGAAGGTCGTCACCCGCGAGAAGTCCAGCCCCTCCTCCTTGTGCATCCGCACCAGTTCGCGGTACAGCCCCAGCGGCGTCGAACCGGTGGCCATGCCCAGCACCGCGTTGGGCTTGGTGTTCAGCAGGTCGGCAATCACCCGCGCCGCCGCCCGGCTCATCTCCTCGTAGGTCGGATAGATCATCACTTCCACGTTCGCTGCCTCCTTCGAGATGCAAGCCTGATCTGCCCGCGACACACCCGCGGCCAAGGGCATGCCCACAGGTGCTGAATCCCGCGCCGGCCCGCAGGAAAGGATCGCCGCGACAGGCCGACCGCCACGGCTGGCCACTATAGCCGCCCGACAGCCAAGACCACAAGCCTACGGCAAGCCGGATGGGCATAAAAAATGTCGCGCGACAACATCAATCGTGACTTCAAATCCGCATTTCTGTCGCGCGATATGCCGCCCAGGACCAGGCCGCACCCGTCGCCGGTCCCCCGCTGTCGGCCGCCCGCGGCATCTTGACCGCAGCTGCGCCCGGGTCGGACCGGCCCCCCGGCGTGAGCGCCCGCCAGAACCATGGCGCCCCCGAAACCCCCTCGTCCCGGGGAAGGCAGACGCCCGCCGGGGGCCGCTTCGCACGTGCGAAACGGGGACGCAGCTAGTTTCTCGTTGCGTGCGAAACGGGGACGCAGCTAGTTTCTCGTTGTGGTCCGCGTCATGCCGTC
>CAZSYS010000080.1:0-1817 GCA_964611365.1 uncultured Planctomycetales bacterium
GCCCTGCGCCCTCGCCTGCGGCCCGACCCGGCGTCGGCGGCGCGGCTGGAGCGCATCGCCGCAGCCCACGGCCGGCTGCTGCCGCGCCACTGCTGGGACCTGGCGTTCCTGGCCAACTGGACCGGCGGCACGATGGGGCTGTACCTGGCCGACTTTCCCGAGTACTTCGGCGACGTGCCGGTGCGGGACATCGGACTGCTGGCCAGCGAAGGCCGGGTGTCGGTGCCCATCGAAGACGGCACCCCCGCCGGGGTGCTGGACGTCGGCAGCCACTTTTTCGAGTTCGTGCCCGCCGACCGCATCGACGAATCTTCCCCTCCCGCGCTGCGCAGCCACCAGGTCGATGTCGGCGGGGAGTACTTCGTGCTGCTGACCACCGCCTCGGGGCTGTACCGCTACGATCTGCGCGACCTGGTGCGGGTGGTCGGCTTCTTCGGCGAAGCGCCGGTGATCGAGTTCCTCAACAAGGGAGACCATGTCTGTTCACTGGCCGGCGAGAAGCTGACCGAGCACCAGGTGGTGCTGGCCATGGCCCGGGCCGCACGGGGGACGGGATCGCCGGCTCACAACTTCGTGCTGGCGCCGCTGTGGGGCGATCCGCCGCGGTACCGGCTGCACGTCGAGGCCCCGGAGGGATCCCCGCCGGACCAGGCGGCGGTACTGGCCGCAGCCCTGGATGCCGAACTTGCGGCGGCCAACATCGAATACGCCTCCCGGCGGCGGGACGGACGACTGCAGGCGGTGTGCGCCAACATCCTGCCGGCCGGCTTCCTGGCCCGCGACGACCTCGAACAGGCGGCGAGGCACCGGCGCGGCAACGAGCAGTACAAGCACCGCTACCTGCTCTGCCGGCCCGGGGAGGACGCCCGCTTGCCGCTGCAGGCCCCGGCTGCGTCCCCCGCCCGGCGGTGAAGCCCGGCTGCGGCGACATCCGCCCCGGGCGGGCGGCCGTGCGGATCGGCGATGCACCGCTGAAGAAAGGCCAGCAGCCGCGGGCGGGCCTTGTCAAAGCGCTCCTGCATGGCCTCGTAGTGGTTGGCATGCTCCACCAGCCACAGCTCCCGCGGTTCGCCGGCGGCGGCGTGGAGTCGACGGGCCATCGAGACCGGCACGATCTCGTCGGCGGTGCCGTGCATGATCAGGATCCTGCGGGGGGCGATGCGGGCCACGTGGTCGATCGGGTCGAAATCCCGCCCGATGAACCACGGTGCCCACCAGGCCAGCGCGAGCAGCAGCGGGTTGCGCAGGATGTGGTGGCCGGCGATGCGGCGATAGCTGTCGAAGGCGCCGTCGGCGATGATCCCCCGGACTTCCTGTCGCTCGGCGGCCAGAACGATGCCCACGGCTCCGCCCAGCGACTGTCCGAAGACGGCCACCCGGTCCGGATCGACGTCGCCGCGGGCCAGCAGGAAGTCCAGCGCCGCCCGGGCGTCCTCCAGCGTGCCGGCGCGGGTGACGCGACCGGTCGAACGGCCGTAGCCGCGGTAATCGAAGCAGAGCACGCTCCAGTGGTCGGCCGGCAGCCAGGCGACATGCTGGAAGTGGCCCGAGACGTTGCCCGCGTTGCCGTGGAGATGCAGAATCGTGCCGGCGACCGGCGGCCGGGCGGGAAAGAACCAGCCGTGGAGCCGCACGCCGCCGGTCGAGGGGATGACGACGGTCTCGAACGTCAGCCCCAGATCGGCCGGCGAGCCGTAATCGCAGCGGTTGGGATGATAGAAGAAGCGATCCAGGCTCATGATGCCGCGAGTGTAGGCCCGGCGACCGGTTCGGGAAACCCGGGCCGCCTGTCGGCCCCGCCGCGGCCCCGCCCGGGG
>CAZSYS010000080.1:1827-14862 GCA_964611365.1 uncultured Planctomycetales bacterium
CCCGCAAGCCCGGCCCGATCGGCCGGGCGCAGACCGCATCCGCCGGTTCCGTACGCAGCTGCTGGCCTGGTACGACGCCCACCGACGGGATCTCCCCTGGCGCCGCCGGCCCGGCGACGCCTGGGCCCAGATGGTGGCCGAGTTCATGCTCCAGCAGACGCGGGTCGAGACCGTGGAACGGTATTACGAGCGGTTCCTGCGGCGTTTTCCGACCGCACGGTCGCTGGCCCGGGCTCGGCGGCAGGACGTGCTGACCCTGTGGGCGGGGCTAGGCTACTACCGCCGCGCGCGGATGCTGTACGCGGCGGCCCGGCGCATCGTAGAGGACCACGGCGGCGCGGTGCCCCCGACGGTCGACCGGCTGGCCCGGCTGCCGGGCATCGGGCGCTACACGGCTGGGGCCGTCGCCAGCATTGCCTTCGGCCGGCGGGTGCCGGTGCTGGACGGCAACGTCCGGCGGGTCCTGATCCGCTGGCAGGCGATGGCGGGCGACCCGGCGGCGAGCGCCCTGCAGGAGCGGCTGTGGTCGCTGGCCGGGGCGCTGGTTCCGCGGCAACGACCGGGCGATTTCAACCAGGCGCTGATGGAACTGGGCGCAACGGTCTGCACGCCGCGGCGGCCGGCCTGTGCCCTGTGCCCGTTGCGGCGATCCTGCGCCGCCCGGCGTCTGGGCCTGGCGGAAGTCCTTCCGCGGATGCGTCCGCGCCGGGCTCCGGAGGCCTTGAGCATGGTTGCCCTGGCGGTCGAACGGGACGGGCGGCTGCTCTTCGTGCGGCGGCCGGCCGCGGGGCGCTGGGGCGGGCTGGGGGAGCTGCCCACCGAGGTGATCGCCGCGGGCGAGCGGCCGGCCCGGGCGCTGGCGCGGCTGGTGCGTCGGCTGGCGGCAGCCTGCCGGCCGGCACCGCGCCTGGTCGGGCGGGTCACGCGTCTGCTGACCCACCGGGAGGTGACTTTCCACCTGTACCGCATGGCCGGCACACCGGCGGGGCGGGACATCTCCGCGTTCGCCCGGAAACCGCCGGCCGGCCGGGCCGGCGCGACCGGCTTGCGATGGCTGAGGCCTGAGGAGTTCAGCCGGGTGGGCATGAGCCGTGCCGCGCAGTCGCTGATCGCCCTGCTCGCCCGGCAGTGATCATGCGGCGGGGTCAACTGGCAGGAAGCCGGCCGGCCGACGCGACGTTCCCGGGGTCGGATCAGGGGGCCGCCGGGCCGGACGCCGGCGCGGAGTCCGGCGCGGAGCCCGGCGGCGGCACGGTCAGCTTCACCGGCACTTCCACCGACGGCTGCGTGGTGCAGTCGGCCGGAACGGTGATCGACGCGCGGTGTTCTCCCGGCTCGAAGGGGCCGTGGGCCTCGATGATCAGCATGGTGTAGGCTTCCTGGGGCGTCGGCTTGAGGGTCGCGGTGAACTTCGGGGACGAGGAAACCGGCTCGCCGAGCTTCACGGCACCGGGGGCGTTCCAGACCAGCGTGACCAGCCGGGGAACGCTGTGGGTGCGGGGGTTGTCGGAGAAGTCGACCCCGGTCGGAGGATCGACTTCCAGGAACGGGCGGGTCTGTCCGGTCAGGGAACAGTGCACGTCGGGCTGGTTGAGGTCGTCGGTCCGGATCTGCAGGGCATGGACGAACGCCTTCGGCACCGGCGGCGTGGTGAAGGTGCAGTTCACGAACCCGTCGGCGCCGGGTTCGACCACCGCCGAGTGGTCCGGCAGAACCTTGAGTTCCGGCGAAGGGTTGAGGCTGAGGATCCGCAGGGGGTGCAGCCCGATGTTGCGGAAGCGGAAGGTGTACCGCATCGGCTCCGAGAGGCGGACCAGGCCGATGTCATGCCGGTTGGACTCGACGTAGCAGGCCGGACGGATGCTGGAGGCCGGCTGGTCGAGCGGATCGAGATTCACCGCCGAGGCCATCACCGGTCCGGACGGCATTCCCGGGAAGGCCTGGCGACCCTTGCCGGCCAGCAGCACGTCCAGCTCCGCGGCCAGGTTCTCGGCCAGGTGATCGCGCTCCGGGCGGGCGAGCCCGCGGTGAGCGGCCTGAACGACGCCTTCCCGGTCGATCACCACCGCCAGGGGCACCCGATTCGCGCCGTAGGCGCGGAGGGTCCGGCGGCGGCGGTCCAGGTACACCGGGCCGGGCAGGTTCATGGTTCTGGCGACGCTCCGGACCTCCTCGGGCGGTGTCAGCTGGTCGATGGCAATCTGGATGAACTGCACCTCCCGGCGGGCGTACCGCCGGGCGAGCTCGGCCACGACCGGCAGCTGGCGTCGCGAGGCCGAGCACCAGGTCGCCCAGAAGTTCAGCACCGTGATCCGGCCGGCCGTCTCGATGCTTGCCGGCCGGCCGGCGGCGTCGGTCAGCTCCAGGGCCGGAGCCGGCCGGCCGATCAGGGCCTCGGCACTGGCAACCGGCAGGGAGGGCGGCGGCTCCTCGCGTCCGGTGGTGACCGGTACGACGATCGCAGGCCGCTGCTGAAGGCTGGTGCGGATGGTGAGCTGCAGGGGCTGGCCGGTCGGCGGCTGGTAGCCGGGGGGGAAGGTCGCCACCACACGGTAATCCCGGCCGGGGGTGGTGGCTTCGATGCGGATCGGCACCTGGGGATCGGTGAACTCGGCGGCGAGGATCTCCATCTGGCCGGCGTGGTTGTAGCGCAGCAGCACGGTGCGTTCGAACGGCTTGTCGCCGGCGGTGGCGGTCAGCAGGAGCCGGTTGGGCACGACTTCGACCAGTGGAGGGCTGAACAGCGAGCAGGGGATGGTCAGTTCGGGCTGATCGGCCAGCCCGGTGGTCAGACGGATCTGTCCGGCGTTGAAACCTTCGCGGAACGGCGGCACGGCGGTGACGGTGATCTCGGCGGCCCGACCGGCCTCGGTCTCGCGCAGCTCCGCCCGGAAGGGGGTTTCGTCGGCCGGCGGCAGAACTGCCAGCTTCATGGGGGTTTCGGTGCGGTTGCGGACGGTGAGCGTGCGGACCAGCGGGGTTTCGGGGGTGATCCGGCCCCAGGAGGCCCCGGCGGCGGGCTCGACCTCCAGGCGCGGGGTCAGCTCCGCGCCGATGGTCAGCACGGCCTGGGGGCCGGCCGGATCGTTGGTATCCACGTGGATCGCCTTGCTGGTTCGCCCTTTGGCCTGGGCGCTGGTGGTCAGGATGATGCGGATCCGGCCGGTGCCTCCCGGGGCGATGCTCCGGTCGTAGTCCGGTGCGATGGTGCATCCGCAGGTGGGCCGCACGTTGAGAATCCGCAGTTCGGCGTCGCCGTCGTTGGCGATGACGAAGTCGTGCTCGATCTTGTCGCCCGACCAGGTGTTCCTGGCGATGTATTCGGGCTGATCACAGCGGAACCGCGGGGCCGGCCCGGCCGGTGCGGCAGTCGTGGCCGGCTGCGTGCCGCCCTGCGGCCCGGCCGCGATCAGAAGCGTTGCCAGGGTAGAGGCCACGAACACGACAAACAGACGCTGCATGTCATTTCCTCCTGCCGGCCGGCATGCTCCGCGCCCCGGCCGGGCACACGGCCGCCCACGTTTCTGCGGCGGCGGGGTCATGATAAGGGCGCGCTGAACCGCCGCTCAAGGACCGCCTCGCCGGACCTCCGGCAGGGCTGAGGGCGGGGGCGTCTTGCCGTCGTGCGCGGGCGGCGCTATCATGGCTTCCCGGCTCGGGCATGCGGCGGGCAGCGGCCGCGGCGAGGCTGAGCCGCGATCGCCCCGCGGTCCGGTGCCGCAGCGGCGGCGGGGCCGGAAGTCCGGGAGCCGGGCTTGTCACGACTGTCCATCGTCATTCCCGTGTACAACGAGGCGGCGACGCTGCCGGAGATCGTCCGGCGCGTGTTCGCCGCGCCGGTGGACATGGACAAGGAGGTCATCCTGGTGGATGACGGCTCGACGGACGGCACCCGCGGGCTGTATGAGGCGATCCGCCGGGAACACGCCGGCCGGGCGCTGAAAGTCCTGCTTCACGACCGCAACCGCGGCAAGGGCGCGGCCCTGCGGACCGGCTTCGCCGAGGCCGCCGGCGACATCGTGCTGATCCAGGACGCCGACCTGGAGTACGACCCGGCCGACTACCCCCGCCTGCTGGCCCCGATCCTGAGGGGGCTGGCCGACGTGGTCTACGGCTCGCGGTTCGTGGGCGGCGAGGCCCACAGAGTGCTGTTTTTCTGGCACTTCGTCGGCAACCGTCTCCTGACGCTGCTGTCCAACGCCCTGACCAACCTGAACCTCACCGACATGGAGACCTGCTACAAGGTCTTCCGGGCCGAGGTGCTCGCCGGCCTGCGGATCCGCAGCGACCGCTTCGAGTTCGAGCCGGAAATCACCGCCAGGATCGCCCGGGCCCGCTGGCGGATCTACGAGGTGGGCATCAGCTACGCCGGGCGCGACTACGCCGAGGGCAAGAAGATCACCTGGGTCGACGGGCTGAAGGCCGTCGGAGCGATCATCCGCTACCGCTTCTTCGACTGAACGCCCTGCCCGCCGGCGCCGCCGGTCCGACGGAGAAACGCATGAAACTGATCAACGTCTGCGGGGCCCGCCCCAACTTCATGAAGATCGCGCCGCTGATGCGGGCCTACCGGGCTCATCCGGACATCGCCCCGCTGCTGGTGCACACCGGCCAGCACTACGACGAGAAGATGAGCCGCCAGTTTTTCGACGAGCTGGAGATCCCCCGGCCGGACATCAACCTGGAGGTCGGCAGCGGCTCGCACGCCCGCCAGACGGCGGCCATTCTGGAGCGTTTCGAACCCGTGCTGCTGGAGCATCGCCCGGACGCCGTGCTGGTGGTCGGCGACGTCAATTCCACGGTGGCCTGCGCTCTAGCCGCGGCCAAGCTCGGGGCGGCGGTCTTCCACGTGGAGGCCGGGCTGCGGAGTTTCGACCGCAGCATGCCCGAGGAGATCAACCGCGTGCTGACCGACGCGATCAGCGACCTGCTGTTCGTCAGTGAACCCAGCGGGGCGGAAAACCTGCGCCGCGAGGGTATTCCCGAAGACCGGATCCACTTTGTCGGCAACGTCATGATCGACACCCTGGAGCGCTGCCGGGAGCGGGCGGCCGCCTCGGGCATCCTGGACGCCCTGGCGCTGGAGCCGGGAGGCTATGCGGTGCTGACGCTGCACCGGCCCTCCAACGTCGACGATCCGGCGGTGCTCGCCGGTCTGCTGGGGGCGCTGGAAGAGGTCCAGCGGGACCTGCCGGTCGCCTTCCCGATCCACCCGAGGACCCGCAAGTCGCTGGCCTCGGCAGGGCTGGAGGCCCGGGTCGGGGCGATGCCCGGGCTGCGGCTGCTGGACCCGCTGGGCTACCTGGATTTCCTCCGGCTGCTGTCCGAGGCCGCGGTGGTGCTCACGGATTCAGGCGGCATCCAGGAGGAAACGACGATCCTGGGAGTGCCCTGCCTGACCCTGCGTGAAAACACCGAGCGGCCGGTGACCATCACCGAGGGCACGAACCAGCTGGTCGGGATGGATCCGTCCCGGCTGCTGGCCGGCTATCGCCAGGCCCGTCGGCAGGGTCGCCTGACCGCCCGCCGGCCGGAAAAATGGGACGGACGGGCGGCCGAGCGGATCGCAGCCGTTCTGGCCGACTGGCACCGGTAGGTATTCGGCCTCGCCGGGCATGGCGTCCCGACGGCTGTCAGCCCGGGCCTGCCGGCGGCGGTGGGGCCCGGGGCCGGTTTCGGCCCCCCGTCACACCCGGAGTCGGCGGCGTTGCGATGGGTCGCCGACGGCTTTATAATCCCGCTCCTGCCCGGCTAAGTGGCGATGATTCCGGCGGTTAGCGTCAGTGCCGCCGGGCCGCGGCCTGAAACGCGACGGGCCGGCCTGCGGTAGATGCCGCGGGCCCGCGCGACAGTCCGGCCGTCCGGGAAGCTCAGGATGCCCATGCCCGCCCGAACCAGACCGAGGTTCGCACCCGACCGCCCGGCCAGGGGCGGGCTGCCGGGCCTGCTCTGCCTGGGGCTGGCCTGCCTGGTTCTATCCGCGGGTCAGGCGGCCGGCGAGGTCGAGCGGGGCGAGCGTCTGACGTTCGACCCGCAGACCGAGCAGTGGCTGCAGGCCGCCGAGCCGGTTCCGGGCACGCCGGACGGCGACCTGGACCTGGCCCGCCGGCTGGTGGCTCAGGAGCGCTATGCCGAGGCACTGAAGGCCCTGGAGGACTGGATCAGGACCTACGGCGCCCAGCCCGACCGGTACCCCGAAGCGCTCTACCTCAAGGCCTCCTGTCTTCTGGAAACCGGCGAATACCGCGCCGCCCACGACGCCTACAGCGCCCTGCTCAACGATTTCCCGGGCTCGATCTACGCCGAGCGGGCCCTTTCCGGCGAATTCCGGGTGGCCGAGCAGTATCTGGCCGGCAGGCGGAAGAAGGTCTGGGGCGGGCTGCTGCGGTTCAAGAACCGCGACGGCGGCGTGGAGATCCTGGACGACATGATCGTGAACTACGCCGACACGCCGCTGGCCGAGAAGGCTCAGAGGGCCAAGGCGGACTATTACTTCTCCCGCGGCGAGTTCGAGCTGGCCGAGGACGAGTACGCCGTCTTCACCCGGGACTACCCCCGCAGCCGCTGGCACCCCTATGCCCTGCTGCAGAGTGCCCGGGCGGCGCTGGCGAGCTTTCCGGGGGTCCGCTTCGACGACGCCCCGCTGCTGGAGGCCCAGGAGCGGTTCGCGGAGTTCCTGCGGACCTACCCCGACCAGGCGCGCGAGCTGGACGTTCCGGTGCTGCTGGACGAAATCGCCAACCGCCGGGCGGAGAAGACGCTGGAAATCGCCCGGTTCTACGACAAGACCGGACAGATCAACGCGGCGCGGTACTATTACCGGCAGACGGCGGCCCGGTGGCCGGACTCGCCGGCGGCCCTGCAGGCCCGCTCACGGCTGGAAGCCCTTGGCGGGACGGTGGAGCAACCGGTCGATGCGACCGCCGCGGCTCCGGGCGCCCAGGCGGGTCCGCCGGCCGGGGGTTCTTCGTGAGGCCGGCGGGCGTCGCACCGGCCGGATGGGATCGACACCGATGACCAGGACACCGGGGATGCGGCAGGCGCGTCGGAGGGCCGGGAGGCTCAGAACCCCCCTGGCGCTGCTGGCGGCTGCGGTGCTGCCGGCGGCCTGCGGTTATTCGGACGAACCCCTGCACCGCACCTCGGTGCGGAGCGTCTACGTGGAGATGTTCCAGTCCAGGGAGTTCCGCCGGGGGATCGAGTTCCAGCTCACCGAGGCGGTCCGCAAGCAGATCGATCGGGCCACGCCGTACCGGAATGCCCCCCGCGAAAGAGCCGATACCATCCTCAGCGGCGAGGTGCTGGAGTGGCGCGAGGATACGATCGGCCGCGACTTCATCACCGACCGGCCCCGGGAGACGGCGGCCAGCCTGACGGTCCGTTTCCGCTGGCAGGACATGCGCACGGGCAAGATCCTGGCCGAGCAGGACCGCCTGGTGACCACGGTGCAGTACGTCCGGCTGGCCGGTGAGGACACCTACAACGCCCGGGACGAGGCCGCCGCGAAGCTGGCCCGCCGCCTGGTCGAGGCGATGGAAACGGCCTGGTAGACGGGCTACCATGCATCGGGGCCTCCGCATGGGGGTCTCCGTGCGTCGGGGCACCGCGCCGGCGGTCGAGGCACGGCCTTCGACCGGCGTGTTGCGCGGCCGTCGGGAAACCGTGGAATGTCGGACATGCAGGGCGATCGCGACCATCCGCAGGGCGGCAACCGCCCGTCCGGGCCGCCGGGGCAGTTCCGCGGCGTGACCCTGTGGGTGGTGTTCATCCTGGTCTCGCTCGTGCTGGTCACCGTGGTCGCCGACCGGATGGGCAGCCGCGCGCGGCTGTCGATGGACGAGTTCAAGCGCGAGCTGGAGAACAACAACATCGACGAGCTGACCATCCAGGTGGACCGCGTGGTCGGCCGGCTGAAGGAGGTCCAGGGCAAGGGGCAGTCGCGGGAATTCGAGGTCGAGTGGCCGCCGGGGGCGCTGGACTCCGGGTTCACCGAGTACCTGCTTCAGCACTGCCGGGGGCGCGTGCGCACGGACAACAACAGCGGGGTGCTGCTGCAGATGCTCGGCCAGATCGTGCCGTGGATTCTGGTCCTGGCGATCATCTGGTTCTTCGTGTTCCGCCAGCTGCGCGGCTTCGGCGGCGGCCCCGGGGGCATGCTGGGCAGCTTCGGGCGTTCGCGGCACCGGGTGACCACGCGCGAGCACACCAACATCACCTTCGCGGACGTCGCGGGTATCGACGAGGCCAAGGAGGAGGTCACCGAGATCATCGAGTTCCTGAAGAACCCCAAGCGCTTCCAGCGCCTGGGCGGACGCATCCCCCGCGGCGTGCTGCTGGTCGGCGAGCCGGGCTGCGGCAAGACGCTGCTGGCCAAGGCGATCGCCGGGGAGGCCGACGTTCCGTTCTTCAGCATCTCCGGCAGCGACTTCGTGGAGATGTTCGTCGGCGTGGGGGCCTCGCGGGTCCGCGACCTGTTCAAGCAGGCCAAGGACAACGCCCCGTGCATCATCTTCCTGGACGAGATCGACGCCGTCGGCCGGCGGCGGGGCGCCGGGTTCTCCAGCGGCGGGCACGACGAGCGCGAACAGACGCTCAATGCCATCCTGGTGGAGATGGACGGGTTCGAGACCTCCGACCAGGTGATCGTGATCGCGGCCACCAACCGGGCCGACGTGCTCGACCCGGCGCTGATCCGCCCGGGGCGCTTCGACCGCCAGGTCTACGTGCCCCTGCCGGACGTCAAGGGGCGGCTGGAGATCCTGAAGGTCCATGCCCGCAAGATCAAGATGGGCACCGACGTGGACCTCAGCCGGCTGGCCCGGGGCACGCCGCTGTTCAGCGGGGCCGACCTGGCGGCGATCATCAACGAAGCGGCACTGCTGGCCACGATGGCCAACAAGGACTTCGTCGAGATGGCCGACCTGGAGGAGGCCCGCGACAAGGTCCGCTGGGGCCGGGCCAAGAAGAGCCGGGTGATCGACGAGAAGGAGCGGATCGCGACCGCCTGGCACGAGGCCGGCCACGCCCTGGTGCAGTGTCTGCTGCCGCATGCCGACCCGCTGCACAAGGTCAGCATCATTCCCCGCGGACCGTACCTGGGGGCGTCGTTCTCGCTGCCCGAGAAGGACCGCACGAACTATTCCAGCCGCTGGATCCAGGCCACACTGCGGGTGCTCTGCGCCGGACGGATCGCCGAGGAGATGGCCTGCGGGGAGGTCAACACCGGCGCCTCGGCCGACATCCGTCAGGCCACCGACATGGCCCGCAAGATGGTGACCGAGTGGGGCATGAGCCAGCGCGTCGGGTTCCTGTACTTCGGCACCGACCCCCAGCGGCAGTCGATGTGGGGCGACCTGCCCGGCGGGCACGACTATTCGCCCCAGACCGCCCAGCTCATCGACGAGGAGGTCCGCGGCATCATCGACGCGGCGGTGGAGGACGCACGCCGCATCCTCACCGAGAACCGCGACAAGCTGGAGCGCATCGCCGCAGCCCTGCTCAAGTACGAAACGCTGGACGCCGCGGAGATCAAACGGCTCATCGCCGGCGAGCCGCTGGACCGTCCCACGCTCGACGACCTGCTGGACGCGTCCGACGGCACGCGGGGGCCGACGGCCGTCCCGACCGCCCGCAAGATCGAATCCCCGGCCGAACCGGACTTCGGGACCGGACCCCTGCCTCAGCCCGGCTGATCCGCCGGGAGATCAGCCCGCTGCGGCCCCCTCGGCCGATGCGGCCTCCTCCAGCCGGCGGCCCGCTTCCAGCAGCATCTTCAGCAGCCGCTCCGGCGTCTCCGGCCGGCCGTCCGCCGGCGCGGTCAGCGCCAGCACCCGTCCGCAGGCCTCCCACTCCGCTCCTCGCGGCGACCGGGCCAGCAGCTCGCGGATCGCCGGGGCCTGCAGCCTCCGAAGCGTCGCGGCGTGTTCGGCGGCCGGCACCGGCCCGGCATCAGGGGCGTCCGGGCGCGCGTCGCGCCGCCAGCAGTCCGGCGCCGCCAGTCGCCAGGGCCTGTGCGCCCGGGCGGTCTCCAGCACCGCGACCCAGGCCTGTCGGGTCGTCCGGCCGGCGCCGAAGCCCAGGTCATAGCTGTAACGGAAAACCGCGACCAGCCCGGCGTCGGTCGAGCCGTACAGCACGTTGCGGGCGTGCCGCTGATGACCCCGGCGAATCAGCCCCAGGCTGTTGTAGCGCCCGTGCACGCCGATGAGATCGGTGCCCGCGAAGTTCAGCCGCATGCCGCGGGCCAGATGGCGGAGGGTCGCGGTCTCCCGGCGGCCGCGGAACGCCGCGGCGCCGGATACGGCCCCCAGCGTGATGAGCACCAGCAGCAGCCACAGCGGGGACATCGGCGCGGGCACCTCACGGGGCCTGCATGG
Organism: uncultured Planctomycetales bacterium; assembly: GCA_964611365.1. Lineage (GTDB taxonomy): Bacteria > Planctomycetota > Phycisphaerae > UBA1845 > PWPN01 > CALLOB01. The sequence goes on from CAZSYS010000080.1 coordinate 12,204, forward strand.
TCTCGGCCGGCTGCGTGGCAGGCAGGCGACCGATCCCGGTCCCGGCCGGCGGCGGCTCGGGGGCGTCGGGCAGAACCACGCCGGTCCGGATCGGGAAGCGGTTCAGGGCGTCGATCCACGCCAGCATCTGGAGGTACCTGGGATCATCGGGGCCCTTGGGAAACATCGGCTCGATCTTGAGCGGATGCCGCGCCGCGGCGGCCCGGGCCGGGAGACCGTACTCCAGCAGCAGGCTTGCCGGCGGGTCGTCCCGGTCGATGAGCCGCCGGTGCCCCGAGGACGCCCGGCTGAGCAGCAGGAAGTTGGTGTACATCGCGGCGGACGCGGCGGCCGAACCCCGCCCCGGCGGCGGGCTGCGCAGGCGGAAGACCGGGGCCCCGGGGCCGCCGTGGCACTCGGTGTTGCCGCAGTTCCTCATGATCATCGGATGCAGCGACCTGAACTCGGCGAAGACCCAGGGGTCGCCGGCAATCTCGATGCGGGACGCGAAACGGTCGCCGGTGTGGTAGCGGATCTGCTGCAGCTGCAGGACGGCCGGCAGGTCCATGAAGTTCCGGCCGTCCGCGTCGCCGACAAAGCCCGGACGGCCGGCCACAAGCTCCAGAAACTCCTCCAGCACGCCGGGCCCGAAGCGCACGCGGCACGACTCGCGCGGCAGGCCGGAGGCTTCGCCCCGTCGCGAGGAACGGCCGGATCCGCGCCGCCCGGCGGGGGGCTGGGCGGATTCGAGCAGTTCCGCGAAACGCAGCCGCTGGATCTGGGCGTCGGTGAGGAACTCGCCGGCAGCGGCGGCCGGATCGGCGGCCCGACGCTTCTGCTCGGCGTATTCCAGGAGCCGGGCGGCATCGACATGGTCCCGGTCAAGCTTCAGAACATAGAGCGCCTGCCGGCGCAGCAGACGGTAATCCTGCTGAAGCTCGCACCACTCGGCCAGCTGGTAGTGCCCCTCGACATCGAGGGGGTCCAGGGCGGCGAACCGCTGCTGGTACTCCGCCTGGATGTCGGCCGAGGCGCGGGACGCCGGAGCGCTCGCCGGACCGGGGTTCCGGCCGGCGGCGGAGCCGGTCACGGCCAGAAAGAAGGCCAGCACCACCCGCCGGCGGCGGAAAGGCGGCCTTCGGACGGACAGGGCAGGAAAAGGCGGCATGATCGGTCCCATGGCGGCCTTGGCTCCGGACGGGTCGCCGCGGGCCGGCCGTAAACGGCGCGCGGATCGACGCTTATCTTGACCCCCGCGTCGGGGCATTCGTAGGATACGTGCCCGCGTGGGACGCCCGCCGGCGAGTATAAAGGCCGTCTATGCGCGGGGCAAGCAGGGCCGCCATGAACCAGGACGCCCGCGGATCCGTCGATACGCTCCTGGGCTGCGAGGTTGTGCTCGACACCGCCGGGCCGATGGTCTACCTCGGCCGGCTGGTGTCCTGCGATCCGGAGGGCTTCTGGCTCGAGGACGCCGACGTGCACAGCACCCGGGAGGGGCACGCGACGCGGGAACAGTACATCGCCGAAGCCCGGCGTGACGGCATCCGGGTCAATCGCCGGCGGGTGCTGGTGTTCCGCGGCACGGTGACCAGCGTGTCCGCCCTGCATGACGTGACCGATTGAATGCCGCGAAAACGGCGGCGCGGCCGGTGCCGCGAACCCGCCGCGCCGGGACAGGGGGCAGACGCCGATGCGTGTTTTCGTGACGGGCGGAGCCGGATACGTGGGCAGCCACTGCGTGCGCGAACTCTGCGCCCGGGGGCACGACGTGGTGGTCTTCGACAACCTTTCGGAGGGCCACGCCCAGGCCGTGCATCCCGCGGCCCGTCTGATCGTCGGCGACCTGGCGGACACCCCGGCGCTGGAGCGGGCGCTGTCGGCCGAACCCTTCGAAGCGGTCATGCACTTCGCGGCCTCGGCTTACGTCGGGGTCTCGGTGGAAAAGCCGCTGGAGTACTACCGCAACAACGTGGCCAACACCCTCAACCTGCTCGAGCAGATGCGGGCCCGCGGCATCCGGCGAATGGTGTTCAGCTCCACCTGCGCCACCTACGGCACGCCCGAGGAGATCCCGATCCGGGAGACGACCCCGCAGAGGCCGATCAACCCCTATGGCCGCACCAAGGTCGCCGTCGAGTGGATGCTGCAGGACTCCGCCGGAGCCTGGGGGCTGGGATCGATCGCCCTGCGCTACTTCAATGCCTGCGGCGCGGCGGCCGACGGGTCGATCGGCGAGGATCATGATCCCGAGACGCATCTGATCCCCCTGGTCCTCCAGGCCGCGACCGGCCGGCGGCCGGACGTGGCGGTCTTCGGCACCGACTACGACACGCCGGACGGCACCTGCATCCGCGACTACATCCACGTCGAGGACCTGGCCTCCGCTCACCGCCTGGCCATCGAGGCCGTCCGGCCGGAAGTGGCCGAGGCCTTCAACGTCGGCACCGGCCGGGGCCGGTCAGTACGCGAGGTCATCGATGCGGCCCGAACGGTCACCGGCCGGACGATCCCGACCGTGGAAAGCCCCCGCCGGCCCGGCGACCCCCCCCGCCTGGTCGCCGAGGCCTCCCTCATCCGCAAACGCCTGGGCTGGACGCCGGAGTGGACGGACCTCGCCCGGATCATCGAGTCGGCCTGGCGGTGGCATCTGGCCCGTCCCGAGGGCTTCGCCGACCGG
>CAZSYS010000081.1:0-14551 GCA_964611365.1 uncultured Planctomycetales bacterium
GACTTTTGCCCGGGTTGTGCCGCCGGCCGGCGGCGGACGCGGGGTGTTGCTGTCTTTCCTCCGTACGGGAGAGCATCGTGGAACGGACGCTGATCATTCTGAAGCCGGACTGCCTGTTGCGGCGACTGGTTGGCCGGGTCATCCAACGATTCGAGGAGAAGGGGCTGAGCATCGCGGCGATGAAGCTGATGCGCATCTCCCGCGAACTGGCCGGGCGGCACTACGCCGTGCATGCCGGCAAGCCGTTCTACCCGGGGTTGATCGACTACATCACGTCCGGCCCGGTGGTGGTGATGGTGGTGGCCGGCCCGGGCGCGATCGCGGTCTGCCGCAAGCTCATGGGCGCCACGTTCGGGCCCCAGGCCGAGCCGGGGACCATCCGGGGCGATTTCGGCCTGAGCCGGACCTTCAACCTGGTGCACGGCAGCGACGGGCCGGAATCGGCTGCGGCCGAGATTGCCCTTTATTTCGAGCCGCAGGAGCTGGTGGAGACGCCGATGCCCGACGCGGCCTGGATCAACCGTCCCGACGAGGGCTGAGGCGGGCCGCGGCCGCACGGGGCGGCGCGGATGAGGCGGGCGGCCAGGCCGTCGTGGGCTGTTTCTTCGGCCCGGCCGTCGGGGCTATTCCTTGTCCAGTTCGAAGGCCTGGTGGAGGACCTGCACGGCCTTCTCGCCGTCGTCGGCGGCGACGATGCAGGAGATCACGATCTCGCTGGTGGTGATGTTCTGGATGTTGATCCGGGCCTGGGCCAGGGCCTGGAACATTCTGGCGGCCACGCCGGTGTGGGTTTTCATGCCCACGCCGACGATGCTGACCTTGGCGAGGTTTTCGTCCAGCTCCAGGGAGCGCATGCCGATTTCGCGGGCGATCTGCTCGCAGATCATGCGGGCCTCGCGGGCGTCGGCCTTGCTGGTGGTAAAGCCGATGTTGGCCTCGCTGGCGTGTTCGACGATGTTCTGGATGATGTCGTCGACCACCAGCTTGTTTTCGGCGATGCGGGCGAAGATCCGCGAGGCGACGCCGGGCTGGTTGGGCACCCCCATGAGGATCACCCGGGCCAGGTCGCGCTTGAGCGTCACGCCCCGGACAACGATGTCTTCCATTCCGGCGGTCTGAGCCACGATCATGGTTCCTTCCGTATCGGTCAGTGAACTGCGGACGTGAATCGGCACGTCGTATTTCTTGCCGAACTCGATGGAGCGGGAGTGCATGACCTTCGCCCCGAGCGAGGCCAGCTCCAGCATCTCGTCGTAGTTGATTTCCTTCATTTTGCGGGCCTGCGGGACGATCCGCGGGTCGGTGGTGTAGACCCCGTCGACATCGGTGTAGATTTCGCAGGTAGCGCGGAGGACTGCGGCCAGGGCCACGGCGGCGGTGTCCGAACCGCCGCGGCCCAGGGTGGTCAGGGCCCCTTCCTCGGTCACGCCCTGGAAACCGGCGACGATGACGATGCGTCCGGCGTCCAGCTCGCGGTGGATGCGGTCGGCGTCGATCGAGCGGATGCGTGCCCGGGTGTGGGAGGCGTCGGTGAGCATGCCGATCTGTCCGCCGGTGAAGCTGATGGCCTCGTGTCCGGCGGCCTGGATGGCCATGGCCATCAGCGAGATCGAGACCTGCTCGCCGGTGGTCAGCAGCATGTCCATCTCGCGCCGGGGCGGGTTGGGATTGACCTCATGGGCCAGGGCGACGAGTTTATCGGTGGTCTTGCCCATGGCGGACACGACCATCACGACCTGGTGTCCTTCGAGCCTGGCCTTGATCGCCCGACGGGCGGCGCGGTGGATCTTCTCCGCGTCGGCCACGCTCGAGCCGCCGAACTTCTGCACGATGATGCTCATGATCGCCCGGGAATCCTCCTGGCTCCGGGGAAGGCCCGGTCACCGGACCGCCTCCTCCCACGAATCGGAGACACTATACCGGCCGGCCCGGCCCGACGGCAAGCACCGGCCGGTGCCCTGTCCGGTGCGGGTCCGTGGCCGCCGGGGCGGTCTGGCATCCTTCCGCAGGGCCTGGACGACTCCGTCCAGGCCGTCGCCCACCCTTCGGAGGACCTGTCCGCCCCCCGGCCGGCGTCAGGTCCATGACGGGTCGGGCTTCGGGCCGCCGCGGCGCACGGCCAGAAAGAAGCTCGGCAGCAGCACCGACCGGACGAAGAACGTATCGATCAGGATGCCCAGGGCCAGGGCGAAACCGACCTGCTGCAGCAGCGACAGCCCCCCCGCCCACAGAGAGCCCAGTGTCGCGGCCATGATCAGGCCGCAATTGCTGATCACCGAGCCGGTGGTGACGATCGCCCGCTGGGCGGCGGCGCGGTCGCGTCCGGAGGAGGGATCCTCCAGCAGGCGGGTCACCAGGAAGATGTTGTAGTCCTGCCCCACCGCGACCACGATCACGAAGACGATCAGCCGCACCTTGTAGTCCAGCCCGCCCTCGCCCATGACCCGCAGGAAGAACATGTCCGTCAGCGTCAGGGTGGCCCCGAACGTCAGCCAGGTCGCCAGGAGCATGAACGCCGTCAGCGGCAGGTCCCGGATCAGCACCAGGACGATGGCGGCGATGACCAGCGTGGCCAGCAGCATGACCCGCACCTGGTCACGGCCGACCACTTCGCGCACGCTCATGATGTAGGCCGTCAGGCCGCTCATCAGCACCTCGACCGGCCCGCCGTCGGAGGTCCAGTCGGCCGCGCACTCCCGGGCCACGGCCAGCACTTCGCCGGCGGTGGCCATGGCTTCGGCGGAGAACGGCAGGTGGTCGATCAGCACCTCCAGGCGAAGCACGGGCATCGTCCGGGAGACGTAGAAATCGCGGGCCCCCCGCGACAGCAGCCCGTCGAGGATCCCGGCGCCGTGCCGGCGTCCCAGCGGGCGGTCCAGCGAGTAGACGTCCAGGACCCCGCTGACGGCCGCGATGCGGTTGCCCAGGGTGGCCGTCAGACTGCCAAGGCCGTCGTCCGACCGGCCCGGATCGCGGTCGAAGCGTACCAGCAGCGTCGCGGGGTAGAGCACGCCGCGCGGAAAGTGCCGCTGGGCGAGCTCGTAACCGCGGGCGGACGACGACCCCGGAGGAAGCTGCGACAGGGAGTCGAACCGCGGCGTCAGGCGCGTCGCCTGCAGCGCCGGCAGTCCGAGCACCACCAGTCCGCCCAGCAGAACAGCCCGAGGGCTGGCCGAAACCCGTCGCGCCAGCCAGGGCCAGACCAGGCGTTGTCCGAGGGTGATCTGGTGCTCCGGCCGGGACGGCCAGAACAGCCAGCGGCCCAGCAGCCTGGCCAGGGCGGGGGTCAGCGTCAGGGCCGCGACCAGCGAGACCAGCAGGATGGGCGCCAGGACCTTGCCGGCGTTGGCCGTGGGCACCAGGTCGGTGGTCATCATCGTGCTCAGCCCGCAGATGGTGGTCGCGGCGCTGGCCAGGATGGCCGGCCCGGCCTTCCGCGTGGCGCTTCGGGCGGCCGTGCCGAGCGTCCCCCCCCCACCGCCGAGATCCTCCCGGTACCGGGCGATCCAGAACATCGCGAAATCCACGCCTGCGCCGAACAGCAGCACCACGGCGAAGATGCGTTCGGTGTTCGATACCGTCCAGCCGAGGCGTTCCAGCACGCCCAGCAGCACGAAGGCCAGGTAGACGCTGGCGCCGATCGAGACCAGCGGCACCAGCGCTCCGGCCGGCGAACGATAGACGGCCACCAGGATCACCAGGACGGCCGCGACGGTCACCCAGGTGGTGTTGTGCAGTGCCCGGCTGGTGGCGTTGAAGTAGTCGCGGCCGATGCCGCCGGGGCCGGTGATCTCGACGGTCAGTCCGCCGGGTCGACCCTCGCGGCAGCAGGCCTCGACGCGTTCGACCGCCGCGATGGAGGCGGCGCTGATGTAGTGGCCCGACAGTCCGATCACGACCATGGCCGCCCGGCCGTCGGGCGACAGGAGACGGTGGCGCAGGAAGGGGTTGGCCGGCGAGAGCACCCGGCGTTCGGTCAGCTCGCCCGCCCGGACGGCGGTACCGTGGATCCAGGCCATGTCCTGCGGCGTCAGGCCGGCCGGGCGAAAGGCCAGCAGCACGATGTAGCTCTGGTGGGCCAGCAGCGGAAAGGCCCGGCGCGACAGCTCCTGGGCCCGGCTGTGCGCGGACTCCGGCGGCAGGAAAGATCCGACATCGGCCGGAGGCCGTTCGCCGACCCCTGCGGAGTAGACCGCGGCGGCCGCCAAGACCAGCGCCCACGCCATGACCAGGCGGACCGGCCGGTCGGCGATCCACCGCCCCAGGAGGTCAAACATGGCCCCGTTGTACCGCCTCGGGCAGCAGGCAACAAGCATCCGCAGAACCGCCGGCTCTGCTCCCGGGTGCCCCCAGCCCGACGGCCATTCCGGCCGAAGGGCGGCGATTCGCATCTCATCCGTCCTGCCGTCGGGGCGCGGATCGACGCCCGAGGCGGTGTCCGCCGCTTGCCCGCCGGCGCGCCGTCTGGTATGGATGCCCGCAAGTTCCAGCACCGGCATCCCGAGCCCGGCTCCGCGCCCCTGGCCGGGCGGTGCGAGGATCATCCACCGATGTCCGCGATCCGCCATATCGATGTGTTCACCGGTCGGCGCCTGCCCCCGCCGGGTGATGACGTCCGGCATCTCGGGCGGGACGACGCCCCCGCGTGGCTGGTCGGACCGGCGTTCTTCGATCCGCAGGTCAACGGTTACGCCGGCGTGGACTTCAACGATCCGGCGGTCGATCCGGCGGCCATGGAGGGCGCGGTGGCGGCCATGTCCGCGGCCGGCTGCGATCACCTGCTGATCACGCTGATCACCGCCCCGGACGATTTCTACGAGCACCAGCTCGACCGGCTGGCCGGGGCGATCGGCCGCAGCCGGCTGCTGACGGGGGCGGTCCTGGGCATCCACCTGGAGGGGCCGTCGATCAGCCCCCGGGCCGGCTACGCCGGGGCCCACGACGCCCGGCATGCCCGGGCGCCGGACTGGGCGCGTTTTCAGCGGTGGCAGGCGCTCAGCGGCGGGCGCATCCGGCTGGTCACGCTGGCCCCGGAGTGGGAGTCGGCCGAGTCGTTCATCCGGGCGGCGGCGGGCTCGGGCGTCCAGGTGGCCCTGGGCCACACGGACGCGTCGCTGGAGCAGCTGCAGCGGGCGGTGCGTGCGGGGGCGGGTCTTTTCACCCACCTGGGCAACGCCTGTCCGCCGGAGATTCCCCGGCACGACAACATCATCCAGCGTGTGCTGGCCGTGCCGGAGCTGACCGTCTCTCTGATCCCGGACGGCATTCACCTGCCGCCGTTCGTGCTGTCGAATCTGGCCCGGGCGCTGGGTCCGGCGCGGCTGGCGATGACCACCGACGCCGCTCCCCCGGCCGGAGCGCCGTGCGGTCGATTCCGCTTTGCCGGCCGGGAACTGAACGTCGGCGAGGACCGGGTGGTCCAGAGTCCCGACGGCCCCGGCTACTTCGGCTCGGCGCTGAGCATGATCGAGGGGTTCTACAACTGCGTTGCGTTCGGCGGACTGGGCGCCGACCTGGCGTGGCGCGCCTGGACGCATCTGCGGCGGCGGTTCGCGCCGGCGCTCGAGCCGGCACGGATCGCCGTGCCGTTCGGCGTGGTGCCACCGGGCGAAAAGTCCTAGCCGCACAACAGCGGGCGGCCGGCGCCCTGGCGGGCGCACCGCTGCGCGGACACGCCCGGACGCCGGGCCGCCGGGCCGCTGCTTGACCAGCGGCGGCGCGCGGCCTGATGATGTGTCCGGCGCCTGGATTCCCGCTTAGGGTGTGGAGAGGTGCGCAGCATGGTCATCGGCATCCCCAAGGAGATCCTGGAAGAGGAGCGCCGCGTGGCGGCCCTGCCCGAGACCGTCGGCCGCTACGTGCAGATGGGCTTTGCGGTGCTGGTCGAGCGCGGCGCGGGCGCGGGCGTGTTCCGACCGGACGCCGAGTACCGGCAGGCCGGCGCCGAGATCGTGCCGGACGCCCGATCGCTGTATGACCGCGCGGAGGTGGTACTCAAGGTCAAGCAGCCGTATTTCAACCGGGAGCTGGGGCTGCATGAAGCCGAAATGCTGCGCCGCGACGCGGTGCTGATCACGTTTCTGCACCCGGCCGCACCGACGAATCACGACATGGTGCGGACGCTGCGGGACCGGGGCGTAACGGCGCTGACCATGGACGGGGTGCCGCGGATCTCGCGGGCCCAGACCATGGATGCGCTGACCTCGATGAGCACCATCACCGGCTACCGGTCGATCCTGATCGCCGCGAATCATTTTCCACGGTTCATGCCGATGATCGGCACGGCCATCGGCACGATTCAGCCGGCGCAGGTGCTGGTCGTCGGGGCCGGGGTGGTCGGCCTGCAGGCCATCGCCACGGCCCGGCGGCTGGGGGCGGTGGTCAAGGTGGTGGACATCCGCAGCGAAGCCCGGCGCGAGGCCGGCAGTCTCAAGGGCGTGCAGGTCGCCGGCTTCGAGGTGCCTGAGGAGCTGGCCCACGGCGAAGGCGGCTACGCCCGGGCTCTGCCGACGGAGTGGCTGGAGAAGGAGCGGGAGCTGCTGCGTTCGCTGGTGCGGCAGGCCGACATCGTGATTCTCAGCGCCCTGGTGCCCGGCGAGCTGGCCCCGGTGCTGATCACCGAGGACATGGTGCTGAGCATGCGGTCCGGGTCGGTGGTGGTGGACGTCTCGATCGACCAGGGGGGTAACTGCGCCCTGACGGTTCCGGGGCGCGAGACGATGGTGCACGACGTGTACCTCTGCGGGACGGCCAACATTCCCGGCTCGATGGCCGTGGACGCCAGCTGGCTGTACGCCCACAACATGCTTCATTTCGTCGAAAACCTCTTCCCCAACGGTCCCGGGCGGCCGAACCTCGACGACGAGATCGTGCGGCACACGCTGGTCACGATCGGCGGCCGGATCGTGCATCCCGGGGCGCTGAAGGCCATGGGACCGGCGGCCTGATCGTCCGGGCGCGGAGGATTCCTGCTTTGGCCGACTTCCTGCTGACCGCGGCGGTCCTGGCGGCCTCGGCCGCGCTGGGGTATGCCGTCATCCGGCGGATCCCGGCGATGCTGCACACGCCGCTGATGTCGATGACCAACGCGGTCTCGGGGGTGGTGCTGCTGGGGGCGCTGCTGCTGTTTGCCGCCCGCACCGACCGGCTGGAGCAGGCCGCCGGCGGAGCGGCGCTGGCGGCGGCGGCGTTCAACCTCGTCGGGGGCTTTGCGATCACGCACCGCATGCTCGGCTTTTTCCGCAGGCAGGCCGCGCCGGGCGGGGAGGACCGGGAGGCATGCCGCTGAAGCTGATCGAGGTGGGCGTGGTCGGGCTGCTGCTGCTGGGAATCGCCCTTTTCCGGGCTCCCCGGCCGGCACGGCTGGGCAACCTGCTGGCGGGACTGGCGCTGCTGTGCGGGGCGGGCGTGGTGCTTTCCCGGCATGGGCTGTCGCCGGCGGGGCTGATCCTGGCGTGCGTCGGGCTGGGGGCGGCCGCGGGATGGATCCTGTCGATGCGGGTCACGATGATCCGCATCCCGGCGATGGTCGCCCTGCAGAACGGCATGGGCGGCATGGCTTCGTTCCTGGTGGCCTTCGTGGAACTCACCCGCTGCACGGACGGGGCCGGGGGCCCGGGGGTCCGCGGGGCGGCGCTGCTGGGCATGGTCACCGGGGCGGTGACGCTCACCGGAAGCCTGGTGGCCGGCGGGCGGCTGGGGAACCTGCTGGACCAGCGGCCGGTGCATATGCCCGGGCACAGCCTGATCCTGGCGGGACTGGCGGCCGCGGCGGTGCTTCTGGCCGGCGGCGCGCTGGCGGCCGGCGATTCAACGGTTCTGCGGGGTCTGGCGATCGGCGTCGTGCTGACGGCCGGCGGGCTGGGGGTCGCCCTGGCGGTGAGGGTCGGCGGGGCCGACATGCCGGTTCTGATCTCGTTTCTCAACGCCGCCAGCGGCCTGGCGGCGGCCTTCTGCGGGCTGGCCATCGGCAGCTGGCTGCTGGTGGCCTGCGGGGCGATGGTCGGGGTCTCGGGAACCATTCTGACGCAGATCATGTGCCGGGCCATGAACCGCAGGCTCGCCGGCGTGCTGGCCGGGTCGGGCCTGGCGTTTGGCGGTCCGCGCGAGCCGGGCGCAAACGTCCTTACGCCCCATGCGCCGGAACGCGGACCTGCCGAGGCCGAATCGGCCGTTTCGCAGGCCGCCTCCCCGGCGGCAGCTCCCTCTGGGAGGACCGCCTCCGCGGCGACTTCCTCAGCGGCAGCTCCCTCCGCGACGGCCACCTCCGCGGCGAGTCCCTCCGCAGCGACTCCCTCCGGGGGGGCCGCTTCCTCGGCGGCCATCGACCCGTTCGCCCGGGCGGTGGAGATCCTTCGCGCGGCCCGCTCGGTGATCATCGTGCCGGGCTACGGCATGGCTCTGGCGGGCGCCCAGGAGGAGACGGTGCAACTGGCCGAGCAGCTGGCCGGGGCCGGCCGGTCCGTGATCTTCGCCATCCATCCGGTGGCCGGACGGATGCCGGGGCACATGCATGTGCTGCTGGCCGAGGCCGAGGTCGACTACGGCATGATCCGGGAGATGGACCAGGTCAATCCGATCTTCGCGGAGACCGACGTGGTCGTGGTTGTCGGGGCCTGCGACGTGGTGAACCCGGCGGCCATCCGGCAGGAGGGAACGCCGATCTCGGGGATGCCGGTCCTGCGGGCCCACGAGGCCCGGGCGGTGGTGGTGTGCAACCTGGACGCCCGGCCGGGCTACTCGGGGGTGGAGAACCCGCTCTATCGCGAGCCGCACACCGTCATGCTGACCGGCGATGCCGGGGACACGCTCCGGCGGCTTCGGGAGGCGCTGGCCTGAGCGGTTGCGGCGCCGGTGCCGCGCGCGGGCGGGCGTTCGCCGGCGGGCGGCAGGTATAATGCCCGCTGCGGAGGCCTCATGGCGGGGCTCCGACCGGGCCGGGCGGCGGAGCGTCGATGCGTTTCAAGCTGATCAGCTGCGAGATCTTCGCCCGGGAGATGTGCGACGCGGTGTTGCGTTCGCCGCACCGGGTGGACATCGAGTTTCTGCCCAAGGGGCTGCACGACATCGGCGCGGAGGGCATGCTGAGCCGGCTGCAGGCGGCGGTGGACGGCTGCGAGGGCACCGCGTGCGACGCCATTCTCCTGGGGTACGGCCTGTGCAACAACGGCATCGTGGGGCTCTGCTCCCGCAGCCACCCGGTGGTGGTGCCGCGGGCCCACGACTGCATCACGCTGTTCTTCGGCAGCCGGGAGCGGTACCTGGAGTACTTCCACGGCCACCCCGGCACGTACTTCATGACCTCCGGCTGGCTGGAGCGCGGGCGCGACGCCGGCGAGCTGACCCAGCTGTCGATCCAGCACCGCACGGGCATGGATCTGAGCTATGAGGAGCTGGTCGCGCGCTACGGGGAGGACAACGCCGCGTACCTGCGCGAGATGCTCTGCGACACGCTGCGGAACTACGGGCGGCTGACCTACATTCACATGGGCATTGAGCCGGACGACCGCTTCGAGCGGGAGAGCCGGGCCCTGGCCGCCGAGCGGGGCTGGACGTTCGAGGCCGTCGACGGCGACATGGGGCTGATCCGGCGGATGCTGGCCGGGCGGTGGGACGAGGCGGACTTCCTGATGGTGCCGCCGGGATGGCGGGTGAAGGCCGCCCATGACGGGGCGATCCTGCGCGCGGAGCCGGCGACCCCATGAACGATCCGGTGCGTATCGAGCTTGTGCCGCTGAATGCGGCGTTCCAGGTCGAGCGGGGAACGCCGCTGCAGGACGTGCTGTTCGAGCACGGCGTCGAGTTCCCCTGCGGGGGCGAGGGGCACTGCCTGGGCTGCCGGGTCCGGGTGCTGGACGGCGTCCTGCCGGCCACCGACGAGCACCTGCGGGCCCTGGGCGAAGAGGCGGTGCGCGCCGGATGGCGGCTGGCCTGCCGATGCCGTGCCGAGGCGGACCTGCGGCTGGAGATTTCGCAGTGGGAAGAGGCGATTCTGGTCGATCACCCGGCCCTGTCCTTCCGGCCGGGCCGGGGTCTGGGCATTGCGGTGGATCTGGGGACCACCACGCTGGTCGCCCAGCTGGTGGACCTTCGAACCGGGGCGGTGCTGGGCGTGCGCACGGGGCTCAATCCGCAGGCGCGGCACGGCGCCGACATCATGAGCCGGGTTCAGTTCGCCGCCGGCGGGGACGGCCGGGAGCGTCTGACCGGGCTGATCCGCGGGGCGCTGGGCGGCATGATCGGCGAGCTCCTGTCCGGGGTGCGCATCGACCCGGGCGGTCCGGTGCGCGTGCGGATCGTCGGCAACACGGTAATGCACCATCTGTTCTGCGGGCTGGACGTCGAGCCGCTTTCGCATTACCCGTTCGAGTCGGAGCACATCGGCCCGGGCCGCTTCAAGGGCGATGAGCTGGGCTGGGGGGGCGGAGCCGACCTGGAGGTCGCGTTCCTGCCCTGCCTGGGCAGTTTCGTCGGCAGCGACATCCTGGCCGGCCTGCTGGCCGTCCGCCTGGATGAGAGCCCATCCCCGGCAGCGCTGATCGATCTGGGCACCAACGGCGAGATCGTCGTGGCCGGCGCCGCGGGGATGCTCTGCGCCTCGACCGCCGCCGGACCGGCGTTCGAGGGGGCGAGGATCTCCCGGGGCATGCGGGCCGCCACCGGGGCGATTTCGCAGGTGCGTCTGCGCGACGGGGTGCTGGAGTGCCACGTGCTGGGCGGCGTGCCGGCCCGGGGCATCTGCGGCAGCGGGCTGGTGGATGCGGCCGCCTGCGGGCTGGATCTGGGGCGGATCCAGCCCAGCGGCCGCCTGACCGATCCCCGGGCGGGCCTACCCTTGATCGACGGCATCGCCTTGACGCAGGCCGACATCCGCGAGCTGCAGCTGGCCAAAGGGGCCGTGGCCGCGGGGCTGCGGATTCTGCTGGAGCGGTCGGGCATCGGCATGGAGGACCTGGCGGCGGTCCACCTGGCCGGGGCATTCGGCAACTACGTCAGCCGGTCCAGTGCGCGGCGCATCGGGTTGCTCGAGTGTCCTCCGGCCATGGTCCGCCCGGCGGGCAATACTGCGCTGCTGGGGGCCAAACTCGCCCTGTTCGACGATGTCGATGAGGATTACGCCGGGCTGCGGACCCGGGTGCGTCACGTGCCGCTGGGCAGCGATCTTCGCTTCCAGGATGTCTTCGCCGAGGCCATGGTGTTTCCCGACGGGGTCGGCTGAGGCTTGTGCCTGCCCACCGGCGAAGGCGGCCGGCTGAGATTGACCGGGCGTGACGTGAAAGCGGGCGTCGTCGGCCGTCCAGGGCCGGCCTGCAGTGCGCACCGGTCAGCCGACGATCTTGCTGATCGTGACCTCCAGGTGCTTCTGGCGGTGGCCGATGTGGCGGCGTTCGTTCTTGCGCCGCTTGTATTTGATGACGTCGATCTTCTCGCCCTTGACCTGCCGGACGATTTGGCCGATGACCTTGGCCCCGGGGACGGTCGGCTGGCCGATGCGGGCGTTCTCGCCCTCGCCCATGGCCAGGACCTCGGGGAACTCGATGGTCTCCTGCCCTTCGGTGAGATCCCGGAGGTCCACGTAGATCCGGTCGCCTTCGATGACCTTGTACTGCCGCCCGCCGTCCTGAAAGATCGCGTACACGGTTAGGACTCCGTTAGTATCTGATGCGTTCGAGCCCTGTATTATGCCGTCGGGTTGCCTGCCGGTCAAGCGGCTGTCGGCACCGGCTGCCGGAGGTTTCCGACAGGTCAGGCGGCCGCACCCGGCCCGACGCCGAAGCGGGACGGGAGCACTGATCCCGGGGCGCCGGCCCGGTCATGTCGTCGCGGGGACGGAGTGCCGGCCTGCCAGGGCAACGGCAGGGTAACAGCCCAATCGCAAGACTCAAAGGCCATGCCCCCGGTCCCCCGGGCGCGGCGGCCGGGACTTCCTGGGCTCTCGCCGGGGGTGTGCCCGGCAGTGGCCATGCCTGGCGGTGGTCACGCCCGGGAGCCGGCGTTCCGGGCTGTCAACCCATGCCTCTGCACGGGCACGGAGGGCTCAACCCCTGGGGTCGCGCAGCGGGGGGCCGCAGGTTACCGGCCACGAGCGGTTGCCTGGGGCACGTGGTGCGGGTAGAGTACCCACGGAGCCGGGCGAAGCGCCGGCCGTCGGCCGCGTGGGGCGGGCCGGTCGGCCGCACGGGGGGTCCGGCAGGAAATCAGCGAAAGGCGGTCAGGAACCGTGGGCAGGATTCTCATGGGCGGTCGGCGACTCCAGGTGCTGGTCGGGCTGACGGCGTGCGGCCTTCTGGCCGGCTGCACCGGCACGCTGAGCGGCACCTCGACCTCCGGGCCGCTGGGGGCCCTGCTGACGGCATACAAGACCTCGACGCTGCTCCTGCGGATCAACAATGCCACCGGCTACAACGTTCAGGTGGATCTCCAGGTGGACGGGGCCCTGGTCACGCTTCCGGTGTGCACCACCACCGAAAAAGTGTGCGATTACCTTCTGGATCGCTGCCCCCAGTCGCTTGCGGTCACGCAGGAGCGCTGGCTCAACTCCGACGGCGGTTTCGCGGGGGTGCGCAGCTACCTGGGGAATGAGGCCTTCACCTTCGACCCCGGCGAGTTCAGCTGCGGCAGCACCATTCTGATCGAGTTCAGCACGACCGGCGGCACGGTTCAGCAGCTCTGACGCCCGCCGGTCCCCGGCGTCCCGCGCGCCGCATACGGCTCCGGGAAGCTCCCGGCCCGCGCATCGGCGGCCGGCCGGATCCGGCGGTCAGGCACCATCGCCGTCGGGAGCATGAGCCGTTGCCGGCGAGGTCTGCGCGGGGACGGGTTCCATGACATAGAGATCGCCGTCCCGACGCCAGGATCCGGCCGGGCAGGGCGTGCGCGGGTGGTCGGCGTTCAGCGGGACGAGCACCACCCGGCGCCGGCGGCCGGCCGGGTCGTAGAGCAGCCGAGACTGCGGCGAGCCTTCCCATCCGTCGCGCGGCGGAAAGACCGCCTCCACGCCGTCGCCGCCACCCACCCGCAGCCGGTAGCGCACCGCCGGCATGGCCATGGAGTCCTCGACGACGATCAGACCCTCCGGCCCGGCCAGAGCCGCGGCGTGGCGGCTCATGAGGTCGGCCGACCGTTCAAACGCCGCCCACGGGAGCAGCAGATAGGCGTAGTCGTCGCGCCAGGGCTTGCGGTGCGCCCGGTCGCCGAGGAGATCGAGCCGCCGGGCCACGGCGGTGCCGGCGGCGTACCAGGCGGGGGTGAGGGCCAGGAGCATCCAGGCGGCTGCCAGGAGCAGGCGGGCGCGCCTCCGGGACCACCGCTCCAGCAGCTTTGAGACTCCGATGCCCGCGAACACGCAGATCAGCAGGTACATCGGCAGGAAGAAGGTGTGCTGATCCACGACGTTGTACCGGAGGGCAAAGGCCGCGTGCACGCACAGAGCCACAAGCAGGAAGACATGGACGGATCTTCCGTCCGAAGAGGCGGGCCTGGCGAACAGGCCGCGAACCGCCAGGGCAAGCAGCAGATTGGGGAAGTTGAAGGCGATGAAGGCCGCACTTGTGGCCAGCAGACGCGGCGAGACGGCGGTGTTCAGGACGTTCTGTGAGTAGCGGATGCCGAACAGCGCCTGGCGGAGCGTCGCCCCCCACTCGCCGGAGGCCAGGCCCTGAGAGACCACGAGCCAGAGGTAGGGTAAGGCACCTGCCGTCCAGAGGGCGGCGGCCCACGGCAGGGCGCGGGGCGTCCAGTGCCCCGCGCGAAGGCCGCGCAGCGTGATCCACGCCAGGGCCGGCAGCGTGAGCACCGCCTGGAGGTGATTGGCCGTGCCCAGGCCGTTGAGCAGCCAGGCCGCCAGGATCCAGCGGTGCCGGCCTTTCAGGCAGGCCGCGACGCACCAGCATTCGGCCGCCAGCAGCGCGGTGTTGACGGTGTAGACTTCCGCGACCGCGGCCATGTGCCAGAAGGTGTTGGCCAGCCCCAGGGACGCGGCGGCCAGGGCGGCGGCGGCGGGCCGGCCGGTGAGGGTCAGCACGCAGCCGTAGAGGTTGGCCAGCGTCAGGGCGGCGGCCAGGGCGCTGACCGAGGTCACGGCGAAAGCCGGCTCCGTGGGCATGACGGCCACGGCCAGGCGGCCCAGTCCGTGGTGGATCGGATGGCTCAGGGCCAGGCCGAGGCGTCCGATCCAGTCGTGATCGAGCACCCGGAGGATGAACTCGCCGGAATCCTGCCACTGGGCCCCGCGGCCGGCGGTGGCCAGGTAGAGCGCTGCCCCGGCGACGAGGACCGCTGCGTAACCGACCGCCAGGGAGGGCATGTCCTGCGGCCGTCGGGCGATGGAGTTGTCGGGCACTCGCGTCGCTGCCTGCCGGGGCGGACGGCCGGGCTCATGCCGCCCGGCGCGCGCCGGTCGCGGCCGCACTTGCCGATCCCGCAGTGCATCCGCGCTTCCAGCGTCACGTAGCTGCGGTCGTCGCGGAAGCCGAGCTCGTTCAGCAGGCGCGTCGCATAATAGATCATGATCGGCGGGCCGCAGGTAATGGCAATCGTATTGCGGGGCGCT
>CAZSYS010000082.1:0-5890 GCA_964611365.1 uncultured Planctomycetales bacterium
GGCGAAGGCTTCGCCGGCCCCGGGGCCCGGCGACAGGCCGGCCAGGGCGGCTCGGATGCCGGCCCGGACGCGGTCCATGGGCAGGTAGCGGCCGATCACGCCGGTGCTGGCCGGCAGGATCTCGGTTTCGTCGGCGTTCAGGCCCCGGGCCGTCAGCCGGCACATGGTCCGGGCGTCGCGCAGCCCGCGGGCGCCGGTGGCCACGTTCGAGCAGCCGCTGTTGACCACCACGGCCCGCAGCCGCCCGCGGCGGATGTGCTCCCGCCCCACCGTGACCGGGCATCCGCAGAACCGGTTGCGGGTGAAGACGGCCGCGGCCGGGCAGGCCTCATCGGCGGCCAGGACCGCCAGGTCCAGGGCTCCGGTCTTCTTGATCCCGCAGGCGACCGCGCCGCAGCGGAAGCCCTCGGGGGCGTTGATGGTCCGGTTGGGCATGGTGTATGCGTCTCCTGGGGGCGGGTCGGCGTGCCGCCCGGGCGTCGGGGCGGTCGCGGCGGTCTACAGCAGGCCGGTCCGCTCGTCGAGTCCGAACATCGCATTCATGTTCTGGATGGCCTGGCCGGCGGCGCCCTTGACGAGGTTGTCGATCGCCGAGAGCACGATGATCCGCGACTTGACCACCCGTGCGGTGATGTCGCAGAAGTTGGAGCGGGCCACCTCGCCGGTCCGCACCATGCCGGTGCGCAGCCGGACGAAGGGCTCGCCGTCATAGGCCTCGGCAAAGACCTGCATGACGTGTTCGACCGAGACCGGCTGGTGCGGCCGGAGGTAGATGGTCGAGAGGATGCCGCGTTCCATCGGCACCAGGTGCGGGGTGAAGATCACGGAGGTCTTGCCGCCGCGCACGTAGCCGTCGAGGATGCGCTCGGTTTCCACCATATGGCGGTGGGTTCCGACGTTGTAGGCCTCGAAGGTCTCGTGGCGTTCGGGAAAGTGGTGTTCGGGCCGCGGCTCCCGGCCGGCGCCGCTGATGCCGCTGGCCGCATCGACGATGAGGTCCTGCGGTTCGACGAGGCCGGCCTTGATCAGCGGGGCGATGCCCAGGGCCGCCGAGGTCGGGTAGCAGCCGGGGTTGGCCACCAGGAGCGCCGAGCGGATTTTCTCGCGGTGGAGTTCCGGCAGCCCGTAGACCGCCTGCCGGAGGTTCTCCAGGTCGGTGTGTTCCTTGTTGTACCACTGGGCGTACTCGGCGGGCTCCTTGAGGCGGTAGTCGGCGGAGAAGTCGATGACCCGCAGCCCGGCCTTGAGCAGGTCGGGCACCAGCTGCATGGCCAGTCCGTTGGGCAGGCAGAGCATGGCGACGTCGGCCCGGCCTTTGAGGGCAGGCACGTCGATGGGCTCGCAGACCATGTCCAGAAGCCCGGCCAGGTCGGGAAAGACCTCGGCGATGTGCGGGCGGGGCTCCCGGCGGGAGCACAGGGCGGTGATCTCGGCGCGATCGTGCCGCAGAAGCCAGCGGATGGTCTCGCGCGAGGTGTAGGCCGTGGCCCCGATGATGGCGACGCGTACGCGGGCGTGTCCGGGCATGGCGTGGGACTCTCACGGGCGGCGGCCCCGGCGGCGTGCGGCGGCCGGGGGGCCTTGGCGGAGCGAAGCGGCGCGTCCCGGCTGCGGGATCGACGTTTTTCCCGTCGCACGACGGACGGGGCGCGGGCCGCTGCCCCGGGTCGCCGCCTGCGTGCCGTGCCGCATGGTGAAAACGCCCCCGACATCGCACCGTCGGGGTCGCTGGGAAAACCGGTCGCGGACCGCCGAAGGTCAGCGCTTCGAGAACTGGAAGCTGCGGCGGGCGCCGGCGCGGCCGTACTTCTTGCGTTCGACCATCCGCGCGTCGCGGGTCAGGTAGCCGCCGGCCCGCAGGGCTCCGTCATACTCCGGGTTGGCCCGCTTGAGGGCCCGGGCGACGCCGAGCACGATGGCGCCGGCCTGCCCGGTGATGCCGCCGCCGGCCACGGTCACGAAGACATCGACCTTGCCGAGGGTTTCGGTGGCCCGCAGGGGGGCGACGACGTCGAGACGGTCGCGCTCGAGGGCGAAGTACTGGTCCACCGGGCGGCGGTTGACCTCGAACCTGCCGCTGCCGGCGCGGATGCGCACGCGGGCGACGGCGCGCTTGCGGCGTCCGGTGCCCCAGAAGTAGTGTTTTCCGGGATCGGGAGCAGGGAAAGTCGCCGATCCGGCGTCCTGCGTTGCGTTGGCTGGGTCCGTCACGACTTGCTTCCTCGAAAGACCGGATCCGCGACCGCCCTCGCCGCCGGGACCGGGTCAAACCGTCATGCGTCTTTGAGTTCCAGGGCCGCCGGCTGCTGTGCCTGGTGCGGATGGTCGGGTCCGGGATAGACCTTGAGCCGGGAGAGCATCTGCCGCCCCAGTTTGGTCCGGGGGACCATGCACTTGACCGCCAGCTCGATCACCCGCTCGGGGTGCCGGGCGAGCATCTCGGCGACGGGGATCACCTTGCGTCCGCCGGGGTGGTAGGAGTAGCGGTCGTACTCCTTCTGCTGCATCTTGCGGCCGGTGAGCCGGACCTTCTCCGCGTTGACCACGACGACGAAGTCGCCGGTCAGCACGTGCGGCGTATAGGTCGGGCGGTGCTTGCCCATGAGAATGGTCGCCACCTCGGCGGCCAGCCGGCCGAGCACCTTGCCTTTGGCGTCCACCACGTGCCAGTGCCCGCCGACCTGTCCCGGCCTGGCCAGAAACGACTTCATCGCTGCGGTTCGCATCTTCGTGATCCCGTCTGCCCGGCCCTGGCGCAAGCCACGGCGTTTACAAGGGTAAAGAGCTCCATATCATAACCCATCCGGCCGGCGAATCAAGCCCGCGGCGGCCCCCCGGCCCGGCGACTCATGGGGGAGGCCCAGTCGAATCCGCGGAGCACCGCCGGCCCGGCGAAGGGCCTGCGGCCCGGCTTCGGGGCCTGCGCGGGAACTGCCCTTTCTTCTTGCCCCAAAAGGCTTTGCGCCGCGCGGCCTCAGGATGTGCAGGGTCCTCTGCATCCCCAGGGCCGGGGCGGTTTTACGGTTCCGGGCGCCGCGGGCTCGACGGGCTCAGCTTACCGACCATCCGGCCTCGGCCCCGGCGTCGGGCGACACCAGCAGAATCCGCGAGTGGTCGGCGTTGCTGGCCGCCAGGAGCATGCCGTTGCTTTCCTGTCCGCGCATCATCCGCGGGGCCAGGTTGGCGACCACCACGATATGCCGGCCGACCAGGGTCTCGGGCTGGTAGTGGCCGCGGATGCCGGCGCAGATCTGGCGTTGTTCGTCGCCCAGGTCGATCCGGAGCACCAGAAGCTTGTCGGCGTTGGGGTGCGGGGCTGCCTCGATGACTCTGGCCACCCGGAGCTGCACTCTGGCGAAATCGTCGTACTGGATTTTCTCGGCCGCGTCGCTCATGGTCGGGTTCTCCGTTCCGGCGGCCGGGCGGGCCGGTCGCGGACCGGTGAGTCTAGCGGATGGGGCAGGCTTCGTCGAGCGGCTCCGGCCATCCGCCGGACGGGTGCGTCGCTGTCCGCGGGAGACGAACCGGCAGACGCACCAGGCAGGATCGGCGGAACGGCTCGGGCATCGCCGGATCGTCCACCAGCCAGACCGCCCCGCTGTCATCCACCGCGATGCCCTCGATGCTGACGTAGGGCATGCGCCGGCGGTCGGGGAAATCCGCCAGCAGGGCCCGCAGATCGAGGCCGGCGATGTCGTGCAGGTCCAGCCACACGGCGGCCATGCCGGCCGCGGGATCGACCCGGCAGATCCGCCCGCCGTTGCGATCGACGGCCAGCAGGGTTCCGTCGGGGGCGAGGGTCAGGGCGTTCAGCGTCTGCATCGGCCCGGTGCGCAGCCCGCGCACGGCGGCGGTCAGACGGTGGGAGAGAGGCTCCTGGACCTTCAAGCATCCGTCCTCCAGCCGCCCCAGACCCAGCCGGGGCTCGAGGAAGAACAGTCGCGGGTGGGCGTCTGGGGCGTGCAGGCAGGTGCCTTCCTCGGCCCACCAGAAGAGCCCCGGCCGGCCCGTCCAGGCCAGGCCCTCCAGGCCGTCGTTGACGTCCGTGCCGTGTTCGTTGTCGGCCTCAAGGTAGCCGAAGACGTCCACCAGTCGGGCCGGGGTCGATGCGGCGTCCGGGGGTCGGTCCTCGGGGTGCAGTTGCAGGATGAGCGAGTACGGCTCCTCGGAGACGGCGAAGAGGCACCGCTCATGCGGGGGCAGCGGGCCGCGGCCGACGGCCACGGCCTCCAGGTCCAGGCGGGATGCGGGGGACGTGGGGTCGGCGGCTTCGACTCTGCGCCGCAGATCCTCCAGCCGGCCGGCATCGAGTCCCGGCCTGGAGGCGGCGAAGGCCTGCCAGCCTTCCGCCGGGGCGGACACGTGAAACTCCTCGTCGGCCACGAGGTCGCCGCGGTGGGTCACGGTTGCCAGCGTTCCCGGCTTGAAGAGGAAGATGCGGCCGGCGGTGTCTGCGCCGTTGCGGTCACAGACCAGCCAGAGACCCTCACGCGGTCCGACGCGTCCGAAACACAGATCCGAGGCCTGGGCGATCGCGCCGCTGCCTTGCGGACGGAGCAGCCGGCAGAAGACGACCTGCGGCGACGCTTCGACCGCGGCGGTCCCGGGACTGTCCGAGCAGGCTGCCAGGGCGGGCAGCACGAGCAGGCCGGCGATATATCGGAGTTGTCGGGTCACGCCGCTTCGTCCTGGCTGCCGAGGGGATCGGTTCGAGCCGCTCGGCGCGTCCGGCCAGGATAACCGACGGCCGGACGGTTGGCCCCTGAGGCCGGCCGGGGTTATCGCAGTGCAGGATCGGCCGGCGGTCGGCCGATGTTTATCGGAGCGTCCCGGGCGGCGGTGCGCGCCGGGGCATCCTTGTCGGCCAGGTGCCATGGGGTTATAGTCCTGCAACGCTGGATGCCGCCGTCGCACCCGCCTTGCGGCCCCGCCGGCGAAGAGTAGACTTTCGGGAGTTCGGACGACTCCGGAGGGACGGAATCTGCGACCCCGCCGGCGAGTGGAGCAAGCTATTGTCGCCTAACCTTATTTCCTCTCTTGGTTTATGGATTCGAATCAGCGGCCAGGATATGGCCGCGATTCTGGTGCTGTTGGCCGTTGCGGCTCTGGGGGGCTGCAGTTTTCCGGCCAAGATCGCCACTCCCGACCGTCTTGATCACGGATTGGTGGTGGTTCTGCCGGGAATCGAGGGGGCCAGCCTGCTGAACAGAAGTATTGCCAAGGGGCTCTCGGATGGCGGGGTTCCGGCGGCGATTGAGGTGTACGACTGGACGGCCGGGTCGGTGGTGTTGTTTCCGGTGACGCTGCGGGCGCTGGACCGGAACCGGTCGCAGGCCGCCAAGATCGCCAGGAAGATCATCGCCTACCAGGACGCTCACCCGGGCAAACCGGTCCATCTGATCGGGCACTCCGGCGGCGGGGGTGTGGCCGTGCTGACGCTGGAGGCGTTGCCGCCGGATCGCAAGATCACCAGCGCGATTCTGCTGGCTCCGGCGATTGCGCCGGATTACGACCTGCGAAAAGCCCTGCGGCGGACACAGCACGGCATCTGGAACTTCTGGTCGCCGTATGACGTGGGCTTCCTGAAGGCCGGCACCACGGTGATGGGCACGATCGACGGGCGTCACACCAGTGCCGCGGGAGCCACGGGCTTCGTAACACCCTGGGGTCTGGACGACGAGGACCGGCGGCTCTACGGGGCGATGCTGCACCAGCAGCGTTACACGCAGAAGATGGCCGAGTACGGGCACACCGGGGGTCACATCGGCTGGGCGAACCGGCGTTTCGTGGCCTCCTGGTTGGCACCGATTATCACTTCGCAGGCCGAGAATACAGCATCACTTGAATACGCAGCCGACACTCAGAGGATTCGCGTGGCACCGAAGCCTTC
>CAZSYS010000082.1:5990-14170 GCA_964611365.1 uncultured Planctomycetales bacterium
AATTGCTTTTCCGTCCCGCGCCTGATACGATGAAGGTTTAACCGGGCGCCGGTTTTCGGGGGGGATGTTCTGCCGAGGCGTCTGGATCGGGCCGGAGCCCGTGCATGACGAAGTCCCGTACTTCCCTGGGCCGCATCCTGATCCTGCAATCGAGCACCGCCGACTGGGCGCAATGGGCCCAGGCGCTGCGCGACGTGGCCGAGGTGCAGGTGGCGCCGAACATGGAGGCGGTGCTGCACGCGCTGCACCGGGACCGGATCGACTGGATCCTGGGGCCCAGCAGTCAGCTGGTGGACCGGCACCAGACGGCGACGATGCCGTTGCTGGCGGCGACGCTGGACACCATCAGCCAGGGGGTCTGCATCGTCGACTCCGAGGGGCGGCTGCAGTGGTGCAACGCCCGCTTCAAGCAGTTTCCCGACGAGGTCTGGAACCGGATCCGGGAGGCGTTCTTCGAGGGTCGCGGGGCGGGCGAATCTCCGCTGGAGACCGGCCGGCTGCGGTCGCTGAGCTTCGACATCGAGAACGACCGCTATTACGACGTGGCCGTGACTCCGATGTGCGACCTGAGTCAGGGGCAGACGCGGCTGGTGGTGGTGGTCTCGGACGTCAGCCGGGCCCGCCGCCTGCAGCGCAAGATGGACGCCATCGACAACGCCGGCCGCGAGCTGGTGCGCTTCGACGTGGACCAGATCTCGCGGATGGGCGTGGCCCAGCGGCTGGCGCTGCTGGAGCAGCGGATCCTGCGCTGCACTCAGGAGCTGCTGCACTTCGACAACTTCATCATCCGTCTGCTGAACAAGAACACCAACCGGCTGGAGGCGGTGCTCTCGGCGGGGCTTCCACCGGAGGCCCTGGAGATCGACATTTACGCCTCCACGGAGAACAACGGCATCACCGGCTACGTGGCGGCCACGGGGCGGAGCTACATCTGCCCGGACGTGCGCAACGACCGCCGCTACCTGCGGGGCATCGACGACGCCCGCTCGTCGTTGACCGTGCCGCTGTGGCTGCACGACCACGTGATCGGGGTGTTCAACATCGAGAGCCACGGGGTCTCGGCCTTCTCGGAGGAAGACCGCCAGTTCGCCGAGATCTTCGGCCGTTACATCGCCCTGTCGCTGCACATCATGGACGTGCTGGTGGTGGAGCGTCACGCGATCACGGGCCGGCTGGCGGACAACGTCTCCAGCGAGATCGCCGGGCCGCTGAACGACATCCTGTCGGACGCCAGCACGCTGATGGAGGACTACATCGGCCACTACGATCTGCGCCACCGTCTGCAGTCGATCATCGACAACGTGGCCCAGATCAAGGTTTCGATCAGGGAGGTCACCCGTCCGGAGGGCGGGATCCTGGGTTCGCGCCCGCGGCAGCCGAAGGTTGACCCGGTGCTGGCCGGCAGGTCGGTGCTGGTCATCGACGACGAGGAGATCATCCGCCAGACGGTGCACGACGTGCTGGCCAAGTACGGCTGCGAGGTCGAGATGGTGCGGGACGGCACCGCAGCCCAGGCGGTGATCGGGCAGCGGCGCTACGACCTGGTGCTCAGCGACATCCGGATGCCGGGCCTGAACGGGTACGAGGTGTTCCGGGCGGTCAAGCAGCGACACCCGGACTGCCCGGTGGTGTTCATGACCGGTTTCGGCTACGACCCCAACCACAGCATCGTGCGGGCCCACCCCGAGGGACTTTCGGCGGTGCTGTACAAGCCCTTCAAGGTCGAGGAGCTGATCAAGGTGGTCCGCGCCGCCCTCGAGAAGGCCGGCAAGCAGGCCGGCTGAGCGGGCTGGGCCCGTGCGTCCCGGGGCGCCGGGGCTTGGGCCGCGATCGGGCCGGCCGCCGCTCCGGTGCCGCGGCTGCGCGTGGCCGCGTGGATACGCTCTTCGGTCCGGCTGATGCCGGCATCCGGAATACGGCATGCACCTACGGCCGGTGGCGCTCCTGCCGGAGTGCATCCAGAGCCTTTCTCATTTCCCCGGTCCGGTCCGGCCGGCCGGCCGCGACATTCCGCTGTTCGCCGGGGTCGTCGGCCAGGTTGTAAAGCTGCCCGGCGGGGTCGTTGCCGGTTTCGATGCCGGTGGCCTTGATGAATCGCGGTCCGTCGTGCGGGGCGATGTACTTCCACGGCCCCCGGCGCAGCGCCAGCGTGCCGGCCTGTTTCACGAGGTCCTGGTGTCCGGCGACGGCCTCGCCGAGCAGGGCCGGCAGGACGTTCACGCTGTCGGGGGCGTCGGGTTTCGTCAGGGGCTGCCCGGTGAGTCCGGCCAGGGAAGCCGGCAGATCCACCAGGCCGATCAGCGCCCGGCTCGTGCCCGGCTTCACGCGTCCGGGCCAGCGGACGATGAACGGCACGCGCGTGCCGCCCTCGAAGGCGCTGTACTTGCCGCCCCGCCAGGGGCCGGAGGGCCTGTGATCGCCGAGCCGCTCGGCGGCCTGGTCCCGGTACCCGTCGTCGAGCACGGGACCGTTGTCGCTGCTGAGGATCACCAGGGTGTTTTCGCGGAGATCCAGGCGGTCCAGGGCCTGCAGGATCCCGCCGACGCAGGCGTCGAACTGCAGGATCACATCGCCGCGCGGGCCCAGGCCGCTCCTGCCGGCGAAGCGGGGGTGGGGCACGCGGGGCACGTGGATATCGTGCGCGGCGAAGTAGAGGAAGAAGGGCCGGCTCCGGTTGCGCTCGATGAAGCGGACGGCCCTGGCGGTGATCACGTCGGCCATGTCCTCATCGACCCAGCGGGCCGCCTTGCCGCCGCTCATGTACCCGATGCGGCTGATCCCGTTGACGATGGTCTGATCGTGGCCGTGGCTGGGGAGCATTTTGAGCTGTTCGGGGTGATCCCTGCCGGTCGGCTCGTCGCCGACGGGTTCGTCGTAGCTCACCCGGATGGGGTCGGCGGGATCCAGACCGACGACATGGTGATCCTCGACGTACACGCAGGGCACCCGGTCGCCGGTGGCCGGGATCAGGAAGCAATAGTCAAAGCCGATCTCCAGCGGGCCGGGGGCGATCCGGCCGTTCCAGTCCAGGTCGCCTAGGCCCAGCCCCAGATGCCATTTGCCGACGACGCCCGTGGTGTAGCCGGCCTTGCGCAGCAGCGAAGCGAGCGTCGTCCGACCGGGCTCGATGATCAGCCCGGCGTCGCCGGGCAGGACGCCGGTTCCCCTGCGTCGCCAGGCGTACTCGCCGGTGAGCATCGCGTAGCGCGAGGGCGTGCAGGTCGCGGCCGGGGCATGGGCGTCCAGGAAACGGATACCCTCGTCCGCGAGACGATCGATGTTGGGCGTCCGGATGGCGGTCGCCCCGTAGCAGCCGACATCTCCGTACCCCAGGTCGTCGGCCAGGATCAGGAGGATGTTGGGGCGGGCCTGTTGCCCGGTCGCCGGACCGGCACACAGCATGCCCGCCAGGACCATCCACGGAATACGGTTAGGTGACATGAAGCCCTCCGGGCCGCCAAGAGCCGGGATCCGCCGCGGCATCGGGGAGAGCGGATTCGGCAGCCGGCCACCCCGGAAGGCCGAGCGGGGGACGAAGGCCGAGCGGGAGACAGGGTACCGGGGACTGCCCGGGCCGTCCATGCGCGGCGGCGCGTTGAGCGGTGTGCGGCAGGTCCGGGCGGCTCTGAGGGGGAGCTGGCTGGAGGGCCCGCCCCCGGCGGAGACCGCGGTTCCGGGGAGTGCTCCTGACGTGCCGTGCGTAGCGTGATCGCACATCGCCGGATCATCGCCTGGCGGGTCTTGTGATCGCAGTGAACCGGCAACCGTTGTCCGTCTGGCAGCGGGCGAAGGCGACGGGCGCCCCCCCGGCATCGGCGCCGGCTGGCCGACCGGAAGGTCCGAGATCCCGCATGGCGGGCGTGGCCGCAAAACACCCGCGTCAGTCAAGCGGGAAGCAGAGGTCGTCCGCCCGGCGACACCGGGCAGGCGATCGATGGACCGGTCCGGCCGGACGGAGGGATTCCGTCCCGTGATCGGGATGCGCGTCGCGGTTTCGGCTCGACGAGGTCGGGTTGAGTCCGTCTTGAGTGTGTCGGCAGGCCGGCAGGTGTCCTCAGAAGCCGGCACATCCACCTCAACTGTGCCTGTCCATGGAAAGCTCCATCTTTCGTGAAGAGCGACTCCTTTCGAAAAAAGCAGCCGGAGTGTCTTTTTTCCCGTCTAGTCGATCGCCGGGCAGCTTGCTACAATAGCCGTTGACGCCGCGAGCGTTGCGGTGCAGCCGAACCCGCCGCGACGGGGGGAATCGAGACGCCCAACGATTCAGGAGACACATCATGCCGAGAGATCCGATGCAGACCCATGCAGCCCATTCCAAGAGTCCACGGCAAGGCGTCCCCCGGTCGCCGGCGATGCTCCTTGCTCTGGCGAGCCTGGGCGCGGCAGCATGGCCTGCGGCGGCGATCATCAACGTTCCGGCCGACCAGCCGACCATCCAGGCGGCGATCAACGCCGCCCCGGCCGGCGAGACCATCGTGGTCGCTCCGGGCGTGTACAACCAGAACATCCTGGTGAACAAGCCCGGTCTGACGATCATATCCAGCGGCGGCGGCGCCGTGACCACCATCCAGAGCAACGTGAACGACGTACCCGTCGTGCGCATCACCGTGCCCGGGGTGACCATCGGCGGCCCGCAGCAGGGATTTACCATCAACCAGCTGGACGCGGGACCGGCCGCGGTGCCCTTCAGCGGCAACTGCGCCGTCCGGATCACCGGCGAAGCCGCCAGCTCTCCCCTAACGCCGACGACGATCACCATCCGGAACTGCATTCTGACCGGAAACGCGACGGACGAGGGCATTCTGGTCAACAAGAATCTGACCAACGCCCGTCTGGTGGTGCAGGAATGCACGTTCGGGAAGAACGGCGGGGCCTTCGGCTTCAAGACATGCATCTACTTCCACTTCAGCAATCCCGGCGGCGGCCTGAACACCAATGTTTCGGCCAACGACTGCACCATCGATCTGCTGAACCTGACCGGGACGGAGTTCATGGAATACGGCATTCTTTTCGGGGAGGACATCCACAAGACCGCCGTTCAGGTCCTCGGCGGCAGTTTCACGGGCGCGGCCGGCGCTGACGGGGGGCTCCGCTTCGCCTCCAGGGTGACCAATACTTCGACGGTGACGGTTGATGGAACGACCTTCGCGGAGGTTGACGACGGCCTTTCAGTCGACGTGCAGGATCACAGCAGCCTGAGGGTCCTGAACGCCGCATTCAGCAACTTCCGCGACGATGGGTCAGTCCTCTATGCCAGCGGCGACAGCGAGGTGACAATCTCCAATTCGGTCTTCACCGGCAACGGAACCACCGCGTCCACGGGCCTGGACTGCGAGATCAGTGACAACAGCAGCGCGCTGATCGACGGGAACACGATTTCCGGGGTGGACGATTACGGCATCAGCTTCGAAATCGATGTCGGCTCGACGGCCACCTTGGACGGCAACAGCATCTCGATGTACGCCGGCGGAACCGGCTACGGCATCTACACCTACACTGCGTACGGGTCCCGGACGGTGGTGCGCAACAACACCGTCAGCGGCTTCGAGTATGCCGGCGTGAACGAAAGTGACGCCTATGCCGCCGGCCAGGTGACCATCGAAGGCAACACGCTTGGGGGCGCCGCGGGCGGCGCCGACTACGGCATCCTGATCGACTACGCCGAGTACGGCTCCTCCGTGGATGTGGTCAACAACACGGCCACGAACTTCGTCGACACGGGCATCTACGTGGGCGGCAGCGACCAGGGGTCCCGGGTCACGATCCGCGACAACCGCCTCACGGGACTGCCGGCCACAGGCGGCGACTACGGGATCTACCTCGACTACACAGTTTATCAGTCGGAAGCGACCGTGAGCGCCAATACCATCAACGGTTTCAACATTGCCGCCCTGTATATCAACGAGGTCTACTACGATGGGATTCTGTCGGCGGACGGCAACGTCGGCACCGCTCAGCCCGCAGGGGCGACCTACGGCATCTATACCTACCAGATTTACGGCGGGTCGTCGGCCACCTTCACGAACAACCAGATCACCGGTTTCGGCAACCAGGCCCCTTCCTACGGATTCTACAATGACAGCGTGTATGACGGAGGCCGGCTGACGCTGACCGGCAACGTTTTCACCGCCCACGCGGCTTTTGCCGGGTACGGGTTCTACTCCGATGACGGCTTCACGGACGGGGCCACGGCGGTGGTCACGGGGAACCGCTTCAGCGGCTTCACCGACACCGGATTCCGCGCCGACTATCTGGGGTATGACGGATCCGATGCGACCGTGACCGACAACGTCTTCGCCGGGGCACTCATCGGCGCCGCCAGCGGCCTGAGATCGCCTTCCGGCGTGGATTACGGCAGCGTCGCGACCATCGCGGGGAACACCTTCAGCGACTTCACCAGCGACGGGATCCTGATCGGCAACCTGACCTACGGCTCCAGTCTGGTGATTCACAGCAACCTCCTGACGGCAACCGCCGGCCTCACCGATCAGCGGGGGATCAACCTTGCCGATCCGGCCGACGGTGGATCGTCCAGCGTCGTGACGGGCAACCGCATCGACGGGATCCGGGACCCGGACGGCGGCGGCGCACTTAAGGGCTACGGGATTCTGGTGGAGGGTGCGCAGGACGGCAGCAGCCAGATCATCGCCGACAACGTGGTCAACGGCCTGCCCGGCGGAACCACCTACGGCGTTTATGCGTTCCAGGTGGCCCACAACGGCAGCCGCTTCGAACTCCTCCGCAACCGCATCGCCGGCTTCACCGAGGCGTCGGTGTATTTCGCCGGAGACACCAGCGACGGGTCCGAGCTCCTCTGCCATGACAACCGCCTGACCGGCGCGAAGTTCGGCATCCATTACGACCTGGCCGACGACATCAGCGCAGGTTCGATCGCCACATTCGAGAGGAACAACGTCACCGGGTTCACCGATACCGGCCTGCTGATCGGAGGCGAGGTCTGGGGCTCGGTCGTAGGCATCCGGTCCAACCGCTTCCTCGGCAGCGGTGCGACCGCCGGAATCAACTTCACGGAGAACACCAACGCCATCAGCAGCGGAGCGGAGGTCTCCGTCGTCCACAACTGCATCGGCGGGGCCGCCACCGGCCTGGGGGTCCAGAACATCCTGGACACGTCGTTCGTCGAGGCCAACTTCAATGACTTCTCCGGCGTCACCGCCACCGGCATCCACAACGTGGCCGGCGACGCGGCACACCGCATCGACGCCGAGAACAACTTCTTCGGCGCCCTGGCGGTTCTCTCCGTCGGCCAGGTCGACACCGACCCGGTGCTGGCCGCCCCGCCCGACGAGGACGCCGACGGCGTGAATAACTGCAGCGATCTCTGCCCGGCAAGCCCCGCCGGCCAGCCGGTGGACGCCGACGGATGCCCCTACGACAACTGCCCGGACGATCCGGCCAAGTTCGACCCCGGCATCTGCGGCTG
Organism: uncultured Planctomycetales bacterium; assembly: GCA_964611365.1. GTDB lineage: Bacteria > Planctomycetota > Phycisphaerae > UBA1845 > PWPN01 > CALLOB01. The sequence goes on from CAZSYS010000082.1 coordinate 13,435, forward strand.
CGGCGTGAGCGATACCGACAGCGACGCCGACGGCACGGCCGACTGCCTGGACGGCTGCCCGGCCGACCCGGCTAAGACCGCCGCGGGCATCTGCGGCTGCAGCGTGAGCGATGCCGACGGCGACGCCGACGGCACGGCCGACTGCCTGGACGGCTGCCCGGCCGACCCGGCCAAGACCGCCGCGGGCATCTGCGGCTGCGGCATCGCCGACACGGATTCCGACGGTGATGCCGTGGCGGACTGCGTGGATGCGTGCCCGGCGGCCGCGGGTCTGCCGGAACTCAACGGCTGCCCCCAGCCGGGAGGCGATGCCGGACAGACTCCGCCCGCCGACGAGGGGCAGGCTGCACCCCCCCAGTGCGGCGCGGGAGCCTGCGGAGCCGGAGGCCCGGTCATGATGCTCCCGGCGTTGCTGGGCTTTGCCCTGATGAAGGGCGGCATGCGGAGGCGGCGGTGGATGTGATGGCCGGGGGAACCGGTTCCGACGGTTCCCGCCGCGCGGCGGAACGTGTCTGGCGTGCCGGTGTGGATCCGTTTCGTGCAAGGCGGCTTTTCGCCCGCCACAGCGGCGGTCGGCTCTTCAATCCGCAGCGGCATCGAGGCCAATAAGAGAGGCCAATCAGAGACACCCATGAAGTCGACCCGGGCCTTGGCGGCGTGGAGGGCACCCCATCGCACCGGGCCTGCGAAGCGCCGCAGCGGCCGGCCTCCGTGCCGGCCGTGCGCATGAGTCCGC
>CAZSYS010000083.1:0-14004 GCA_964611365.1 uncultured Planctomycetales bacterium
TCGTTCCAGGTCTGGAGCCCGAACTCGACCGCGTAGCATCCGCCCTTCTTGAGCAGCGCGGCCGTCCGGGCGTCGAAGCCGTCGATGGTACAGAAGCACTTGAAGGGTACGCCGATCTCGCTCCGGTAGCGGTCCATCAGATCGGCCAGCCAGGCCTTGCTGCCGGTGAGGTAGGAATCCTTGAAGATCACCTCCCGGAAACGGTAGCGTCTGCGGCCGGCAGCCAGCTCGGCCATGACCGTGTCGACGCGCTTGCGGCGGAAGTAGCCGGGTCCGTAGAGCCGGCGGGCGCAGGTCTCCTCGCAGTAGGTGCATTGATAGGGGCAGCCGCGGCTGACCATGGCCGCGTAGCTGAAACGGTGCGACACGTAGGGGCTGAATAGCTCCTTGTCCGGCAGCGGCAGGGCGTCCAGGTCCACCAGCTCCGCCCGGGGCCCGCGGAGCACCCGGCCGTCGCGGCGGCACCAGACGTTGCCCACCGCCGCGAGGTCCGATCCCCGGTCCAGGGCCTCCAGCAGCGGCAGGATGACGTTCTCGACCTCGCCCTCGATGACCGCGTCCGCGCAGCCGTCGCCGATCAGGGCCTCGGGGGCCAGCGTGGGGTGCAGGCCCGCGAAAAGCACCCGGACGCCGCAGGCCTGCCTGATCCGCCCGGCCAGGTCGCGGGCCCAGGCGGCGGTGCCCGGGAGCACGCTGACCAGCACCGCGTCCGGGCGGCTCTCGATCACCCGGCGGGCGATCCGGCCCGGATCCGACAGCAGCCGGGCCAGCAGCGCGATCTGCAGCACGTTGTCGGACAGTCCGAAGGCATCCGGGTCGTACACGAACGACACCCGGTGCCCGCCGCGGCGCAGCAGGGCCGCGAGCGTCTCCAGCTCCAGCGCCTGGCGCACCCAGTAACGGCCCCGGTATACCAGTGTGACCCGCATACGCCCCGATTCCGCCCGCCATCCTCCGGCGGCGGGGTCCGGTTCCCGACCGCCCGCCGGCCGGCGCGGCCTCAGTACGTCGTGCTCCACTTGGAGATCTTCTTGTACCAGTCGAGCTTGCCCTTGTCCTCCCCGTAGCACTTGAAGGCGTGATCCTTGCGCGAGACGCGTTCCTGCCGCAGGCACATCTCCACGAAGGCCAGGAACTTGCGCTTGAATTCGCTGAAGGACCGCACCTGCAGCGTGTGCCGCAGCAGGAAGAACGGGCGGGAGTGGTGCCGGATGTAGGCCTTGCGGGCGATCTCGTCGATCTCCTCGTTGCTCAGCTCCGTCCAGGGCCGGGGCAGAACCGCCTCCTCGGCGTTGCCCAGGATGTACTCCCGCCAGTAGTCGTAGCCGCTCTCGCGGACCAGGTCGCGCCACAGCGAGGTCAGCGGTTTGGCCGTGGTCTTGGAGAACTGCACGTAGTCCAGCGGCAGCGAGCGGGCAAAGCGGAGCGTCTTGCGGATCGTTGCCCGGGTCTCGCCGGGGCTGCCGATCAGGAAGAAGCCCAGCGACCGGATCCCCTTGCGGCGCGTCAGGTGGATGGTCTCGCGGATCTGCTCGAGGGTGATGCCCTTGTTGACCCGCCGGAGCATCTCCTCGTCCCCGGATTCGATGCCGTAGTAGATCCGCCCGCAGCCGGCGGCCTTCATCTCGGTGAGCAGCTCCTCGTCGACCGAGTCGATCCGGGCCCGGCAGGCCCAGAGCACGTCCAGCCTGCGCTGCTGCATTTCCCGGCAGATCGCCAGGGCCCGCTTGCGGTTGATCAGGAACTCGTAGTCGAAGATGTCGATCTCGCGGATGCCGAAGCGGTTCCGGCACTCCTCCATCTCGTTCACGACCTTCGCCACGCTGCGCGGGTTGTACCGGGTCTGGCCCGCTTCGCAGAAGATGCAGGCCATCGGGCAACCCTTGCTGGTCACCATCACGGTGAAGTTCTTCCGCTCGGTGGGGAACTCGGCATACAGCTCGTTGGGCAGCAGGTGCCGGGCCGGGTTGGGGTAGGCGTCGAAATCCGGCTCCGGGCCGTAGGGAGTCTGCACCAGCTCGCCGTTGCGCTTGTAGATCAGGCCGGGAACCTCGTCGAAGCGGCGCCGTCCGCTCTCCAGCTCCTCCAGCAGCCGCGGCACCGTGTGGTACGCGGAATTGAAGCAGCCGAAATCAATCTCCGGCGCGGCCACCGACTCGGTCGGGTAGACCCGCAGGTTGTAGCCGCCGATCATGACCGGAATGCCGCCCAGCCCGCCCTTGAGATAGCGGATCCAGTCCAGCGTCTCCCGGAACATGTAGGTGGTCATCATGAAGCCCAGAATGTCGGGGCGTTCCTGCTTGAGGCGACGGAGCACCTCGTCGGGGGTCAGCTGCAGCGTGCGGGCGTCGATGATCATCGCCTCGTGCCCGGCCCGCTCGGCGATGGCCGCCACCCAGGCCAGCGACAGCGGCGGAAACAGCCCGAAATAACGCTGCACGATGCGCAGATTCTCCTCGTGCAGCTTGTAGGAGAAGGGATTGAAGACCAGCGCGACTTTCATGCCCGGCACGTGCCTCGTCGAATCGGCCGCGCGGCGGGGGTTTCGGGACGGGGGCGGCTCCGGCGATATGACCGACGCGGCCGGCCGGCGCCCCCCCGCCCGTGCGACCACCGAACGCGCCGCCCGCTTCTCCCTCCCCGCCGGGGCGGCAAAGGTCCCTTCATCGTAGCGGCCCCGGAGGCCGGTTGCAAGACGAATCCCGCGGACCGGACGCGGGACCGGGGCCGGCGCGGCGCAGGACGCGGCCTTCCCCGCCCGCTTTCGGGAGAGGCCGGACCGATAAGGTCGTCTGCCTCAGGGGATCGAGTGACGCACGATCCGGCCGGTGCCCAGGTAGATCACGTCCTCGGCGATGTTCGTCGCGTGATCGGCGATCCGCTCGAGGTTCTTGGCGATCGAAAGGACGTCCATGTAGGCCGCCAGCATCTCCGGGGCCTGACCGGCCGCCCGGCTCACCGCCTTCTGGATGAACTGCCCGTAGAGGGCGTCCACGACCGCATCCTGGGCCCGGATCGCCTGGGCCCCGGCCACGTCCACCTTCGCGTAGGCGTGCAGCACGTCCTGCAGCATCCGCCGCACGGCCGGGTAGAGGTCATCGAGGTCGTCCCCGAGCTCCTCCATGACCCCCGGGGCGACGTGGTAGACCCGCTGGGCGATGTTCACCGCGCAGTCCGCGATGCGCTCCAGGTCGCTGTTGACCTTCAGAATGGTGCACAGCTGCCGCATGTCCGCGCCCATCGGCTGAAACAGCGTCATCAGCCGGAGGGTCTCGGTTTCGATCGCCACCTCCTCCTCGTCCACGTCGCGGTCGCGGTCGATGATCCGCTGGGCCATCGCGGCGTCCAGACGCCTGGCGGCGTCGCAGGCCTCCGCGAGCATGTGCTCGACGGCGCTGGCCATGCGCAGCGAGCGGCGCAGAAGCTCGTCCAGGAGATTGACGAAGTGCGCGGTCATGGCTTCACCCGAAACGGCCGGTGATGTAGTCCTGCGTCCGCGCCTGGCTCGGGCTGGTGAACAGCCGGCTGGTCGCGTCGAACTCGACGAGTTCGCCCATGTACATGAACGCGGTCAGGTCCGACACCCGCGCGGCCTGCTGCATGTTGTGCGTGACGATGATCACCGTGTATTCCCCCCGCAGCTCGTCGATCAGGTCCTCGATCCGGCTGGCCGCGATCGGGTCCAGGGCCGACGTCGGCTCGTCCATCAGCAGCAGCTCCGGCTGGACCGCCAGGGCCCGGGCGATGCACAGCCGCTGCTGCTGCCCGCCGGAAAGCCCCAGGGCGTTCTCGTGCAGGCGGTCCTGGACCTCGTTCCACAGCGCCGCCCGCCGCAGGCTGCGCTCCACGACGGCCTCCAGCTCCGATTTGCCCCGGACGCCGTGGATCCGCGGGCCGAAGGCCACGTTGTCAAACACCGACTTGGGAAACGGATTGGGCTTCTGAAAGACCATCCCCACCCGCTGGCGAAGCGCGGTCACGTCGATCTGCGGACCGTACACGTCCTCGCCGTCCAGCGTCAGCCGGCCGGAAACCCGGCAGCCCGGGATCAGGTCGTTCATGCGGTTGATGGCCCGCAGGAGCGTGCTCTTGCCGCATCCGCTGGGGCCGATGATCGCCGTCACCCGCCCCGACGGAATCGCCAGCGTCACCGACCGCACCGCCTCCACGTCGGCGTAAAAGACCGAGAAAGCCTCCGCCGCCACGTGGATCGGCCCGGCCGCCGGCGACGGGGCCGGGTCCGCCGGGCTGCGGTCCGACGGCGGCACGTTCGGCACCGGGACGGACGGATTCACGCGTGCGGCTCCCTTCTCGCTGGCGACCACCATGCCCTCAGCCCCTCAGTCTGCCGGAAATCCTCGCCCGAAGAAAGATCGCCGCGGAGTTGAGCAGCAGCACCAGGGCCACCAGCGTCAGCACCATGCCGTACTGCACGTGGCGGATCTCGTCCACCGCCTGGTGCTCCGAGCAGAGGTTGTAGATGTTCCAGGGCAGAGCCGGCGTCGGCCGCGTGAACGCCTCCCAAACCGCCAGCGGCTGCCCCACGCTCACCGCCGCCGTGAAGATGATCGGGGCGGTCTCCCCCGCGGCACGACCCATGCTGATGACCACCCCCGTCAGAATCCCCGGAAGAGCCGCCGGAAGGATGACCGTCGCCACCGTCCGCCATTGGCCCGCCCCCAGGCTCAGCGAGGCCTCCTTGTAGGTGTACGGAACGGCCCGCAGCGCCTCCTCCGCCGAACGGATCACCAGCGGCAGAATCAGCGCCGCCAGCGTCAGCGAGCCGGCCAGCACGCTCTTGGAGGGCGAAACGTGCAGCGTGTTGATGAAGAAGGCCAGCCCGAACAGCCCGAACACGATGCTCGGCACCCCCGCCAGCGTGCTGATGCACGTCCGCAGCAGCCGCACCAGCCGCGAGTCCTCCCGGGCGTATTCCACCAGGTAGATCGCCGACACCACGCCCATCGGAACCGCAAACAGCACCGCCCCCACCGTCAGGTAGATCGTGCCCAGCAGCTCCGCCCAGATGCCCCCGAAAAAGTGCGCGTCCCGCGAACCGTCGAACAGGAACCCCCAGTAGAACGTCCAGCGCGGCCGCAGCATCGCCTCCAGGTCCGCCGCCAGACGCTCGAACAGCGGCTCCAGCGCCGTGCCCCGGAACTCGTTCACCCGCGGCACCAGAACCTTGCGGCCCATCACCGTCGGGTCCGAGTAGTCGTATTCCTCCCTCGACAGCACGCCCTGCAGCTTGATCTGCGCACGGTCCCAGCGGGTCTGCCCGAAACGCTGTCGCAGCAGCGCCGGTTCGGCCTCGCCCGGCAAGGGGCCCAGAAGCTCGCGCAGGGCCCCCTTCAGCCCCTCCAGCGACTCGCCCATCGTCCGCCGCCCGGCCGGGCCGGCCTGCTCCATCTCCCGCTCAAAGGCCGCAATCATCCCGTACAGGGGTTCCCGGGCCGCCCGGGCCTCGGCCAGCTCCCGCTGCAGGGCGACGCCGTCCCCGCGCCCGAACTGCTCCAGCAGCATCCGGCGGTGCTCCACCGTTCCCCGGAACACGAACGCCCCCAGCCCGCGCAGCACAATCGGCCACAGCAGGATCACCAGCGCCGCCGCCAGCAGAACGATCGAGACCAGGCCCACGCCGGTAAAAGCCCGGTCAACCAGTTTTCGAGACCCGCGCTGCACGTTGCGCCCTGCTCCCCCTGGATCCGCGGCGGACCACCCGCTCGCTGGCCAGGTTGAAGACGTAGGATATCGAAAGCAGACACAAGGCCATGGCAAACAGCACGCTGTAACGCGCCGAGGCCGTGGTGTGGTCGGCCTCGCCCATCTCGCCGGCGATCGTGGCGGTCAGCGTCCGCACCGGCTGCAGGAGGTCCCACCAGGGCGAGGGAATCTGCGCGGCGTTCCCCGAGGCCATCCAGACCACCATCGTCTCGCCCACCGCCCGCATGATGCCCAGGATCACCGCGGCGCAGATGCCGCTGGCCGCCGCCGGAATCACCACCCGCAGCATGGTCTCCGCCCGCGTGGCCCCCAGAGCGTAGGCCCCCTCCCTCAGCTCCCGGCCGGCGGCCTGCAGCGCGTCCTCCGACACGCTGACCACCGTCGGCAAAGCCATGATTCCCAGGATGATCGATACGTTCAGGGCGTTGGTGCCGCTGGAGATCTCCAGCCCCGCCAGGCGGTGGCCCAGGAGCCACAGGCCCGCCACGGCCAGAACCAGCAGGCCCGGGGCCGTCACCGCCCGGACTAGCCGCCGCGCCCGACCGCCGGTCGCCCCCGCGGCCAGGTCCCCGGCGATCACCGCCAGCAGCACCGCCAGCGGCAGCCCGATCAGCCAGGCCGCCACCGCCAGGATCCGCCCCCCGTGGCTCTGAAGCTGCGGGGCCAGCACCACCAGGGCGAAAAAGCCGAAGGCCACCGACGGAATCGCCGCCAGCAGCTCAATCACCGGCTTGACCACCTGCCGGAGCCCGAACGGAAGAATGTCGCTCAGGCAGATCGCCGCCACAACCCCTACCGGAACCGCCACGCACACCGCCCCCAGCGTCACGATCGCACTGCCGTAGAACATCGGCAGCGCCCCGAACGCCGGCGGGGCACTCGAGGGGTGCCAGTCCAGCCCGGTGCAGAACTCCGCCAGTCCCCTCAACCGGAAAAACGGGATCGCGTCGCGGATGATGAAGTAGAAGATGAACAGGACGATGAACGCCGAACTCGACGCGATCAGAAAAAGAAGCGCGTGCCCCGCCAGCGAGGCCAGCCGCGCCACGCGGCCCCTCCGGCGGCTGGCCACCAGGCTGGGTCGTCGAATCGTCGGGCAGGCGTCCAAACGCAAACTCCCTCGCCGCCGCGGAACGGCTCGGGCCGGCATCCCCTCGACCGCACCCGCCACCGCGATCCGGCCGTCAGTAATCCGTCAAGGGGACGTAACCCAGCGCCTCGACGATTTCCTGCCCCTTCTTGTGCAGGTGCAGCGTCACCAGCGCGTGGAGATGGGAACCCAGCTCCGGATAGCCGTTGGTGAACAGGAACAGCGGCCGACCCACCGGGTAACGCCCGGTCAGCACCGTCTGCCGCTCACAGGTCACCCCGTTCACCGCCAGCGCCTTCACCGTCCGGTCCGCGAAGCCCAGACCCACGTACCCGATCGCCGCCGGCGTGGACTGCACCCGCTGGCGGATCGCTCCGTTGCTGCCCACCGACTCGACCGACGACCCGATCTTCTCGCCCTTCATCACCAGCGACTGGAACGACTCGAACGTCCCGCTGTTGCTCTCCCGCCCGATGACCACGATCTTCGTGTTCGGACCGCCCACCTGGTTCCAGTTCGTGATCCGCCCGGCGTAGATGTCCCGGATCTGCTCGAGCTTCAGATCCTTCACCGGATTGGCCGGGTGCACCACGATCGCGATGCCGTCGATCGCCACCGCGTGCGGCACCGGCAGGATCTGCTTCTCCACCGCCGCCTTGATCTCCGTGTCATGCATGAAACGCGACATCGCCGCGATCTGGCACACCCCGTTGATCAGGCTCTTGGCCCCGTTGCCGCTGCCCGACTCGCTCACGGTGATCGAAACACCCGGGTGCTCCTTCATGTAGTGCTCGGCGAAGGCCTTGGCGATCGGCCCGACCGTCGTGGATCCGTCGATGACGATCTCCGTAGAGCCGCCACCCTCGGCGCCCGCGGCGCCCGCCGTGGCCGCCGCCACCATCACCGCCAGCCCCGCCCGCCATGCCCGCACAATGACATCCTGCATGCCCGTCTGCTCCTTCTCGAAACGGCCCAGGACCCGCTCGCTCCGGATCGGCCGTGCCCGACGCCCCGGCCGCCGTCCGGATCGGCGGTAGTCTAACATACCCGCGCCCTTTCCGCTTCAATGCGACCTCCCGCCCCCGGCTCGCAGGAACCGGCGCCAATCCGATGATGCTCGGTCTCCCGGCCGACCGAATCGCCCCCGGATCCCCGACCGTTACCCGCCCGCGGACGAGACCTGCATCCGTCCGCGCCGACACGCCGGCCGATCACTGCGACCTGCCACGCCGCGGAATCCAACGTATGAGGCGATCCGATCACCTCGCGACGGCATTCCGTCTCGCCTCCAAGTTACTTGTGGAAATGATCTTTCGTTCAAAAGAAAGGAGCCTGCGGTGGTCCCGGGCCGCCCGCACCCGCCGGCAAGGCGCAACCGCGGTCAGTCAACGACCGACCGGATGCCCTCGAAGCGACGGACGGGGGAAACGCAGTCAGACTCGACTTGCCCGACGCACCGGCATCGGCGAGGGGATCCGCGGCCCGGCCGCCACCCGCTGACGTCGCAGGGCGGCCTTGATCGAGGAAACCAGCGCCGCGGTCGCGACCGGCTCGGAAAAATAATCAAAGGCCTTGAGCTTGAAACTCGCCACCGCCAGCGCCGGATTGCCATGCCGGCTGACGATGATCACCGGCCTGTCCAGATGACGGGCCTTCAGCCGCAGGTAGGGGTCCAGAGCTTCCAGCCCGGGGTCCATCACCTTCAGCACCAGGCAGCCCGGTGCCTCGGCGGCATCCTGCTCTGGAAGCTCCTGCCTCCGCTCAAGCCACTCGTCCACGTCGCGATGCCAGCGGACGGCGATCGCTTCCATCCGGATCGCCGTCGACAGCAGCCGTGGCAGTTCCCCCCCGGGATCGATGACATCGAGAATCGGTCGGAGCAACATCCGTTTTCCTCCCACCGCATCCCCCCCGATCCCCCTGCGAGCCGGCCCGAGCCGGGTTCGGCCGACCCCGGGAAAGGCCGCCGGCCGGCCCGCTACTCTCGGCATGGACCGCAGGGAGTATTACGGCATTTACCTTACCCGTTCTGCGAGGGTAGAAACCCCATATCCGCATTCACCCGCAGAGGCGGGCGAACGCAGAACCGCCGGATCTGCGCCGACCTGTCGCGGCAGCACGGCGCACACGCGCGTGTCCTCCGTGTCACGCCCGCCGGGGTAAGTGCCCCAAAGAGGCCGCATCGCTTGCCAGAAAACCGCAATGCAGCCAAATTGAAAGCTTTCAGCCCGATGCCAGGGTCCTGATCCGCCGGCTGGACCGGAATACGCCCGGATCGAGTGGACGAACCGCACCCGGCATCGACGCCGCCGTCCAGCCGGTCAACGCCCCGTCTTGCGGGCTTCCTGCCGCATCAGGCGGGCCGCCGCCGGACGGTGTATAATCCCCGCCACCCCGGGGCCGTGCCTGGCCATGGGCCCCGGATTTGAACCCACGGATGACTTCGACATGAGCGGCACGCAACCGGCCAAGGAATCGACTCACTTCATCCAGGACATCATCAACGAGGATCTGCGCACCAACCGATGGGGCGGACGGGTGATCACCCGTTTTCCCCCCGAGCCCAACGGATACCTCCACATCGGCCATGCCAAGAGCATCTGCCTGAACTTCGGGCTGGCCCTGGAGTACCGCGACCGGGCGACCGAGGCCCGCTGCCACCTGCGCTTCGACGACACCAACCCCACCAAGGAAGAGCAGGAGTATATCGACGCCATCAAGCAGGACGTCCGCTGGCTGGGCTTCGACTGGGGCGAGCACGAATACTACGCCTCGGATTACTTCGATCAGCTCTACACCTGGGCCCTCCAGCTCATCCGTGACGGAAAGGCCTACGTGTGCGACCTGTCGCCCGAGGAGATCCGCAGGACCCGCGGCACGCCCACCGAGCCGGGCATCGAAAGCCCCGGCCGCAAACGCAGCGTGGAAGAAAACCTCGACCTGTTTGAACGCATGAAGAACGGCGAGTTCCCCGACGGATCCCGGACCCTCCGCGCCCGGATCGACATGGCCTCGCCCAACTTCAACCTCCGCGACCCGGTGCTCTACCGCATCCTTCGCGCGACCCACCCCCGTACCGGCGACCGCTGGTGCATCTACCCGATGTACGACTTCGCCCACGGCCAGTCCGACTCCATCGAGGGCATCACCCATTCGATCTGCACGCTGGAGTTCGAAAACCACCGCCCGCTGTACGACTGGTTCTGCCGGACCCTGGGCATCTACCACCCGCGCCAGATCGAGTTCGCCCGGCTCAACCTGACCTACACGGTGATGAGCAAGCGCAGGCTCCTGCAGCTGGTCCGGGAGGGGCTGGTCCGCGGCTGGGACGATCCCCGGATGCCGACCATCAGCGGCCTGCGCCGCCGCGGCTGCACCCCCGAGGCCATCCGCGAGTTCTGCCGCCGCATCGGAGTGAACAAGTACGACAGCGTCGTGGACATCGCCCTGCTGGAGCACTGCCTCCGCGACGACCTCAACCGCCGCTCGCCGCGGGTCATGGCCGTGCTGCGGCCGCTGAAGCTGGTGATCGACAACTACCCGGCCGGGCAGGTCGAACAGCTCGAGGCGATCAACAACCCCGAAGACCCCTCCGCCGGCACCCGCCGTGTGCCGTTCTCCCGGGAGCTGTATATCGAACAGGACGACTTTCGCGAGAGCCCGCCCCCCAGGTACTACCGGCTCGCCCCCGGCCGGGAGGTGCGGCTGCGCTACGCCTACCTGGTGACCTGCACCGGCGTGGTCCGCGACCCGACCACCGGCGAGATCGCCGAGGTCCACTGCACCTACGATCCGGCCACCCGCGGCGGGGACGCCCCCGACGGCCGGAAGGTCAAGTCCACGCTCCACTGGGTCTCGGCCGGGCAGGCCCGCCCCGCCGAGGTCCGGCTCTACGACCACCTGTTCCTCAAGCCCGACCCGGACGATGTGCCCGAGGGCGGCGACTGGCTGGCCAACCTCAACCCCGGTTCGCTGCAGATCCTTCCGGATTGCCTGGTCGAGCCGTCGGCCGCGGAGGCCCCGGCCGGCAGCCGCTTCCAGTTCGAGCGGCAGGGCTACTTCTGCATCGATCCCGACAGCGCCCCGGGCAGGCCGGTCTTCAACCGCACCGTCACGCTCAAGGATGCCTGGGCGAAAATCGAGGGTCGCGGCGGCTGACCGCAGCACCGGTGCTGCCCCCGCCGGGGCGGATCCAGCAAGTCGTGAACGCTCCGCCGTCGGGGCTTTCAGTGCGCTGTGCGCCGCATCCGGCAGGAAGTCAGCTCGCACCACTGGCAGGGCACGCCCCTGGCCTCGATCTCGACGTTGGGGCCGATGCCGATCAGCCCTGAAACGCTCTTGAGCGGCTTCATGATCATCGAGGGCAGCAGCCGGACGCCGATCGGGGCGGCCTGGACGATGGAGAAGATGGAAAGCTGCTCCTCCAGCGGCATCCCGCAGTAGCCGGGGCTGAACGGAGGGGTCAGGGCCTCGTCCGGACCCAGATCCGAAAAGTAGATGGCGTCGGCCAGGGCGTCCACGGCGGCGTCCGCGGCCGCCGAGCCGATGGCGTTCAGCGTGTAGCCCCCGAGCTTGTCCCCGGCCTGGAAACGCTCGTCGGCCATCCGCTCGACGGCCTCGCCGATGGTGGCTACGAACGCCACCACCCGCCGCGAGGGCTTCAGGAAGGAGGCGATCGGACCCCGGATCGGGCGGCACTCCCGCAGGCGAAGCTCGCATTCGCCGATATGCTCGACGTCGGCGATCGTGTAGACCGCGCGGGCAGACATCGCCGGGCGGGCCTCGGACAGCAGCCGGTCCATCAGCAGCCGGTGCTCGGCCCGCAGGGTGTGGCCCGGCCGGCAGCCCATCGTCCGAAGCACCTCCTCGGCGTCCAGCTCCACGTCCAGATCGATGAGTTTCTGCGTGGCGGCACCCATAGACCGGCAACCAGGAGAACCCCGCGGCGCGGGCCGGCGACCCGTGCCTCCCGGCGGAAACGCCGGAACCTGAACACCCCGTACCGCCCGCGTCCGGATCAGCCGGGCCTTCGGGTCCGGGCGGCCTCGATCATCGCCTTGACGTTCTCCGTGGGCGAGAACGAGTCGATCTCGCATCCCGGCATCACGCAGGCGGTGGTGTGCGGAAGCGTCGCGTCGATGAACTCCCGGACCATGCCGCGGACCTCGTCGGCCGAGCCGTGGCAGGCCAGCTGCGTGGTCGGTGCGTTCATGGCGCACTGCCGGCCCTTGAACAGCCGGGCGGCCTGCTCGAACCACTCCGGCCAGGTCACCTGCTGCCCGTAATAGGGCATGTCGTACTGAACGCCCCTCACGCCGGGAATATCCGATATCATTTGTAGCGCCCCGGGCAGGTTCCGGCCACAGTGATGCCAGAAAACGTGCTCGAAGATCTTCCCCGCGGCCTCGCCGAAGATCCGGTCCACGTCCGCAAAGGCCTCCAGGTGCCGGGGGCCCCAGGTACGCGCCCCCCCGAACAGGCAGCAGAACCTCGCTCCGTGGCCCACGGCGTACTCCCGGTAGAACTCCAGGGCCGCCATCCGCTCCTGCAGGCACAGGTCCAGATAGTGCCGCACCTTCTCCTTCGGCTCGGTCACCATCCACTTCTGGAAGTTCTGCACCTCCACGATGGTCTCGGCGTAGTTGGTCGGCGTCGCCAGCCCGACGATCACCGGCACCTGCCGGTCCATCTTCTCCTGGAACTCCAGCAGCTGGAGCATGTGCGGCGTGTAGTGGGTCACCGCCCGGCTGTCGGCGAGGTACTTCTCGTAGTCCCGCCGCTCGTACATCGCGATGGCCTCGTCCAGCGTCGAGGCCAGCGGGCGGAACATCAGGTAGTCCTTCTCGCCGCGATGGATGAAGTGATGCGGACGGCGTTCGGCGGGGATGAAGTTCTCGATCTGGTGGCTGATGTCCACGTACATCCAGATCGCATCCGTCCGCAGGTCCGCCCAGGTGCGGATGCAGGCGTCCGTGGTCTTGTCCACGTCGTGGTAGATCTCCTGGTGGCTGTAGCCCGCGTACGTGATCTGCCAGTAGTCCAGCTCCGGAGCCACGGGCACCAGGTCGGTCCGCTCCAGCCGCATCGCCGCGGCCATCCGCTCCCAGTGGGTCATCTCGCCCACCGGCGGCAGCTTGCCCTTCAGGCGGCTGACCCATTCGTCCACGATTCTGCTCATGCTGTCGGCTCCCCCGGGGTCGGTCCCGCCCGGTCGCACCGCGGCCGTCAGGCCGTCAGGCCCAGCAGCCGCTTCATCTTGACCACGCCCTGCCAGGCGTCGTCGCTGGCGTCGTCCGCGCCCATCCGCCGGGCGGCGTCCGCGTCCACCGCCGGCCCCCCGCAGATGATCCGCACCCCGTCCCGCAGCCCGGCCTTGCGGATCGCCTCCACCGTCTCCTTCGTGTGCATGAACGTCGAGGTCATGTAGGTGCCGAACCCGACCAGCTGCGGGCGGTGCTTCCGGATGCCCTCCACGAAGGCCTCGTCGTTCAGATCCTCGCCCAGGTCGACCACCCGGATGCCGCTGGCCTCGAACACCGGCATGGCCACCTGCTTACCCACCGTGTGCACGTCGCCGTAGATGTTGCCCATGACCATCGTCGCCAGCACGTGCCGGTCGCCGTCGGCGGCCAGCAGCGGCCGGACCCTGGCCAGCCCCGCGAAGTACACGTCGCAGGCCACCAGCACCTCGGGCATGAACATGTCGCCGCAGTTGAACGCCCGGCCGACCCGCTGCATGCCCCGCGACAGCCCCTCGGTCAGCAGCTCCGAGGGCTGCAGACCCGCCGCCAGGGCCTGGTCCACCAGCGGCTCCACACCCTTGACGTCCAGCTTCTCGACCGCATCGGCCAGGAGCCCAAGAATCTCCGCTCGGTCCATCAGTTGCCTCTCCGCGCAGGGGTGGATCGCCCGCGGCCCCGGTTGTCCGCCACCGGATGGGGATCCGCCGGCCGCGAAAGCCGCATGGTAGCCGCCGGCCGGGGGGGTCGCAAGCCGATGCCGCCCCGGCCCCCGTACCCCCGACCCCCGGCCCACGACCTCCCGGGCCGGGCGTCAGGGCCCAGGCGACGCCGCCGGTCCGACCACCGCTCGCGCCTGGGTCACGCGAAGCGCTGCAGCGCCGTAGCGGCCGGCCGCCGTGCCGGCCGTCGGGGGCGGAGTGCCATCGCCTCGCATCACCGCGCCACGAA
>CAZSYS010000084.1:0-13949 GCA_964611365.1 uncultured Planctomycetales bacterium
CCGGACCCCTGGGCCGGTCGAAGCCCCGGTCGCCGCCTCGGCCGCCGGCCGGCCGGTGATCATCTCGTACAGCACCGCGCCCAGCGCGAAGATGTCGCTGCTCACGGCGGCCGGCGATCCGGCCAGCACCTCGGGAGCCATGTACTGCGGCGTCCCCAGGAGCTGGCGGCCGGCGGCGTCGGGCGCCAGGACGGCCGCGATGCCGAAGTCGGTGATGCGCGCCCGGCCCCGGCCGTCGACCATGATGTTGGCGGGCTTCAGATCGCGGTGCAGCACCCCGTGCCGGTGCGCGGACGCCAGACCCGCGCAGATCTGCAGCCCCAGCTCGACGGCCTTCTCGCCGGACAGCCGGCCCACGCGCCTGAGCAGGGACCGGAGATCCTCGCCGTCGATGTACTCCATGGTGATGAAGACTTCATGGCCGACCTCGCCGATGTCGTGCACGCGGCAGACGTGCGGGTGGGTCACCCGGCGGGCAAGCCGCACCTCCTCCTCCAGCCGCCCGCGCCAGACGGGGGCCCACGCCAGACTCCGCGGCAGCAGCTTGACCGCGACCTTCTGGTGCAGGCGCAGGTCGTCGGCCAGCCAGACGTCGCCCATGCCCCCGCTGCCGAGCGGACCGACAACCCGATAGCGGTCGCCCAGGCGGTCTCCGGGAGCAAACCTCGGCCTGGACTCCCCGGCGGTCGGGCCCGCCGGAAGGGGCGGCGCCTCGGCCGCGCCGCGCGGCTCGATCACGGTTTCCGCGCGGTGATGAACCAGCAGCGACTCGACTTCGGCCCGCAGATCGCCGTCGGCGCCGCAGGCCTGCTCCAGAAAAACCTCGCGGGCCTGCTCGTCGAGTTCGCAGGCCGCCAGGAACAGCGTCTTGACCCGCTGATAGCGCCGGGGGTTCATGGCTCGTGGTCTTTGCCGAGCTCGCGCCGCAGCCACGCACGCACCACGGTCCACTCGGCCTCCACCGTGCGCTTGGATACGCCCAGCACTTCGGCTACCTCCTCCACCGTCAGCCCCCCGAAGAAGCGCAGCTCCACGATCGCCGCCTGCCGGGGATCGACGCCGGCGAGCCTGGCCAGAACCTCGTCGACGGCCAGCAGGTCCTCGTCGCGGCCCGGGGACAGGGCCACGCCCTCGTCCAGCTGGATGCGCTGCCGCCCGCCGCCGCGCTTGACGCGCTTACGCGACCGGGCGTGGTCCACCAGAATCCGGCGCATGGCCTGCGCGCCGACCGCGAAGAAGTGGGTCCGCCCCTGCCACTCGACCCGGGTCTGGTCGATCAGCTTCAGGTACGCCTCGTGAACCAGAGCCGTGGGCTGCAGCGTGTGGCCTGCACCCTCGGCGCTGAGGTAGCGCCGGGCGAGACTCCTGAATTCGTCGTAGAGCAGCCCGAACAGCCGGTCGGCGGCGTCACGGTCGCCCCGGCCGATCTCGGCCAGCGCCCGCGTGATCGCCTCTGACGGTTCCTGCGGCATGCCTTCAGAACCCAACGGTGCCGGGGTCTCGGGACTCCGCGGGCATTATCGCGGGCCTGCACGCATGGAGCAAACCCGCCCCGGACGCCCGCGTCACCCCCGACCGCAGGCCGCCGGGCGGGAGGGCCGGAGGCCATCGGACGCCGGACGGGATCGAGTTGCAGGAGTGACACCCGAAGCAGTCAGCCCGCCACGAGCCCGGCGAGCCCTCGGAACACCGCAGGAGAGTCGCGGTTCCGTGCGATGCCTGCCGGGGCCGGCGGCGGCTCGCTTGGGCGGCCGGGGGAGCGCAATGGTCCGGAGCCCCTGCGGTCGGATCAGCCCTGCTCCAGGGATTCGCGGGCCTTGAGCATGGCTTTCTCGAGCAGGGCGGGCACCTGGTCGGGGGTGACCTTGCCGTGGACCTCGTCGTTGATCATCACCACCGGCGCCAGGCCGCAGGTGCCCAGGCACAGGGCCGAGTTGAGCGAGAAGATCCCGTCGGTGGTGGTCTGCCCGAAGTCGATGCCCAGTTCCTCGCGGATGCGGTCGACGACCTTTTCAGCGCCCTTGACGTAGCAGGCCGTTCCCATGCACACGTTGATCATCAGCCTCCCGCGGGGCTGCATGCGGAAGTAGTGGTAGAAGGTGGCCACGCCGGCGACCTTGGCCGCGGGGATCCTCATGAGCTGGGCGATGGCGTCGAGCTTCTCGCAGGCCAGGTAGCCGAAGTGCTCCTGGACCCTGTGCAGCACGGCGATGAGATGGCTCTCGGGGTGCTCCTGCCGCAGGCACTCCTCGATGAAGGCGACGATGTCGTCGGGGAGTTCGGCCCTGGCGGCGGCCAGCACCTCCGGGAGATTGTCGGTCTGGGCGATGGCGGTCATCGGATACCTCGCGGAAGCTTGGGCGCATAGCGGGTGTGCAGCAGTTCATGGGCCTTCGGGCCGCCGATCTCGCCGAGGAAATCGGCGTAGAGCCGCTGGATGGCGGGGTTCTCGTGGGACCGGCGGATGGTCTTCTGGCCGTCGATGGCGTGCAGGGCCTGGGCCCGCAGGGCGAGCAGTTCGGGGTCCATGGCCTTCATCCCGCGGGGGGGATAGGGCTGTCCGCCGCCTCCGATGCAGCCGCCGGGGCAGGCCATGATCTCGACGATGTGGTACTGCTTTTCCCCGCGCACGATCTCGTCCAGGATGGACGCGGCATTCACCAGGCCGTTGGCCACGGCCACGCGGATCTCCCGCCCGGCGATCTGCACGGTGGCCTCGCGCAGGCCCTCCACCGCCCGGACCTCGTGGAAATCGAGCCGGCCGGGGTCTTCCCCCAGGCGTGCCACGGCGGTTCGCAGGGTGGCCTCCATGACTCCCCCGGTGGTGCCGAAGATGTCGGCGGCCCCGCTGGAGATTCCCAGGGGATCGTCGAAGGTCTCCCTGGGGAAGTTGTCGAAATCGACGCTCTGGAGGGTCCACAGGTCGATGCCGTAGGACTTGATCATCCAGATCAGGCCGCGGGTGGTCAGGACCGCGTCGGTCCAGGGAATCCCCTCGGCCATGTAGTGCTCGGGGCGGCGGGCCTCGTACTTCTTGGCCACGCAGGGCATGACCGCGACCACGTAGATGTTCCGCGGGTCGATGCCTTTGGACTGGGCGTAATAGGTCTTCAGCAGCACCGACGTCATCGACATCGGGGAGCGGCACGTCGAGGCCAGGGGAATCAGCTGGGGATAGAACTTCTCGAGGAAGTTGATCCATCCCGGCGAGCAGGAGGTGAGCATCGGCAGCGGGCCCTGGCCGTTGAGCCGGCGGAGGAACTCGGCGGACTCCTCGACGATGGTAAGGTCGGCGCCGAAGTTGGTGTCGAAGACGCCGTCGAATCCCAGCAGACGCAGCGAGGCGACCATCCGGCCGGTGTTGGTCGTCCCCGGCGGCAGGCCGAAGCCTTCCCCGATGGTCGCGCGGATCGCCGGGGCGGTCTGGACGACCACGTGCCTGGAGGGGTCGGCCAGGGCCGCCCAGACGTCGTCGGTGCTGTCCTTCTCAAGGAAGGCCGCGGTCGGGCAGACGGCCACGCACTGCCCGCACTGGATGCAGACCGACTCGTCCATGCGGGCGCCGTGCGCCGGGCTGACCACGGTCCGGAAGCCCCGGCCGTGGCGGCCGAGGTTGGTCACGCCCTGGATCTCGCTGCAGACCCGGACGCACCGCCCGCAGAGGATGCACTTGTTGGGCTCGCGCACGACCGAGTGGCTGCTGTCGTCGCAGGGAAAGTCCTTGCGCTCACCCTCGAACAGCCGCTCGCGCACCCCGAGGGCGTAGGCCAGGTTCTGCAGCTCGCAGTTGCCGTCCCGCTCGCAGGTCTGGCACTCCTTCGGGTGGTTGTCCAGCAGCAGCTCGACGATGTCGCGCCGGGCCTCGCGGATCTCCGGCGAGTTGGTCTGGACCTCCATGCCCTCCCAGACCCGGACGGAGCAGGAGGCCATGTAGAAGCCCATGTCCTTGACGTCGACGATGCACACCCGGCAGGCTCCCGGCAGGCTGAGATCCGGGTGGTAGCACAGCGAGGGGATGCGGATGCCCAGGTGCCGGGCGGCCTCGAGGATGGTGGTGCCCTCCTCGACCTGCAGCCGGCGTCCATCGATCGTGAGGTTGATCAGTTTCTTCTCGGACACGGGGCACCTGCCCTGTCAGGGGACCTCATTTCCTGGCGACGGCCTCGAAGCGGCACACCTCGAAGCAGCGCCCGCACTTGACGCAGCGCAGCTGGTCGATCACGTGCGGCTGGCGGCGCTGGCCGGAAATGCAGGTCACCGGGCAGTTCCGGGCGCAGACCGTGCAGCCCACGCACTTGTCGGGGGCGATCTCGTAATGGACCAGGGCGACGCAGCGCAGCGCCGGACAGCGCTTCTCGACCACGTGGGCCTCGTACTCCTGGCGATAATACTTCAGCGTGCTGAGCACCGGATTGGGCGCCGCCCGGCCGAGCCCGCAGAGGGAGGCCTTCTTGACCAGCCGGGCGAGCCGCTCGAGCCGGGGCACGTCCTCGGGCACGCCCTGGCCGCGGGTGATCCGTTCGAGGATCTCCAGCATCCGCTTGGTGCCCTCGCGGCAGGGGGTGCACTTGCCGCAGGACTCGTTCTCGGTGAAGGCCAGGAAGTACTTGGCGATGTCGACCATGCAGTCGTCCTGGTCCATGACGATCATGCCGCCGGAGCCCATGATCGATCCGAGCCGGCCGAGCGTGTCGAAGTCCACCGGCGTGTCCAGGTGCTCGGCGGGGATGCAGCCCCCGGCCGGTCCCCCGGTCTGGACCGCCTTGATCTGGCGGTTGCGGGGCACGCCGCCGCCGATGTCGAAGACGATCTCGCGCAGCGTCGAGCCCATCGGCACCTCGACCAGCCCGGTGTGCCTGACCTTGCCGGCCAGGGCGAACACCTTGGTGCCGCCGCTGTCGGGCGTGCCGATCTGGTGGAACCAGGAGGCCCCGTACTGCAGGATCACCGGGATGTTGGCGTAGGTCTCGACGTTGTTGATCACCGTGGGCTTCTTGAACAGCCCCTGCTGCGTGGGGTAGGGGGGGCGGATGCGCGGCTGGCCACGCTTGCCCTCGATCGAGCGGATCAGCGCGGTCTCCTCGCCGCAGACGAACGCCCCGGCCCCCAGGCGGATGTCCAGGTCGAAGCTGAAGTCGCTGCCGAGGATCTGCTCGCCGAGCAGGCCGGCAGCCCGGAGCCGGCGGATGGCGTTCTCGATCCGGCGGACCGCCAGCGGGTACTCCGCCCGCACGTAGAAGAACCCCTGGCGGGCACCGATCGCGTAGCCCCCGATCATCATTCCCTCGATGACCGAGAACGGGTCGCCCTCCAGCATGCTGCGGTCCATGAATGCCCCGGGGTCGCCCTCGTCGGCGTTGCAGATCACGTACTTGACGTCGCCGGGGGCGTCGTGACCCTGCTTCCACTTGAGGCCCGTGGGATAGCCGCCGCCCCCGCGGCCGCGCAGCTTCGAACGCGTGATCTCGTCGACGACCGCCATCCGGTCGCCGCGCTCCAGCACCCGGGCCAGAGCCAGAAAGCCCTTGCACGCCAGGTATTCCTCCAGGCTCTCCGGATCGATGACCCCGCTGTTCCGCAGCGCCAGCCGGGTCTGCAGGTTGAAGAACGAGACATCGCCGTACAGATCGAAGAAGCCCTGGTTGACCGGATGATCCGCGATCCGCAGACGGTCCACCGGGCGGTCCTGGCGGATGTGCGAGTCGATGATCTCGTCGAGGTCGGCCTCCGTGGTCACGCGGTAGATGATCTTGCCCGGCCGGACCAGCACGTGCGTGGCCGTGCCCACCTGGTCGTCGGAGCACAGCCCGAAGCAGTTGGTGAACACCACGCTGATCGACGACGGATCCAGATCCGTGCGGGCGAGCTTGTCGCGGAAGATCTCCCCGAAGTTGCGCTTCAGCAGACGGCCGCAACGCTCGGCGCCGCAGAAGAAGAACTCGTACTTGTGGATCCCGCCGGCGTCGGCGTCCAGGATCAGCTCGCGGACCGGCGCGCCCTCCAGCACGTGCGAGGCGAAGATCCGGTGCGCCTTCTGGCGGTCCACCAGCTGGTACTTCACCGGCATCTGCCCGGGCAGGAACACGCCCACGATCGGCTCGCAGCTGCAGCGCCCGGTGCAGCCCGTGCGGTGAATGTGGATGTCGGTCCGTCCGGACGCCCGGATGTGCCGCTCGAACTCGTCCCGGACCTCGCCGGCCCCGGCGGCGTTCTCGCAGGTGGCCGATCCGATCTGGATGCGGATGCCGCCGGCGGCCTCCTGGCGGGCCCCGGCACGTTCGGCCTCGGCCACCAGGGCCGCGTACCGCTCCATGGCGTTGGCAGGCATGTGGAGCCTCGTGCTCGCCCGGATGCGCGTTGCCCTCCGGGCTCTGCGTGGACGGAAGTTCGCCGGCGGCGGGGCCGTCGCCCGCGGGCAAAGCGCCAGTTCCCCGCGGCGGGGCCGGATCCCGCCGGCTGCGCAAAGTGTATATCAGCGCCGCCCGTGGATCAAGCCGACGCGATTCCCGTATAATGAACCGGTGATCCGCATGACCGTCTGCCGCCGGACCGCGCTGATCGCGCTTGTTTTCGCGGCGCCGGGCGCCTCCCAGCCGCCGGCGACCCGCCCGGCCGATCGGAGCCTGCCGGAAGCTCCCGGGCAGGCGGAGTCTCTGCTGGAGGCCGCCGGGCCGGGCTACACGCTCAGGCGCACGCCGCACTTCCTGGTGGCCTATAACAGTCCCCGTTCCACCCTGGAATCCCTCGTCACCCGCCTGGAGAGCACCTACGCGGCGGTGCTCTGGCTGTGCTCTTCCGTAGGCATCGAACCCCGGCCGCTGCCGACCCGGCTCGAGGTGGTGTTCCACGACCGTCCCGCCGATTACCTGGCCTGGGCGGCGCGGGCCGGATTCAGCGGCGCCGGCACCTACGGGTTCTACAGCGAAAGCTCCAACCGCTCGGCCTTCTACAACGTCGCCAACGACCCGGAGCTGCTGGCCCTGGAAGGCACGATCGCCGACCTGCGGGCCAACCTGGATGGAATCATGGGCTTTGTCCGGCAGTCGCGCGGGTCGGGGGAGTACGAGCTGCGCTACGCCGACGGACGGCGCGTCCGCCTCGACCGCCCGGCGGCCGAACGCGAACTCAAACGCATGGACCGCGAACTCAAGAGCCTCGATCGCCGGCGCGACGCCTACGGCGATCGCGTGAACCGCACCGTGGTGCAGCACGAAACCGCTCACCAGGTGCTGTTCAATGTCGGCCTGCACGTCCGGGGCACCGCCCAGCCGCGCTGGCTGGTGGAAGGGCTGGCCTGTCTCTTCGAGACGCCTCCCGGACCCCTGGGCACCGGCCTGGGGGTGGTCAACGAGTATCGCCTGCGCGACCTGCGGGAGGCGGTCGGCGCCCGGGCCGACGGCGCCCGGCTTTCGGGGGCCGATCTGGCCGAGGCCGTCGCCGGAGGGCGGCTGCCCGGACCGCGCGAGCTGATCCTGGACCCCGCCCGCCTGGCGGCCTCCGGCGACCGGGCCACGGCCGCCTATGCCGTCGCCTGGGGCCTGACGCACTACCTGCATCGGGTCCGCCGGGACGACCTGGCCGCCTGCCTCAGGGTGCTCTCCGCCCGCCGGGCCGGGCAGCGCGTGACCCCCCGGGAGGAACTGGAGCTGTTCGAACGCCACTTCGGTCCGGCCGACGACGCCTTCGTCGCGCGGATGGGCGACTACCTCTTCAGGCTTCGGCTGCGGCCCTCCGGCGACCTCCGCTGAGCCCCCGATCAGACGCCGCCGGTCGGCGATCCGCCGGCGGCGCGGCTTGTGGAGCCCGGGCGGCGGTGGCATACTGTGCCCTGCCGCGGCGGCCGGGGCGCTTGTGCGGCAGGAGGTATGATCCATGACCGCCAGGTGCACGCGCCGAGAAGTGTTCAACCAGCCTTCCTGGATCCTCCGGTCCAGCACCGTCCAGGCCTGTCTGACCGAGACCGGCGGACACCTCGGGCCGGTGACCTTCGACCGGCAGGGTCGGAGAATCCAGCCTTACCACGTGGCTCCATGGTACGCCGAGAAACTCCAGCCGGGCACGCCGCCGATCATCCGCGTGCTGCGCGGCGACTTTTTCTGCATGCCGTTCGGCGGAAACACCACCCCATTCGGACGGGAGAAACACCCGGTACACGGCGAAACCGCCAACGCGCGATGGACGCTGGAGTCGGTGACCCGCGAGGGCGGCATGACCTGCCTGCACGCCTCGCTCAAGACGCGCGTCCGCCCCGGGAGGGTCGACAAGTACATCGTCCTGGCCGACGGCCACAACGCCGTCTACTGCCGCCACGTCCTCAGCGGCATGTCCGGGCCGATGAACCTCGGCCACCATGCCAACCTGCGCTTCCCCGACTCGCCCGGCAGCGGCCTGCTGTCGTTCAGCGCCTGGCGCTTCGGGCAGGTGTGGCTGGAGCCGACGGAGAAGCCCGAGCAGCGCGGCTACTCGATCCTCAAGCCCGGCGCGCAGTTCAGGCGCCTCGACCGGGTGCCGATGATCACCGGCGGCTGCGCCGACCTGAGCCGATACCCGGCCCGCCGCGGCTTCGAGGACATCGTGCACCTGATCGCCGATCCCCGGACGCCGATCGCCTGGACGGCGGTCACCTTCCCGGGCGAGCGCTTCGTCTGGTTCGCGATGAAAGATCCCCGGGTGCTCAACGGCACGCTGATGTGGATGAGCAACGGCGGCCGGCACTACCCCCCCTGGAACGGCCGGCACGTCAACGTCATGGGGCTGGAGGAGCTGACCAGCTTCTTCCACACCGGCCTGGCGGAGTCGGCCCGGCCCAACGCCCACACCCGCCGGGGGATTCCGACCGTGCTGCAGCTGGACCGGCGGCGCCCGACGGTGGTCAACTACGTGATGGCGGTGGCCGCGATCCCCGCCGGCTTCGACCGGGTGAAACGCATCGAACCGGACACCGGGCGGGTGACGCTGATCGCCGCCTCGGGCCGTCGCGTGGTGGTGCCGCTGGATGAGGCTTTCGTGCTCTCGGGCCGCTGACCGCCGGTTGCGGCGCCGGGGTCGGTCCGCCGGCCAGGTGGCCGCCGGGGCGTGCGGACCGGCTTTCCCCTTGCGGACGGATCTCCCTTACAATGGCGGTCTTTCCCGAGGAAGGGCCGGCGGGCCCCGCGGGCCTTTTCGCCCGGAATGGCCCGCCTTCGACGGCGGCCGGGCGTTCCGGCGGCCACAACCATGGAGTGACAACCATGATCCGGATTCTGGTGGCAGACCCCCTGGACAGGCTGGGGCTGAAGATGATCGAGGAGGTCGGCGGCGTCAGCTATGACGTCAGGACCGGCCTGAGCGAGGACGAGCTGGCGACCGCGGTCGGCGAGTATGACGGCCTGATCGTCCGGTCGGGCGTCAAGGTGACGGCCAGGGTGCTGGCCTCCCCCGGACGGCTGAAGGCCATCGCCCGTGCCGGTGTCGGCGTGGACAACATCGACGTCCCGGCGGCGACCCGGGCGGGCATCCTGGTGATGAACACCCCCGACGCCAACACCATCAGCACCGCCGAGCAGACCATGGCCCTGATGCTGGCCATGTCCAGGCACGTGCCGCGGGCCGACGCCCACGTCCGCGCCGGGCAGTGGAATCGCAAGGAGTTCGTCGGCACCCAGCTGGCCGGCAAGACCCTGGGCGTGATCGGTCTGGGGCGGGTGGGATCGGCCGTGGCCCGGCGGGCGCTGGCCTTCGACATGAAGGTGGTGGCCTACGACCCGTTCTATTCCAGCAAGACCGCCCTGGACGGGCAGGTGGCCATGGCCGACTCGGCCGCGGAGGTGTTCGCCCAGGCGGACTACCTGACGTTCCACGTCAAGCTCACCGACGAGACCCGCGGCATGGTCTGCAAGGCCGGCATCGCCGGGATGAAGGACGGGGTCCGCATCGTCAACAGCTCGCGCGGGGGCGTGATCAACGAAGCCGACCTCGCGGAGGCCCTCCGCAGCGGCAAGGTCGCGGCGGCCGCCGTGGACGTCTACTCGACCGAGCCTCCGGCCCCCGACAACCCGCTGCTGACCGCTCCCAACACCGTGCTCGCCCCGCATCTGGGCGCCTCGACGGAGGAAGCCCAGCTGGCCGTGACCCTGGACGCGGTCGATATCCTGCTGAAATACCTGCTCAAGGGCGAGATCCGCTGGGCGGTGAACGTCAGTGGCCTGCCGGGACAGCTCAGCGACCGCCAGAAGGCCTATCTCGACCTGGCCGCGCGGATGGGCACGATCCTCTCGCGGCTGGGGACCGGCGTCATCGAGGAAGTGCACGTCACCACTCACGGCGAGTCGCTGGCCCCGCTGGTGGGAGCCTTCCAGAAGCAGGTGCTGGCCGCGGTGCTCGGGCCGCACTTCAACACCCGGGTGAACGTGATCAACGTCGACGCCTTCGCCCGGGAGCGCGGCATCCGGGTCGAGCAGAGCGCGGACATGACCGTCAGCGCCATCACCGAC
The DNA here is from genome assembly GCA_964611365.1 of uncultured Planctomycetales bacterium. Classification (GTDB taxonomy): domain Bacteria; phylum Planctomycetota; class Phycisphaerae; order UBA1845; family PWPN01; genus CALLOB01. Next base: position 10,473 of record CAZSYS010000084.1, read on the forward strand.
AGCGTGACCGTGCGGATGAAGACCCGCGAGGGCGAACACGAGATCGTGGGCGAGGTCTTCCTCGACGGCCGGCCGCGGATCATGGCGGTCAACGGCTACCAGATGAACCTGGTGCCGGAGGGCGAGATGGTCATGATCTTCAACGACGACCAGCCGGGGGTGATCGGGCTGGTGGGCACGGTGTTCGGCGACCGGCGGATCAACGTCGCGGACATGATGCTCTCGCGGCGCGACCGCAGCGCGCTGATGGTCCTCAAACTCGACGCCCCGATGCCGATGGCGGTGCAGAAGGATCTCGAAGGCCGCTGCCCGCCGATCCGCCGCGTGCTGCCGGTGACGCTGCCGGCCCTGAACGCCTGAACGGAGGCTGCCGGCATGCTCCCGGCTGCACGCCTGCTGGGGTCGCTGCTGGCGTTGCCGGCCGGCGGCATTGTCTGGCGGCTCTCATGCCGGATCTGCAGGGCATCCGGATCGCGCCCCTGGAGTGGGCGGCGGTCCCGACGTGGAGCGAACCATGAGCGGATTTGATGGACTGGGGATGCATCTGGGCAATCTCTCCCGCCTGTCGAAGGCCCGGACGCGCTCGCTGAGCGCCGAGAACCCCACCGGCGAAAAAGGCCGGGGGGGCATGGCCACCGACGGCCTGGGAGCCGGGGCGGCGCGCGACCTGGGCCGCGGGTGGAAGATCTCGCCGGCCATCGAGATCGCTCCGGGCGAGTGCCGGACCATCGCCGACATCGCCGGGCCCGGAGCGATCCAGCAGATCTGGATGACGCCCACCGGTCCGTGGCGGTTCACGATCCTGCGGATCTACTGGGACGACCAGGAGCATCCGTCGGTGGAGTGCCCGATCGGAGATTTCTTCGCCTGCGGGTGGGGCCGGTACGCGCACGTCAACTCGCTGGCGGTCTGCGTGAACCCCGGCAGCGCCTTCAACTGCTACTGGGAGATGCCCTTCCGCCGGCGCTGCCGGATCACCGTGACCAACCTCGCCGACGAGGCCATGACCCTGTTCTACCAGATCAACTACACGCTGACCGACGTCCCCGGCGACTGTGCGTATTTCCACGCCCGCTTCCGTCGCGTCAACCCGCTGCCCTGCAAAACGGACTACACGATTCTCGACGGCGTGCGCGGTCCGGGGCATTATGTCGGCACGTACATGGCCTGGGGCTCCAACAACACCGGGTGGTGGGGCGAGGGCGAGATCAAGTTCTTCATCGACGGCGACGACCCGTGGCCGACCATCTGCGGCACGGGCACCGAGGACTATTTCTGCGGCTCCTACTGCTTTCTGGTCCAGCGCGGCGCCGGGGACCCCGCTCCCGGCAAGGGGCTGCAGTACCAGGAGTACACCACCGCCTACGCCGGCATGCCCCAGGTCATCCGCCCCGACGGCTGCTACGAGTCGCAGACCCGCTTCGGACTGTACCGCTGGCACATCATGGACCCCGTGCGCTTCGAGCAGGACCTGCGCGTGACCATCCAGGCCCTCGGCTGGCGCAGCGGGCAGCGCTACCTGCCCCTGCAGGACGACATCGCCTCGGTCGCGTTCTGGTACCAGGCCCTGCCGACCGTGCCCTTTCCTCCGCTGCCCGACCGGGATGCCCTGGAGATTATCTGACCTGCGCCCGCGGCGGCCCCGGTTTCTGCGGGAAAGCGGTTGGCGCCCCGGCCGGCCGGAGGGTATCATTCGACAGGTGAGGAACCCACACTGTCGATCGCCGCGCCCGGCCTGCCGACTGGCGGCCCTGGTCGCCCTCCTCTGCGGCGCCCCGGGGTCGCGGGCGGACGAGGTGCCCTGCTTCGGCCGCTTCGAACGGGCCTTTACCGCCGCCGGCAGCTGCGCCAATCCCTACACGGACGTCGCGGCCACCGCGTCGTTCGTCCGCCCCGGCGGCGAAGTGCGGACCATCCCGCTGTTCTGGGACGGCGGGGCGATCTGGCGGGTGCGGTTTTCGCCCGACGCCGTCGGCGTCTGGACCTGGTCGGTGTCCTCCTCCGATGACGGGCTCGACGGGGCCGCAGGGACGTTCACCGTGATCCCCGGAGGGCTGCGCGGCGGCATCCGGGTCCGCGCCGACGCGCCCCTGCACCTGGAGTACCAGGACGGCACGCCGTTCTGGCTGTTCGGCGACACCAGTTTCGGCATGATGGCCGACAACCCCGCCGAAAACTCCGTCCGCGCGACCATTAGGCACTACATCGCCGTGCGCGCCGCCCAGGGGTTCAACCTGATCCACGCCGAGCTGATCAACCACGGCGGCTGGTCGGCCAACAGCGGCGGCGAACCTTTCGAGAGCTTCACCGCCCAGACGCTGAATCCCGCCTACTGGCAGGAGGTCGACGGCCGGATCGAGGATCTGAACGCCGCCGGAATCACCGCCAGCCTGTTTCTGGCCTGGAACAACAACGATCCGGCTCCGCCCTCCTGGCTGAGCTTCCCGTCGCTGGAGGCGCGCCTGCGCTACGCCCGGTATGTGGCCGCCCGTTACAGCGCATTCAACGTCCTGTTCGTGGTCACCGGGGAGTGGCAGGAGGCCGGCGAGAGCTCCGCCTGCCACGCCGTGGGCGCCGAACTGGCCGCCTGCGACCCGCACGACCGCCCGCGGGCGATCCACTCCACGCCCGGAACCGTGGAGGCCCAGTTCTCCGGCGCCGGGTGGATGTCCTTCGGGGATTTCCACCAGCGCTACGTCGATCTGCACGCCGGCATCCTCAACGCCCGCTTCTACGGCAAGCCCGTGGTCAACGCCGAATACGCCTACTACCTGCGGGACCTCAACGGCGACGGGGTCGTCGATAAGCCCAACAGCGCGACGCTGGAGGAGATCCGCCGCGCCAGCTGGGACATTGTCATGGCCGGCGGCTACCTGGTCACCGGATGGGGAACGACCTACTGGAACGGGTTCCGCGACCCCGGCCCGTTCAACGTGGACGACCCGCGCAACGACGATTGGGAGGAGGACGCCGGCCACATCCGGGCCCTGTTCACCTCGCTGCCGTGGTGGGAGCTCCACCCCGCCGACGACCGGGTGACCGGCCCGGGCACGCACTGGTGCCTGGCCTCGGGTTTCGGGCGTTTTCTGGTCTGCCTGCGGGGGGGAGATTCCACGGTTTCGCTCTCCCTGACAGATGCCCCGCGGTATCTGTACACCGTGAAACGGTTCGATCCCCGCGAAGGCACGTGGGTCGATGGACCCGACCATGCGGCCCCGTTTCCGTTTCATCCCGATCCCCCCGGAACGCAGGACTGGGTCTACCTGCTGGAGGCCGTGCCCGGCTCGGTGCCGGCGACGGGCGATTTCGACCGCGACGGGGATGTCGATCAGCCGGACTTCAGCCACCTGCAGGCCTGCTACACCTCCAGCCCGCCGCAGTCCCTGGGATCCTGCCTGGACGCCGACCTGGACCGGGACGCGCGCGTCGATGCCCGGGACTTGGCGGTCTTTCAGAGCTGTATGAGCGGCCCCGGCC
>CAZSYS010000085.1:0-13925 GCA_964611365.1 uncultured Planctomycetales bacterium
GTGCCGATGCCTTCGATGCCGGCGTGAGTCGGTCGCCCGCGTCCTGGCCGGTGAAACCGACCGGTGCTCCTCTTGGGGCTCTGTTCACGGTCGGGAGTCTGCGCAGCGGAACGACGCCGGCCTGCATCGGGTTCCTGCGGCCGTTTTTCCTTTTCCTCGGCAGTCAAGACGGGTTCGAACAGCAAACCGTGCCGACCGGTTTGGCCTCGGGCGCGGACGGCCGGCCGCGTCAGCGTTTAGCCGGCCGAACCAGGTGGGTCGTGGTTCCGTAGGCCAGCTCGGCGGCCTCGGCCACGGTTTCCGAGAGCGTCGGGTGGGCGTGGATGGTCAGGCCGACGTCCTCGGCGGTGGCGCCCATCTCGATGGCCAGGGTGCCTTCGGCGATCAGCTCGCCTGCGCCCACGCCGACAATGCCGACGCCGAGGATCTGCCGGGTCTTGGGGTCGGTGATGATCTTGGTGAGCCCGTCGTTGCGGCCCATGGCGGCGGCGCGTCCGGAGGCCCCCCAGGGGAAGCGTCCGACCTCGACGGCGATCCCATCCTGAGCGGCGCGGGCCTCGGTGAGCCCGACCCAGGCGACCTCGGGGTCGGTGAACACCACACCGGGGATGGCCCGGGCGTCGAAGACGGTCTTGTGGCCGGCCAGCACCTCGGCGGCCACTTTGCCTTCCTTGGAGGCCTTGTGCGCCAGCATCGGTTCCCCGGCCACATCGCCGATGGCCAGGATGTGGGGGTCGGCGGTCCGCATGCGGCGGTCGATCTCGATGAACCCCCGGGCGTTGACCTTGACGCCGGTGTTCTCCAGGCCCAGGCCGTCGCTGTTGGGCGTTCGGCCCACGGAGACCAGCACGCGTTCAAAGGACTGGACGGCCGGGGCCTTGCCTTCGCCGACGGTCTGGCCTTCGAAGGTGACCTCCACCGCCGGTCCGGTGTCCTGCATGCCGGTCACGCGGGTCTGCAGCAGGATCTGATGAAAGGCGGTTTTCAGGCGGTTCTGGAGAATGCGCACCAGGTCGCGGTCGGCCCCGGGCAACAGGCCGTCGGTCATCTCGACCACGGTGACCCGGCTGCCCAGCGCGGCGTAGACGGTGCCCATTTCCAGTCCGATGTAGCCTCCGCCGACGACCAGCAGCGTCGCGGGCACTTCCTGCAGCTCCAGGGCTCCGGTGGAGTCGATGACCCGCGGGCTGCCGATCTCCAGCGCCGGGATGCGGGAGGGGCGCGAGCCGACGGCCAGGATGGTTTGTTCGGCACGCAGTTTTCCGCGATCGGGTTCGCCGCCGCGTTTGGTGCTCAGCAGGAGGGTCTGGGAATCCTCGAAGCGGGCCCAGGCCTGGATGATCTCCACGCCGCGGGCCCGGGCAAGCTGGCGGATGCCGGTGGCGTTGCGCTGGATGACGCCGTTCTTCCACGCCCGCAGCGCCTCCAGGTCGATCCGGGGGGGCTCGAAGCTCAACCCCCAGTGGGAGGCCTCGCGGGTTTCGGTGATCAGCCGGGCGACGTGCAGGAGGGCTTTGGAGGGGATGCATCCGCGGTTGAGGCAGACCCCGCCGGGCTGGGGGTCGCAGTCCACCAGCACGGTCCTGATGCCCAGGTCGGCGGCGGCAAAGGCGGCGGCATATCCGCCGGGTCCGGCTCCGACGACCGCCAGCGGGGTCTCGCGCAGCGTTGTCTGGTCCGTCATGCCTGCGACCTCTCCTGACCGCGCGGCTACCGGCCGCGGGGGACGTATTGTCGTTTGGGCCGCCCGGGGCTTCAAGTCTGCGGCCCCGGGGGCTGCCGGGGCAGATCGCAGGCCGGCGTGCGGCCAGGGCCGGGCGCCGGCCGGGTCCGGCGGTGGTGGGGAAACCGCGGCCTGCGTTTGTGTGCGATGCCCCTGCGACGCGAAGGATGCCCGGGCCGTCTCAGCCCTCGGGGCCGGGTGCTCTTCGACTGCGGGGTGGACGGGATGCGAGGGTGGACGCGATGCGGGGCGCCCTTAGAATGCCGTGACGCCGCCGGGTGGCCGGGCCGGGCGGGATCGTGGGACAGACAGCCGGTGGACTGGCCGGCGTGCGGATTGCGTCGGGCCGTCTGTTTTGGGGAGGCTTCGATGACTGGTACTGCTGCGCTTGGCCCGATCGTGCTGTTGATGGCATCTTCGCCGGCCTTCGCCCAGGGGCCTCCTGCAGAAGCTGATGTAGAGGACCGGGCTCTGGCCGACTGGGCCAGCCAGGCGTTCGGCGATGCCGCGAGGGGGCCGGGCCGGACCGCCGGGCTTCCGGCCGCTTTCGCCGTGCAGCCTCCGTTCTCGTTCCGCTGCGGCGGGCGGTCTTCGAGGGATTTCCTCGCCACGTGGAAACGCGGCGAGGACGGCCTGCGGTGGGCCGATCCCCAGACGGGCCTGGAGGTCCGGGTCGAGCTGCGTTGTCTGTCCGGGCACCCGGCCGTCGAGTGGCTTGTCCGCCTGCGCAACGGCGGAACGGCCGACACGCCCATTCTGGAGGACATTCTGGCCCTGGACCTGGAAGTGACCCTTCCGGACGACGGCGATGCCGAACTTCATCGCGCCTGCGGCAGTACCTCCGCGGAGACCGACTTCCTTCCCATCCGCGCGCCGGTCGGCCGGGATGCCGACATCGCTTTTGCGCCGCAGGGGGGACGTTCCAGCGACGGGGCCCTGCCCTTTTTCAATCTCCAATGGCCCGGCGGCGGCGTGATCGCGGGCATCGGCTGGTCCGGCCAGTGGGCCGCCCGCATCCGGCGCGACGGCGGGCGGACGGTGCGTCTTGAGGCCGGGCAGCAGCTGACCCGCCTGGTCCTGCGGCCCGGCGAAGAGATCCGGACGCCGCGCATGCTGCTGGTGTGCTGGCGGGGCGGGGAGGCGATCGAAGGCCAGAACATCCTGCGCCGTGTCATCCTCGACGAGTACTCCCCGCGGGTCGGCGGCGAGCTGGTTCTCCCGCCGGTCACGAACCTCACCTGGTTCACGTTTCATGCCGGCAACGAGGTCAACGAAGCCAACCAGCTGGAATCCATCCGGGCGATGGCTCCGCTGGGCGTCGAGTGTTTCTGGCTCGATGCCGGCTGGTTCGAGGGCGGCTGGCCCTCGGGCGTCGGCAGCTGGACGCCCCGGCCGGACGCGTTTCCGCGCGGCCTGCGACCGCTGGGCGATGCCGCCCATGCCCTGGGCATGAAGATGGTCGTCTGGTTCGAGCCCGAGCGGGTCGATCCCCGAAGCCGCATCGCCCGCGAACACCCCGAGTTCCTTCTGCGCACCGGCGACGGCGACGCCCTGTTCCATCTCGGGGATCCGGTCGCCCGGCGGTGGCTGACCGACCTGCTTTCCCGCTGCATCGGGGAGTGGGGGATCGACATCTATCGCCAGGACTGCAACACCGAGCCGATTCACTTCTGGCGCAAGGCGGACGCCCCCGACCGGCAGGGCATCACCGAGATCCGTTACATCGAGGGGCTGTATGCGATGTGGGACGACCTGCTGGCCCGGCACCCCGGGCTGGTCATCGACAACTGTGCCAGCGGCGGGCGTCGCATCGACCTGGAACTCATGCGGCGCAGCCTGCCTCTCTGGCGGAGCGACACCCAGGCGATCATCACCCGCCCGATGCCCGTCCAGGATCAGGTTCAGACCGCCGGCCTCAGTCTCTGGGTCCCGCTTCACTCCGCCGGGGTCTGGTCCGTCGATCCGTATGCGATCCACAGCGTCGCGGTCACCGGGGTGAATCTCCTGGGCGATCCGCGCTCGCCCGACTACCCGGCCGCGGAGGCCGCGGCCGCCATCGCCCGGATCAGGCGACTGCGGCCGCTGTGGCTCGGTGACTTTTACCCGCTGACCGGGATCGATCTTGACCCACAACACTGGAGCGGCTGGCAGCTGCATCGGCGCGACCAGGATCGGGGCTGCGTCATGCTCTTCCGGCGCGAGGCCAGCCCCTATCCGGCCATGAACCTCGCCCTGCGGGGCATCGACGCCGGTCAGACCTATTCGGTGTCCATCCGGGAAGGTCCGCGCCGAACGATGCCCGGCCGGGAACTCGCCGGCATCCGGGTCGAGGTGCCGACCGCTCCGGGCTTTGCGCTGATCGAGTATGAACGGCAGCGATGAGCACCGGCGGCCCGCCCGATTCGGCATCGGAACAATCGATGGCTGTCCTGTACAGGATCCCGCTGTAGAGGATCCCACGCATGGGTTACGCGAAGCGCCGTAGCGGCCGGCGCCCCTGCCGGCCGCCGAGGGTGGTGTGCCATTCTTTCGCCTGGCCGCGTCACGATGGTGCATGAAGTGCACTCCCCAGGGCTCGGCGCCTCGAGGCGCAGTCATGTCCTCACATTGGCATCGCGAAGCGCTGCAGCGGCCGGCCTCCGTGCCGGCCGCGCGCATGAGTCCGCGGCCTGGGCACCGGCTGTGCGGCCCGGCGCCCCTGCCGGCCGTCGATCGCGCACGACCTCACGCCTCGCGATGCAGCGGCGTGGGGTGTGACCCGTTCGGGTCGAAGAAGAGAACAGGAAAACCAAGAGTGGGGTTGGTGCGGCCTTTGAACCGGGGGCGGCGGCGGCAGGCGCCGGTCAGGCGGACGGCCGCTTTTTCCAGAACAGCAGCGTGCGGGGCGAGTCGGCGACCGGCCGGCGAAGCAGAAGCTCGAATCGCCGTGAAAACGAGGCGATGCACCGCTGGAGGGTGAAGTCCCGGTAGAGGTCGGCCCGGAAGCGGGTGAGCCGGCGGAACATCACATCGTCCGTGGGCACGAACTCCAGCACCAGGTGCCGGCCGGCCAGATCCGCCAGCAGGTCGCGGATCCAGTCCAGCGGCAGATTGGCCGAGACGTGCAGGTGGTGGATCACCGCCAGGGCCAGCACGCAGTCGGCCCGCACCCGCCGGAGAAACGAAGGCCTCTCTCGGTTGCGGAATCCGATGGCCGGCGTCGGATTGGCGATGTCCACGCACAGCGGAAGGACATCCGCCCCGGCCGCCCGGGCCCGACGGTGGAGCAGGTCCACCGAGGCGGCGTCGCGGTCGATGGCCACCACCCGGGCGCCGCTTTCGGCGGCCAGCAGAGCGTAGCGGCCGGTGTTGCAGCCGACATCCAGCACGCACGCCGGGCGGTGCCCGTCGAGGAAGTCCCGGATCGCGAGCCTCTTGGACTCCTCGGCGCGGTCGCTGTAGGAGCAGGTGTGGGCATAGTCGGACCACGTGCTGCGGCGGCCCCGGTCGGCCAGGGCCCGCAGTTTGCGGCGCAGGCGGCGGAGGTTGGCCAGCTGCACGCCCGGTCCGGCGGCGCGGGCGGGTCGGGAGGTCGAGGGCGGGGCCTGGCTGCGGTCGGCCAGGCGGCCCAGCAGCCACGGAAGGGTCAGATCCGCCAGCAGCCCGGGCCGCAGCAACCCCAAGGCAGAGAATGCCTCGCGGGCCTCCTCGGGATCCAGGCCGTCCAGGTGCGACAGGAAGATGCCGCGCAGGTCCGCGCCCCGGAGCCGGTGCAGAAGCAGCGGCAGCGTGAACATGCGGTTGAACTGGCCCAGCGCTGGCCAGACGTCGGGCCGCGCGATCCGCTCGATGGAGGCCAGGTCGATGAACACCGGCCGGCCGCGGACGAACTGAATGTTGTAGGCGGTGGCGTCCTTCAGCGACCAGCCGCGCTGCAGGAGGCGTTCCTGCAGTTCCAGGGTGGCGATGCCGGCGTCGGCCAGCATTGCCGGCGACCACTCGGCCGGAAAGCTGATCGGATCGATGCGCTGGTGCTCGAGGTAGCCGGCGGCACCGGGCGCGGCTTCGCGCAGGGCCTCGAATTCCGGCCGGGGCTCCACGATCCGCGTGGGCACGATGCGCCCGGCGTCGATGAGTTCGGCCAGCAGCCCCTGGTCGCCAAGTTCGCGGATGACCTCCAGGCACGATGCATCGACGGCGCGGAAGATCCGTCCGTCCAGCTCGAACACGAAGCCGCTGGGGTCTCGGAACGAGGCCGCCGGACGGCGGACGGTTTCCGTGGCGATCTTATCCGTGGCGATCATAACGGTCATCCCTGCCGGCAGCCCGACGGCGGCCGGTGGTTCACGACGCCTGGCCCCGCCGCCATGGCCACAGCCGCAGCAGACGGCCCAGGCTCTGGCGGAAGTACAGCATCAGTCCCATCACCGAGCCGATCAGCACCTGAAGTACGATGCTGCCGGCTCCCGGATCGATGTACGCCAGGAGCGGTTCGATCATCGGATGCATCCTCTTTCATGGCGACGGTCGAGCCGTCGCGGGTGACTTTCCGCCGCAGCCGGCGCCCCCGGGCGGCCGGCGGCCGCGTGCACCGGACCCGCCGGGGCTACGCGGGGTCGCGTCCTTCCGCCGGGGTCTGCGGCCCGCCCCGGACGTTGACCGGCAGGGGCAGCGCCGTGCCGGCGGGGTCCTTTCCATCGAGCGCCGCCTCGATCAGCCGCATCAGCCCGACGGTCTCGAAACGCCCGGCCACGTCCGCCGGGCGCGGCTCTCCCGGCAGCCGGATGATCAGCGGCACATGGGTCATCTCCCAGTGCGTGCGGCCGGAGCGGGTGCGCTCCGGATCCGGCTGCCAGGTGTGGTCGCTGGTCAGCACGATCAGGCTGCGGTCATAGGTGCCGGCGTCCTTCATCCGGGCCACGAAGCCGCCCACGAGGCGGTCGACGCAGGCCAGCTGGGCGAGATAGCCCTCGACCCGGCGGTCGTCGAGGATCTCCGGACCGGGCCGGCGAAGGCTGCCGTCGGCGTGGTACATGAAGGGGGCGTGGGGCAGGGGATGGTGAAACACCGCGAATGTCGGAACACCCTGCCGCGAGATCACCTGCTCGATGTCGCGGGTGATGTCGCGGTGGAGCCCGGCGAGGTATCGCATCCGCAGAGGCAGCTCCAGCCGCTCGTTCAGCGCGGCGGTCAGCGGGTCGGTGGTCTTGTTCAGCGCCCCGACCGCGTGGACCGCCATCCGCCCGACCAGGCCGCGACCATGATCGTAGAACGAATAGGAGCGGCAGACGTCCACCCCGTCGCCCAGCCACTGGGCGTAGGGGAGGAACATGCCGATCATGATCGTCCGGTAGCCCCGCTCGCTCATGGTCTGGAAGATGCTCCGGCAGGATTCCGGCGGAACCTGCACACCGGCCCGCTCGAAGCCCACGCGTCCCCGGCGGGCGAAGGGCGGGTCGGTGGTCTGGAAGAGGAATCGCGGAATCGACACCGAGGTCATGTGCCCCGGCGCGTGGGCATCGTGGAACACGAGGGACTCCGCGGCCAGGGCGGCGATGTTGGGGTACTCGGCGCGCACCCGCCCGTCGGCGAAGGTGCGCTGGTACGACCACATGTCGAACATGAACACAAAAACCGACGGAGCTGCGTTCGTCGAGCCGGTCAGGGTCGCGGCCGCCGGCGGCTCGTCGAGCGGGTCCATGGCGGTGCGGTAGCAGACCGGCTTGAACAGCTGCAGGCCGACCAGCACCACCGTCGGCGACACGATCAGGCAGACCTGCCGGGCCATGCGTGCGATGCCCGGCCGGCGAAACACGAGCAGAAGGGCCGTGGCCGACGCCAGCAGCCCCCATGCGACCGTCATCTCCGGGCCGCGCGGCGCGGGTCGGTAGCCGAAGCGGTACGGCCAGTGATGCGGCAGGTTGGTCAGCAGCCCGCCGACCAGTCCCAGAACGACCAGGGCGTCGAGCCATCGGTCGGCCCGCGCGCCCGGCACGCGGCGGAGGGCGGATCCCAGGGCGGTCAGCCCGGCGGCCAGAACCGCCATGCAGCCCGCCAGCGCGGCGGCGTCGCGATGTTCCCACAGGAAGTAGCTGCGGTTGTCATCCTGGAGGTAGAGGCTCACGTAGGGGGCGAACCAGAGGAACACGATCGTCTGACAGACCACCCATCCCGTCCAGACGCTTCCTGGGCGGGTGGACTCGTCGGCGGGCTGGACGGCGGCGGTCATCGGGGCTCCTTGGTCGGCGGTCGTGCCCTGGATGCAGTCAGGGTTTCAGCTGGATGACCAGGCTGTCGGGCCAGGCCGCGCCCGTGGTTCGTCGCCGGGTGGCGCTTTCCTGGGTCAGGGCGGCCTCGCTGGGCAGAAACTCCAGAACGTCGGGAACCGCCCTGGGCAGGTTTCCGAAACCGACCCGATCGCGCGTGATGTAGGCCGGTTGGCCGCGGACTTCCCTCAGAATCCGCATCGCGTAGGCTCCGATCAGACCCGTGGCCAGCAGCTGCAGCCCTCCCAGGACCAGCCCCAGCGAAGCCAGCCAGACCGTCGGCCCCCGATCCGGCGTCAGTCCCAGTCTGCCCAGGCCGCAGGCCGTCAGGCCCAGGGCACCGGCGCCGGTCAGCAGGACGCCGCCCGAGGCGACGGCCCGCATGGGGGCCATGGAGAAGGCCAGAAGCTGTTCCCAGGTCTGTCCGACGCGGCTCCTGAACGATCCGGCGGACCGGGCCTCGCGGAGGGGAGCACGATCGTAGGTGACGCAGGCGTGCCGGAATCCGACCCAGCGACGCAGTCCCCGCAACAGGCGGGTGCGCTCCGGCAGGGCGTTCAGGTGCTCGACCACCTGCCGGTCCATCAGCGCGAAATCCCCGGTATCCCCGCTGATCGGCACCTCGCCCAGCCGGTCGAGCAGGCGTCCGGCCAGGCGAGCCGGCAGGCTCCGCAGGCCGGTCCAGCCCCGGTGCCGCCGCCGCACGGCGACAACGTGGTTGCCCTCCTGCCACTTCTCCATCAGCTGGGCAATGAGTTCCGGCGGATCCTCGAGATCGGCGTCCAGCGTGACCACCGCCCGCCCGGCCGCGGCTTCGATCCCGGCGCACAGGGCCGCCTGGGCGCCGAAACGGCGCGACAGGAAGATCCCCTTGACCGCGGGGTCGTGCCGGTGGAGGTCGCGGACGATCGACGGAGTGTCGTCGGTGCTGCCGTCGTCCACGTAGATGATTTCATACGGCAGTGCCAGCCGTCGCAGCGTCGCCACCAGCCGCAGGTGCAGCGTGGGCAGCGCGGCCTCCTGGTTCCAGAGGGGAATGACGACCGAACACTCGGGAGACACTGGCGGGCTCCTTCCGTGAAGCGCGCGGGCTGGAGGCGTTCCGCCCCCCGGGTCGAGTCCATGACCCCAGGTCACCCGGTACCATCGGCGTCGCCGGCGGCCGGATCAAGGTAATTGTGTCGCCCGGGGCAGGGCTGAGGCCTCCGGCGGGCCGAGGCGCAGGGGATTACCGGACCTGTCGCCGGCGGGACGGGCCCGCCGCAGCGCGGCTACCCGCTGTGCGGCCCGCGCCCTGCGCCGGCAGGCCGGCGGTTCAGAACTCCTTGGGCAGGATCACCGGCTGACCGGTGCGCTGCGCGGTGCGGGCCAGGTCGTAGGCCTGGTCGTACTGGCCGGCGACCACCGTCCAGCCGACCACCTCGTCGAGGTAGCGGCGCAGCCGGTCGCCCAGCCGCAGGCGGAGCTGCTCGTCGCAGGCCAGGCGGATCACGCCTTCGCGCAGCATGCGGCGGTTGGTGAACAGCAGCCCGCCGCCGCTCTCGAGGGTCTGGGCGGTCAGCCCCTCCATGGGGGCGGTGGTGATGTACGGCTTGTTGAGGGCGATGATCCGGGCCAGCGTGCCGGACTGCGTTTCGTCCGTGCTCGGCAGCACGATGAAATCGCAGACCGCCATCATCTTGTAGTACATCTCGCCGCGCGGAATGAACTCGTAATAGTGGGCCAGGCCCTTGCGGGCCAGCAGTTCGACTTCGCCGCGGTAGCGCTCGTAGTCGGCGCGGTGGTGCGGGTCGCGCATCGTCCCGGCGGCCAGCAGGTCCCATTCCTGCCCGGTGGTCCGACGGATCTCGCCGGCGACGTCCTCCCACATGCCGGTGAGGATGTCCCATCGCTTGTTGGACTGGATCCACCCGATCAGGCCCACCAGGTGGGTGCTGAGCCCCGGCACGTCGTCCAGGCCCAGCTCATGCCGCAGAGCCGGCACCTCGTGCATGCCGTAGCGACGGTCCGGGCGGGCGCCGTGGGGCACGATCATGATGTTCCGGGGCGTGGGCCAGCCCCGGCTCGTGAACGTCCAGTCCAGCCGCCACTGCTGGTAATGGCACTTGAACAGCACCACGCCGGCGGCCCGGGTCAGCCTGTAGATGAAGTCGGCCTCGTCGTCCCGGATGCGTCCGTGGACGGTGTGGGGCTCCACGACGACGGGATGCTCGCTGATCGCGTCCAGCAGGTCCAGGAAGCCCTCGTTCCGGTCGCCGTGGCCGCGTTCGTCGAGGTACTCATACAGCCCGTACTCGTGCTGGATGTGAACCGCGTACGGCCGAAGCTCGTGGATCTTCGAGGCCACCGTCTTCCACCACCGACGGTCGGCCAGGTCGATCAGCGGAAGCACGCCGTCCCCGCGGCCGTCGGTGTGGCTGATGACCAGCACGTCCCGGTGGGGGTGGCGCGCGGCGATGAACTCGCGGGCCTCCTCGCAGAAGGTCGCGATGCCGCACAGGCGCGGCGGATAGCTGGAGACCATCACGATGGGGTCGCTCATAGGCGTTCTGCTCCCGTCGGAGGCAGGGCCCGGGACGATGCCCGGCAGGCGTCAGCCGGAGGCGGTTTCCATCCGGGCCTCGCCGGCCGGCTGCGGCGCCTCCTGCCCCTCGCCCAGCGGCTGCCGGCCGACCTGGTTGAGGAAGGTCAGCAGGGCGATCAGCCACGACAGCTGGGCCCGGGCTCCCTGGTTGGCGTTGGGGCCGTCGGGGGTCAGGGCGTCGCAGCAGCCGCCGCTGGAGAAGTCATACAGCGGGGCGGCCAGGTCGTTGCGTCCGAGGAACCACTCCAGCGCCAGCCGGGATTCCGCCAGCCAGCGGTCCTCGTTGGTCGCGCGGAAGGCCTCGGCGCAGGCCAGGCACAGGTGCATGGCCTCCAGCGGCGTCTGGTCGAACAGCGCCCGGGTCTGCCCGCGCGGGTAGCCGCCGCGGGTCCCGACCAGCGAGAAATGCCCGCGCGGCGACCGCTGCACACGGCAGAGCCATTCCAGAGTACGCATGCCCTGGTCGCGCATGTCCCCGTGGGGGATCCAGGTGCCCGCCAGAATCAGGGCGTGGGCGACGGCGGCGTTGGCGACGCCCAGGGCGGGCTCGCACCACTGCCAGTCGTCGCTCACCTGGCCCTGGAACATGGCGTACAGGCGCTCGGCCAGGACCAACCGCAGCCGCCGCACGGCCGCGTCGCCGCCGTATCGCTCGAGATAGCTGTGCAGCCCCAGCAGCGCACAGGCCATCGCCCGGGCGGAGGTGTAGGACTCGGCCGCGGGCATGGCCTCCAGAACCAGCTGCACGCTGGCGGCCCGCAGAGAGGGGTTGGCGGCGTGGGCGGCCATGGCGCACAGCCCCCACAGCGCCCGGCCGTGCTCCTCGTCGGCGGCCGGCTGCGGGTCCCAGCCGCCGAAGTAGTCCGCCCGGCCCCGGAACTGCCCGCTCTGGCGGTCGGAGGCGTGCAGCAGGAACGCCAGGTACGTGCGCGCCAGGGCGTCCACCTCGCCGGTCTGGCAGAGCTGGTCGTGCAGGGCGCAGACGATCAGCCCGTGCCCCTGGTCCTCCACCGCGTAGCCGTGCCGGCGGTCCGGCGTGGTGTAGAGGCAGTGCTGCAGGATGCCGGTGCCGTCGGTCATCGCCTTCAGGTGCCGCAGGTCGGGCTCGGGGAGCTCCTCGGCCCGTCCGACGCGGCGCCGCGCCGGCGTCAGCGGCCGGGGCTGCCGCTGGCGCTCCTCCACGACGGTCTGGACCAGCATCAGGTAGTCGCGGGCCACCTGCTTCCAGATCATGTCACGGCAGTGCGTGTAGGCCCGCTTGCGCATCTGGTGCCGCTCGAGGTCGTTGTCCAGGAGATGGTTCACCGCCCCGGCCAGCGCCGCCGGATCCCTGAACGGCACCAGCAGCCCCCGGCCCTCGGCCAGCAGCTCCCGGGCGTACCAGTAGGGCGTGGACACCACGGCCTTGCCGGCTCCGACCGCGTAGGCCAGCGTCCCCGAGGAGATCTGCTCCTCCCCGAGGTAGGGGGTCACATAGATGTCCGCCGCGCCGATGTACGCGCACAGCTCGTCAATGGCCACGAAACGGTTGCGGAAACGGACGTGCTCGGTGAGCCCCAGGTCCGCGACCCGCCGCTGCAGGCTGGTGCGGTAGGCTTCGCCCTGCTGCCGCCGGAGGTGCGGGTGCGTCGCCCCCAGCACGATGTACAGCGCGTCCGGATGCCGGCGGGCGATGGTGCTCATCGCCTCGATCATGAACTCGATGCCCTTGTTCGGCGACAGCAGCCCGAACGTCAGGATCACCCGCCGGCCCTCGGCCTTGAACTGGTCCTTGTAGAAGTTGGGATCCACGAACGGCACGTCCGGGATGCCGTGGGGGATATACGCCGCCTGGGAGCGCGGCACCCCGTAGACCTCCGCGAGCAGATCCTCCGCCCGCCGGCTGATGACCACGAACCGGCTGACCATGCGGGACATCTGTTCGATGATCTGACGCTGCTCGGGGCTGGGCTGCTTCAGCACGGTGTGCAGCGTGACCAGAATCGGCACCCGCAGCTCACGCATCAGCCGCAGCACGTGGGCCCCGTGCGGCCCGCCGTAGATGCCGTATTCGTGCTGGATGATCACCGCGTTGGCCTGGTTGGCGGCGATGAAGTCCGCGGCCACCACGTAATCCGACACCACCCGGTCGCGCAGCTGGAAACGCACCCGTTCGGGGTAGCGGTAGCCCTCCGGCGTGTCGTCCATCGCCAGGACGAAGACCGTGCCCCGCTCGCCGATCTCGGCGTCCAGCGCGTCGGCCAGGTCGGTGGTGAAGGTCGCGATCCCGCACTGCCGCGGAAGGTGGTTGCCGACGATCGCGATGCGCTTCGGGCTCAGCGACGGAATCACGGGCATGGCGGTGCAGTCTCCGTTGCGCCGGTCCCGGCGGCGCCACGAACCGGCAGCCGTCCAACCCCTCCGGTCATCCGCCGGCGGCCTGCTGCCCCGCGGCGCGCGGCAGAACCCGGATCTTCATCTGGCGGATCATGATCTTCATGCCGGCGAACTGGTCGCCGGGGTGAACCTGGATGCCGATCCGGCCCCGGTCGATCGACCCGTCGCGGACGTCGGCGGTCTGAACGCCGTTCAGCCAGACCTGCAGCCGGTCGCCCTCGGCCCGGATCCGCATCGTGTTCCAGTCGTCCTTCTTCTCCAGCTTCCCGTCGGCGTTGATCGCCAGGAACATCCTGCCCGGGCAGTAGATCGTGCCCGAATACGCCACCGGGTCCGGCCACTCGAGAATGTCCGCCTGGTAGGCTTTCTGCTCGCTCTGATAGCGGAACCAGATGCCCGTGTTCGCCGGCCACTTCACGCGGTAGGTCGCCGCCAGCTCGAAGTCCGCGTACTCGGCGGTGGTGAACAGGTCCCCCGGCGCGTTGCCCGGCCCCTGAGCGCCGACCAGCACGCCATCCTCCACCTTCCAGTCGGCGTTCCCCTCGGCCGCCCAGCCGCTCAGGTTTTTCCCGTTGAACAGCGGCATCCACTCTTCCGCGGCGGACGCACGACAGCATTTCCCGCTCCATCCCGGGCAGCGGCAGCACGATGCGTCATCGGCCGTGCATCCGGCCATCGCGATCGCCAGGGCCGCCGCCGCCAGCCATGCAACAGGCAGTTTTCTCATGATGGGATTGCCTCCTCTGCGCGCACCCTCGACCAGCCGTCATTCCAGGTGCGGGAAGTGTAACCGGACCGGGGGGCCGCGACCAGCCCCGCGCCAGGCTCAGACCTCCAGCCAGCCGGCCAGCCAGGCCCTGTCCGGCGGCAATCCGGCGACCAGTTCGTCGGCGGTCGGACCCTCCTGTTCCGGGTCGTCCCCGGCCGCCTGGGCCGCACGCACCGCGGCGCGCAGCTCGGCCGCGTCGGCGAAGCCCGCGACCACGCAGCTGATCCC
>CAZSYS010000086.1:0-13878 GCA_964611365.1 uncultured Planctomycetales bacterium
AAGCGCCGGCGGCGGTCGACTGCGTCGACCTGTGCCCCCGGCTATGTCCTTCCAGGCCTTTAACCTGATGAAACGCGCGAGTCGCCTTCAACCGCAACGCCCAGGCCCCGCGGCCTTCGGCTGAGGAATCCTGCGGCTGGATCGACCGGACCGGCGAGCGCAACACCTTCGGCCTGATGAGTTCCGCTTCTCCAGCGAGCGCAACGGCCGCCGTTCGGGCCTTCAGCCTGGTGAAACGCGAAGCCTCCTTCAACCGCAACGTTCGGCGCCGGAGCCTTGGACGTGATGAATCCCGCCGCTGGATCGACCCGACCAACGGGGATCGGGCCTTCGGCCGGACGAAATGCCCGGGACTCCGGTCTGGCGGCGCTGCCGGCGGGGCGGACTTGGCGTGCCGATGTCCCGGTGGTGCCGCCGGTGTGGGGATCCATCGTGCCTGCGCGGGAGGCAGTCTGAGCGATGGGCTCGCGCGTCTGCGCCGCGCGGACCCATCGGGCCTGCGCGGGAGGCGGGTCACGCTCTTTTTGACATCTCCGGGGCTCTGGCGCGAGAATACCGCCGCCCGGGGCGGAGCTCCGAGAGAGCGGAAGATGTTCCCGAGGATGCCCGATCCGGGTCGTTTCCTGCTGCGGCGGACAGACGGCCGGGCCGGATCACGGCAGACCGCCGAGCCGGCTGCGGACGGGACGACAGGCAGGAGGCCGGCATGAAAAGCATCCACATCGTCGAGCGCACGCTTCCGGCGGCCTGGGAGAAGGCGGTGCTGGCCTGCTGGCGGGAGGGGGACCCCTTTCCCACCCAGTACGACAAGCCGCACGACCCTCGCAGCCGCGACGTCCTGGCTCTGATTCACGTGACCGAGCCCCTGGCCGAGCCGCGCATCCACCGGGCCTTTCCCGGCGGGCCGGCCGACCTCGAGAAGTATCGCGCCGAAGTGCTCTACGGCGTCCACGACCACTGGATCGACCCGGCGGCGGGCAAGTGGGAGTACACCTACCACCAGCGGCTGTTTGCCTACCGGCTGCCGGGTCCCGACGGCCCGGTGTACAACCAGATCGAGCGGTGCGCGGCCATGCTGCGGGAGTGCGGCTTCACCCGGCGGGCCCAGGCGGTCACCTGGCAGGTTTGGCAGGATCTGGGCATTTCCGATCCGGCGTGTCTGCAGCGGCTGTGGTTCCGCGTGCAGGACGGCCGGCTGAACATGGTCGCCCACATGCGGTCCAACGACGCGTTCAAGGCCGCCTTCATGAACATGTACGCCTTCATCGAGCTGCAGCGCGAGGTGGCCCGGGCGGTGGGCGTGCCGGTGGGGGAGTACTGCCATGTCGCCGACTCGTTCCACATCTACGGGAGCTACTTCGCCGAGTTCGAGGGTTTCCTGAAGCTCGTCGAGAAGCGGCCGCCGGAGGAACGCGTCTGGGACTGGTCCTGGGGCCTGGAGATGTTCATCGAGGGCTGCGACGCCCTGCTGGCCGAGCCGGACATGCCGGCCGACAGGCGGCGGCTGATCGAGGACCGGCGGCGCATGCTGCGGGACATGTCGGTTACGTGAACACCGCCGCCGGCCGCGACCTCGCCCCCGGGCCCGCCGCCCCCGGGCAGCCGGGCCGGCCCGGACGCCGGCGCCTATACTCCCGGCAGGCGATCAGCCGATAACAGACCGTGCCCCTTCCGATGCAGCCCCCGGCCCCCGGCGCCGGGATACCCGCGAAAGACGGGGCCGAGGCCGCCGACCATGACCATGAGCGAGCCGACTCTGGAACCCCGCGGATCCGTCGATACCTGGTTCGCGCCGCCCGAGCGGGCCGGCGAGAAGGCCGTGCGGGAATGGGTTCAGCGCGTCGCCGGCAGCCCGGTGCTGGCCGCGACGCTGGAACTCCTGGGCGGCTGGATCTGCGTGCTCAACCGCTACCGGCAGATCCTGGCGGTCAACCACGCCGTGCTGGAGGCCCTGGGCGTGGAGGATCCCTCCGCCGTCCTGGGTCTGCGCCCCGGCGAGGCCCTGCGGTGCGTCCACGCCCCGGAAGGACCGGGCGGCTGCGGCACGAGCCGGACGTGCGCTTCCTGCGGGGCGGTGATCGCCATGGTAGCCGTCCAGCAGACCGGTGAACCCCAGGAAAGAGAATGCGTGCTGACCTTCGAGCGCGAGGGCGCCCGCGTGGACCGGGATTTCGTGGTCCGGTGCTGCCCCTTCGAGATGGACGGCCAGCAGCTGCTGCTGATCTGCATGCGCGACGTCAGCGAGGAGAAGCGCCGCGCCGCCCTGGAGCGGACGTTCCTGCACGACCTGAGCAACCTGCTGACCGTGTTCGGCGGGTCGGCGGCGCTGCTGGACCGAGTGCCGGCCGGCACGCAGTCCGAGCTGCTCAGGCAGGTCCGGGAGGCTGCCGCGGCCCTGAGTCGGGAAGTCCGGGTGCAGCGGATGCTCAGCGTGGACGATCCCGGGAAGTACCCCCTGGATCTGGAGGAGATCTATCCCGGAAGCCTGCTGCGGCGGATCGAGGCGCTGTCGGTCAGCCATCCGGCCGGGACGGGCCAGTCGCTGCAGGTGCGGTGCCCGGCGGCCGAGCATCCCTTCCGCAGCGACCCCGGGCTGCTGACCCGCGTGCTGACCAACATGGTGGTCAACGCCTTTGAGGCCGGCAACCCCGGCGACCGTGTGACCCTCGAGTGCCGGTCCGCCCCGGACGACGTGGAGTTCCGGGTGTGGAACCGGGCCTGGATTCCAGAATCCATCCACGGCCGGATTTTCCAGAAGTATTTCAGCACCAAACCCGGCGGATGGCGCGGCCTGGGCACCTACAGCATGAAACTGATCGGCGAGAGCCTCCTGGGGGGCAAGGTGGGCTTCGAAACCTCGCCGGAGGGGGGCACGACGTTCAGCATCCGCCTGCCGGCCCGCCCGCCGGAGCCCGCCGCCGTGTCGGGTCGCGGGCCACGGTCCTGAAACCGCTTCCGGGCGGGTGCCGGACGTCGTGCGGCCTGCGCCCCGTCCCGGCCCTCAGCCGCACATCCGGTCGAACGCCCCGTTCAGGTCGGCGATGATGTCGGCCGGCTCCTCCAGCCCCACCGAGAGCCGCACCAGCTCGTCGATGATCCCCAGGCGGTAGCGTTCCTCCCGGCTGACGTTGTAGTAGCTGTTCAGCGCCGGGTGCGTGACCAGGCTCTCGGGCCCGCCGAGGCTGGGGCCGAGCATGCACAGCTTCAGGCCCCGCAGAAAGTCCAGCGTCTCCTCCAGCCCGCCGTCGATCTCGAAGGTCACCACCGCGCCGAAACCCTTCATCTGGCGGCGCGCCAGATCGTGCTGCCGGTGCGTCGGGTGGCCGGGATAGTAGACGCGGCGCACCCTCGGGTGTCCGGCGAGAAACCCGGCGACCTCCGAGGCGGTCCGGTTGAGCCGCTCCATCCGCAGGCCGAAGGTCTTGAGCCCGCGGATCAGCAGGTAACAGCTCATCGGGTCGATGATTCCGCCGGCCACCCGCCGCCACTGGTACACCGGCTCGGTGGCCGCGACGGAGCCCAGCACCGCACCTCCCAGCACGTCGTTGTGCCCGGCCAGATATTTGGTGGTGCTGTGGATCACGATGTCGATGCCCTGATCGAGCGGGCGCTGGTTCCAGGGCGTGGCGAACGTGCTGTCGATCACGCTGAGCACCCGTCGATCCCGGGCGATGCGGACGATGCTGTCCACATCCGCGATGTTGAGATACGGGTTGGTCGGGCTCTCCGAGAAGATCAGCACGGTCCCGTCGTGCACCGCCGCGGCCATGGCGTCGTAGTCGCCCATCGGCACGACGGTGGCGGCGATGCCGAAGCGAGGCAGGACGCGGGTGACGAAGTTGAGAGTCTGCTTGTAGGCGTCGTCGGTGATGACCACGTGGCGGCCGGCGTCGCAGAGCGACAGAATCACGGCGGTGACGGCACTCATCCCGCTGTCGAACAGCAGGCAGCGCTCCGCCCCCTCCAGGGCGGCGAGCTTGCGCTCCGCGGCCTCGCGGGTGGGGTTGCCGTAGCGCCCGTACTCGTAGTGGGGCACCTCGTTGCGCCCGAAGGCCAGCATCTCGTCCACGTCCCGGAAGACGAACGTGCTGCTCAGGGCCACGGGCGTGGTGATGGTGCCCATCCAGCGCTTCTCGCCGAAGTGCACGGCGTCGGTCTGCGGGTGCCCGGTGGGCTGAACGGCGGAGTCGTCCATCGCTGGCTGCGTCTCCCGGCGCCGCCGGGCGGGTCAATCCTTCCCGTCCGGCAGGCGGATGCGGATGTTGCGGAACGCCACCGGACCGTGATCGCCCTGCAGCATCAGCGGACCGCGCGGACGCTCCTGCCCGGTCAGCGACGACCGGGTGGGGCCCTTGAGCTCGACGTCACGGTGCACCAGGGTTCCGTTGTGCAGCACCCGCACGAAGCGGGCGTTGGCCGTCTTGCGGCCGGCCTCGTCGAAGCGCGGCGCCCGAAACACGATGTCGAAGCTCTGCCATTCGCCCGGCGGCCTGGCGGCGTTCACCCTCGGAGGATGGCCGTCGACGTTCTGCCCGTCCACCCACCGGGCATAGACGCCTCCGCAGTCGCCGAAGCCGACCTCCTTCTTCCCGTAACTGTCGAGAATCTGAATCTCGTACTCGCCCATCAGGTAGACGCCCGAGTTGGAGCCCCTGGGCACCAGGAACTCAACGTGCACTTCGCAGTCGCCGAAGGTCTGGAGGGTGTGCAGGTCGCAGGTGTGCCCGGCCGGACCGTTCACCAGGATGCCGGCACCCGGGACGATGGTCAGCCGGCTCGGATCGGCCGGATCCGCGGCCACCGAGGAGGCCGTCTGCCAGGCGTTCTCGGACTTCTCGCCCTCCCGGCACTGCCAGCCCCCGAGATCCGAGCCGTTGAAGAGTTCGAGGGTCCGTCCGGGGCCGGCGCACCCCGCGGCCAGCAGTCCGAGCACGACCGCCGTCAGCCGCGCCGCCCGACCCATGCCGCCGTGTATGCTCGCCAGGATCATCTCGGATTCCTCCGGTTCCAGGGCCGCCTGCAGGACGGCCGGGTCAATGTACCTTCCTCCCGGCGCGCGGGCAAGCCGGCCGAAGCTGCCTTTCTGGCACCCCGGGCATGCCCCGTTCGCCGGAGGACGGGCCCGACCACTCGTTTGGTACCTGGCCGCCGGCAGGATATCATGCCGTTCATTCGCGTCGGCCGAGTCGAGTTCACCGATCCTTTCATAACGTCTCACAAGGGAGGTCGCCATGAACCTGCATGCCCACCGCGTCGATTCGCACGCCTGTTCCTGCTGCTCCGAAGGGTTGCGGCACGCCTGGGAGGCCGTGCGAAGCGCAGGGCTGTCACGCCGCTCGCTGCTGCTGGGAGCCGGCACGGCCGCGGTGGGAAGCTGGTTCTCAGCCGCCAGGACGGCTGCCGCTCAGGAAACCGCTCAGACCTCGGCACCGGCCATCAGGCCGGCCTCGCGGATCTCGGTGCAGCCGGTTCTGGCCTATGCCACGCCCCAGCGGCGCGAACAGACCAGCTGGCGGGGATGGGGGGGCATCCAGACCGCCGCCGACGCCCAGGCCGAGATGAAGCGGATCCACGAGGAACTCGCCGGGCTAGTCCGGCAGAGCGGCCTGGCCGTGGACCTGCTGCCGGTGTGCGGGGCCGCCGGCCTCGAGGAGGCCCGGGCCGCCGCCGCCCGGCCGTGCGACGTGATGCTGGTCTACGCCGCCGGCGGCGGCAAGGACATCCTGGACACCCTGCTGTCCAGGGACCGGCCCAACATCGTTTTCCTGCGCCACCGGTCCGGCCCGATCTCGCTGTGGTACGAGATCCTGCATCCCCACTTCATGCGGCACGCGACCGACGACTACCAGGACAAGGGCATCACCCTGGACGACGTGGTCGTGGACGAGTACGCCGACCTGCAGTGGCGCCTGCGGGCCCTGGTCGGCCTGCGCCGGACGCTGGGGCAGCGGATCGTCGCCCTCGGCGGCCCGATGGGCTGGGGGCTCGGGAACAAGATCGCGCCGGGCATCGCCCGCGACACCTGGCACCTGGACATCGTCACCGTGACCTACGAGGACCTCGCCCGCAGGCTCGAGCAGCTTCGCGGCGACGCCGGGGCGGTCGCGGCCGCAGCGAGGCAGGCCGGGGAGTACCTCGCCGGGCCGGGCGTGTCGCTGCACACCGACCGGGCCTTCGTCGACAGCGCATTCCTGCTCTACCGGGCGTTCAAGGACATGCTGGAGGAACACCAGGCCTCGGCCTTCACCATCGGGCACTGCATGGGCACGGTGATGCCCATCGCCCGAACCACCGCCTGCCTGCCGCTGACGCTGCTGAACGACGAGGGACTGGTGGCCTTCTGCGAGTCGGACTTCGTGGTCATTCCCGCAGGGCTCCTGATGCACCATATCACCGGCCTGCCGCCGTTCCTGAACGACCCGACCTGGCCGCACCACGGCGTGGTGACCCTGGCGCACTGCACCGGACCGCGAAGGATGAACGGCCGCACGCTCGAGCCGGTGAAGATCTACACCCACTTCGAGTCCGACTACGGGGCGGCGCCCAAGGTGGAGATGACCATCGGCCAGGAGGTCACCATGGTGGTGCCGGACTTCGAGAATCGCCGCTGGGTCGGGGCCCGCGGCAAGGTCCAGGCCAATCCCTTCCACGACATCTGCCGGGTCCAGATCGACGTGGCCATCGAGGGGCGGTGGGAGCAGCTGGTCCGCGACATGCGCGGATTCCACTGGATGCTGACCTACGGGGACTGCCTGAAGGAGGTCGGCTACGCCGTCCGCCACCTGGGCATCGGGTGGACCAATGTGTCGGCCTGACCGCCCGACCGGCGGTCCGCGGGGCAGGGGTCTTCCGGGCGGGGTCGGGGTTCAGTCGGCCACGCGCTCCAGATAGGTATAGCCGTCCAGCCCGTCCTCGTACTTGTCGATCAGCCTGCCGGACTCCTCAAAGGAGATCAGCCCCGCCCGGACCGCGGCTTCGACCTGCCGGCGGAGGCGGCTGGTCAGATCGCGGGCCGAGTACTGGACGAACTCCAGGATCTCCTTGACGCGGTCGCCCTTGAAGATGTGCTCGATGCGGTAACCGCCCTCCGGATCGATTCGCACGTGCACGGTGTTGGTGTCGCCGAAGAGGTTGTGCATGTCGCCCAGGATCTCCTGGTAGGCCCCGCAGATGAACACCCCCAGCAGATAGGGGGAGTCGTTGAGCGGGTGAAGCTCCAGCACGCTCTTGACGTCGCGCAGATCGATGAAGCGGTCGATCTTGCCGTCCGAGTCGCAGGTCACGTCGGCCAGGATGGCCCGGCGCGTGGGCTGCTCGTTGAGGCGGTGAATCGGAAGGATCGGGAACAGCTGCTGCACCGCCCAGAAGTCCGGCAGCGACTGGAAGCAGGAGAAATTGCAGAAGTAGATGTCGGCCAGCGACCGCTCCAGGCCCTCCAGGTCGTCGGGCACGTACTCCAGCTCGCGCACGATCCGCAGGATCTTGCAGGCCGCGGCATAGAAGAGGTTCTCGACCGTGCAGCGGTCCTCCAGGCTCAGATAGCCGTGCCGGAACAGGCTCATGCACTCGTCGCGGTAGTGCAGGGCGTCGTGGTAGCTCTCCTGGAAGTTCTTGCGCGAGACGTTCCGGAACACCTCCAGCAGGTTGTGCATCGCCGCGGGCCTGTCCTCCGGCAGCGTCTGGGGCACCGGACCGCCGCCCAGCGTGCTGGTGCCCAGCACGTTGATCACCAGCACCGAGTGGTGCGCGGTCACCGCCCGCCCGGACTCCGAGACGATCGTGGGATGGGGCACGCCGGAGCGGTCGCAGGCGTCCATGATCCCCGAAACGATGTCGTTGGCGTACTCCTGCAGCGAATAATTGCTGCTGCTGGCGAAGTTGGTCTTGGAGCCGTCATAGTCCACCGCCAGCCCGCCGCCGACATCCAGCATCCGCAGCGGCACGCCCAGCTTGACCATCTCCGCGTAAATCCGGCTGGCCTCGTCGAGCCCTTCGCGCAGCGCCCGGATGTTGTTGATCTGGCTGCCCAGGTGGTAATGCAGCAGCTCGATGCAGTCGAGCATCTCCTGCTCGCGCAGGTAGGCGATCATCTCGATCAGTTCGGTCACGCTGAGCCCGAACTTCGAGCGGTCGCCGCTGGACGACTCCCACTTGCCGGCCCCCTTGCTAGAGAGCTTGGCCCGGACCCCCAGGTGCGGCACGACGTTGAGCCGGCGGGCGACCTCGACGATCATCGGCAGCTCGCTGAACTTCTCGACCACGATGATCACGTACTTGCCGATCTTGGTCCCCAGCAGGGCCATCTCGACGTATTCCTCGTCCTTGTAGCCGTTGCAGATGACCAGCGGCTCGCTGGAGTCCAGCAGGGCCAGCACCGCCAGAAGCTCCGGCTTGGATCCGGCCTCCAGCCCGAACTGATAGGGAGCCCCGTAGTGCACGATCTCCTGCACCACCTGGCACTGCTGGTTGACCTTGATCGGATACACGCCCATGTACCGGCCGTTGTACCCGTACTCGCGGATCGCCGAGCGGAACGCCTCGTTCAGGGCCTCCACCCGGGCCCGAAGAATGTCCGAGAAACGCAGCAGGATCGGCAGCTGGATGCCGCGCCGCTGCAGCTCATCCACGATCTGCTTCAGATCGACCGTCGGGCCCCCCGGCCCCTGCGGGTGCACGCAGGCATTGCCCTGGTCGTTGATCGAAAAGTAGGGATCCCCCCAGTTGCTGATGTTGTACAGCTCCATCGCGTCCCGGATGGTCCACTTGTGCAGCGCGTCGGAGTGGGTGAAGACCGGGTGGTGCAGCTTGCCCATCGGGCGGCCTCTCCAGCTGGGAGCCCCGTTCGTCGAGCGGCCCGGGTCAAGCGCCGGACTCGAACCCGTATTCTGACAGGTCGGCGCCGCCGGTCAAGACCTCCCGAACAGAAATCGACTCTCCGGCCGCCGCCGGCCGCCGGCCGCCTGCCCGGGCTTGTTGGCCGGCAACGCCCGCCCTATACTCCCGCGGAAGGCCCGGCACAGCCCCCACGGGCAGGCCCCCGCCGGGGGCGGCCGCGGCCGGTTCCGGAGGTACCGCATGACCCTGAATACACCGCAGCCCGAAGGCCCGCTCAGGGACCGCGTCGTCAACGTCATCAACCGCCTGCGCGTGGCCGTCCAGGCCGACGGCGGAGACCTCGAATTCGTCGATGTCGACGACCAGGGCGTGGTCAAGGTCCGCCTGCACGGAGCCTGCGTCGGCTGCCCGTCGGCGGCCATGACCCTCAAATTCGGCGTCGAGCGAAACCTCAAGATGCAGGTCCCCGAAGTCACCGAGGTGGTCTGCGTCTGAGGCGGTCTGCATCCGAGGACCGGCCGCCGGCCCCGGCCGGGCATCCGCTGGGGGTTCAACGCATGCCCGGCCCCCCGATCCAGGTCCTGCTCGACGACCCCGACGTCCTGGCGGTGAACAAGCCGCCCGGACTCCTGACCGTGCCCGGACGCCAGGGCGGAATCTCCATCCGCCAGGTCATCCCCGACAGGCTGGGCATCGCCGGGCCCCTCCTGCTGGTCCATCGGCTCGACCGCCAGACCAGCGGCGTCCTGCTGCTGGCCCGCAACCGGCAGGCCCAGCAGCGCCTGGCCGAACAGTTCCTTCACCGTTGCGTCGAAAAGGAGTACCTGGCCATCGTCCGGGGCTGCCCGGGCCAGGCCGACGGACGGATCGAAACGCTCCTGGGACCCCATCCGCGCGTCACCGGCCGGATGATGGTCAAGCAGCGCAAGGGCAAAAACTCGGTGACCCTCTGGGAAGTCCTCGAACGCTACCCCGGGGCGGCCCTGCTCCGCTGTCGCCCCCTCACCGGCCGCCAACACCAGATCCGGGTTCACCTGGCTCACATCGGCCTGCCGCTGCTGGTCGATCCCCTCTACGGCGGATCGGAGGCCTTCTTTCTCTCGAACTTCAAGACCGGATACCGCCCCGACGGCCGCGAGCCCGAACGCCCGCTGCTGGCCAGGCTTTCGCTCCACGCCGAAGCCGTCGCCTTCGACCATCCACGCGACGGCCGCCGCGTCCGGCTGACCGCCGAACCGCCCAGGGATTTCCGGGCGACCCTGAATCAGCTGCGAAAGCTGTCCGGCACCGCCGGCGCCACTCCCGGCGGTCAGGGCTGAGCGGCCGGTCCAACCACGCGTTGCAGCACGGATTCCGGATCCTGCCGGCCCAGGGCGTGGTAGCGTCCGGCCGCAAAGCTCGACTCCAGGGCCGCCGGACGGAATCTCCGGGCCAGCAGTCGCTCCAGGTCGAGCCCGGCCCCCTCGCAGCCCACGCCGGTCATCAGGTCGTCGGTGTCCAGCGAGTGCCACAGGCCCAGCAGGTGCCCCACCTCATGGGCGGCCACCAGCCCTGCGGCCGTGCCCAGGGCTTCAGGGCCGAACAGCTCCGCCAGTCCCAGGTGCATGCTGCCCAGATCCACGATCGCGATGTCGTCGGGTTGCCGGTTGAGACCGTCCACCCACTCGCTCAGGCCGTTATGGCCCAGCGGAGGATCGGCCGTCCCGATGTGCACCACGCTGTAGGGCTCCACCGGGGCGGGGTCGGCCTCGGTCGATACCCGCAGGTCGTAAGGGGCGTAGATCTCTCGGAAAGCCCGGACCACCGCCTCCCGCACCACCGGGTCGCTGACCGGCCGGACGTCCGTGGGTACCAGCGCGCCGGCACGCATGCGGATCCCCGCGGCCCCGCCCATGTTCAAAACCACATGCTGCGCCCGAGGCAACCCCGCGTCTCCGGCCGGCACCTCGGCCAGCCCGGCCAGTACCCGCCCGGAGCCGCCCGGACGGACGAGCACCAGACGAATCACCAGATGAGCGCATTGCCCGGCGGGCAGAACCACGCGGCGCAGCCGGCCTTCGAAGTCGCAGGAACGCAGGGAGGCGATCTGGAAACCCTCGTCGTCGTAGACGTACGCCCAGTCCACCGAGGCGTCCAGAAACTCCAGCTGCACCGCCCGGTCGCCGGGAGGACAGGCCAGCCGGAACAGACGTTCATTCTGATACCAGCGGGGGGCCACGTCGGCCTCCAGCCGGGAGGCGAAGAACGCTTCGACGGCCGGCTGAGCGCTATCGGTGAGTGTGGCCGTGCCCTGGTCCCAGATAGCCGGCGGGGCGATCGCCAGCACGTCGGTCAGATCGGTGTATTCGACGGGGTTCAGACAGCCCCCGACGGTCCGCAATCCCCCGCTCAGGCCGTCCAGGGCATCGGCCAGGCCCAGCAGGACATCCCCGCAGCCGGCAGCCAGAACCGGCCACAGTGCCGCCGTGCGCCAGAGGGGCCTGGTCAAGCGTAGGTCTCCCGGGACCGACGACGCCTCGCCGGAGGGGGGGGGGCCGCTCACGCGGCCGGCTGCGGAACGGCACGCCGCTGCAGCATGGCCGACAGGGCGCCGGGGCGGTTGGTGATGATCCCGTCGATGCCCCAGGCGATCAGCCGCTGCCAGTCACCCTCGCGGTCGGGCGTCCACGCCCAGACGGCATAGCCGCGCTGGTGCAGCCGGGCGATGATCTCAGGGGTCAGCTGCTGGTATTCCCAGGCCACCATGCGGGCCCCCGTGGTTTCAAGAGCCTCCAGGCGTTCGAGGCAAGGTTCCTTGTCCCCCAGCGCCGCCAGCGGCTGCGACGGCTCCAGGGCGTGCATCTGTTCGAGAAACGCCCAGTCGAAGCTCTGCACCACCACCTTGCTCACGAGGTCCTTCTCCCGCAGCAGGCGGACGTAGGCGCCCGCGTCGCCGGACTTGCGTTCGATCAGGGCCACGGAGCCGGACTGGATCAGGTCCAGGGCCGACGACAGCGTCGGAACACGCTGGCCGGCGAAGTCCGGGTCGAACCAGCTGCCGGCGTCGAGAATCTCGATCTGACGGGAGGAAGTTTCGCCGATACGCACCGCCGCACGGTCCAGCAATGCCCGGACGTTGCTCGTGCGGTCGAGCGTGGCGTCGTGCAGGCACCAGAGCGTGCCGTCGGCCGACGCGCGGGCGTCCAGCTCGACCATGTCCGCCCCGGCTGCCAGAGCGGCGCGGAAGGCCGCCAGCGTGTTCTCCGGGGCCTGGCGGGAGTCGCCGCGGTGGGCGATGACCAGCGGTCGGCCCGGCGACGGCGACGAACCGCAACCCCCGGCGAGACAGGCAAACAGGCCGGCCTGCCACGCGACCGTCTTGGCGGGCGAATGCATGGCGGAAGTATACCTTCGCCGGCGCGACGGTCCAGCCGGCCGGTTCCGGGCGCAAGCCTGCGCCCGTGGGCCTCCCCGGGCCGGCCGCCTACTCCACGGGGTGGGAGTCCGGTGGGAGGGCTTGCTCCTCGGTCGGTGCCGACGGATCGGTCTCTGCTGACGGGTCGGTCTCTGCTGACGGGTCGGATGTTGCCGGCGGACCCTCCGACTCCGCGCCCGGTGGCGGCCCAGGCTCCCGGTCCCGCGAGAGGTTTGGAGTCTGCTCGCCGGAGTCGTCGCCGGCAGGCACCGTACCCGTCGCAGCCGCGGACCGGGGGAAAAGAACCAGGATCGGGATTGCCGCCGGCAGGGAGTAAACCTCCGCGGTGCCCTGGCCCCCATCGCCCGCCAGCTCCGTGGCCGTCTCGGCCAATAAGGCTTCCATCCGCCCGGCCGCGTCGGCGTCGGAGGCCAGCTGGGCATGCCACCGCCGGCCGATGACCAGGGCTACCCACCCGGCCAGCCTCCGGGCACTGTTCAGGTGCCGGCGCGCGGACCCCTTGAACCAGTTCCCTGCCGCCCCCCGGATCTGGGTGAGCAGGGCCATGCCCGCGGCGTGGTGGCCCTGATCCGAGAGGATCCGGCACCTCAGCAGGCGGGCCAGGTAGTCGAAGGGCAACACACCTGGCGGCTCCAGAGCCTGCGGAAGAACGGCCAGGGCCCGCCCGGACCGGTCGGACTGCGCCAGGCCGAACGCCTGCCAGAGCAGGGCGGCGGCGGCGGTTTCCTCGTCGCGCGATTCGCGGGCCCCGGCCAGCCCGCGGACGGCCTTGTTCCAGGCATCCGTTCCCCCGGCGGTCGCAGTGGTGGTGGTCGCCGCCGCCAGCAGGTCGGCAAAAGCCCGCAGCGTGTCCAGATGACCGGCGATCTCGCCCGGCGGCTTGTCGGTGGAAGCGTCAACCTGCTTCAGCAGCGAACCGCACTGCTCGAGGTGAACCCGGGCCTCGGCGGCGGCGCGATGAATGGTCTCCAGATCCGCCGGGCTGGACAAGCCCAGCAGCCAGCGGGTCGCAGGCCGCGCCGTCGGTACCGCCAGCCACCAGTTGGCCGCCGCCGCATGGGCGTGCAGCCGACGCTCCGGTGTGGTCGCCTCCTCCACCGCGCGCCGACAACGCTCCTGCCCGGCCAGGATTTCTTCGGACTGCGGATCCGCCTCTGGCGGCGCGAGCGTGCGCCACGCCGGCGGATCGACGTCCGCCGCGCCGGCGGCCGCCACCACCATGCATCCAAGCCACCATGATCGCAGGCGTCCGGCCATGTCTCACCACTGCGGTTCGCGGCCCGGACGCACCGCCCGATCGGCCGCCGGTCCGCGACGCACACGGTATCACATTCCGCCGGAACGTCCACTGTTTGACCTGCCCCGGCCCGCTCGATAAGCTCCGGCTCCGTGCCCGGGGGCACGTGTTCAAGAGAGCGGGCCAGGCGCCTTGTGGCGGGGTTTGCAGGCATGACACCGCCGCCCTCGGCGGGCGATGGCCACCGCCGCGGCCAGCGGTAAGCCGCCTTCCGCGAGAAGGAGCCGGCCCCGGCACGCTCAGGGCGCACGCCCAGGGGGCGGCATGGCCGCGCCCCGAAGCGGTATCGCCGAGGCGGCACGGCCCGGGTGCCCGGTGGGGGGGCGGGGGG
>CAZSYS010000087.1:0-13759 GCA_964611365.1 uncultured Planctomycetales bacterium
CTACCCGGCCGAGCCGGTGGCGGCCGCGGGGTGAGGCCCCCGCCGGACCAGGCGCCGCCCCCGTCGGGCGGGCGTCGCGCACCCGGGGCGGAGCCGGCGCCTTCCATCCCGGCCGCAGGGGTTCCATGAGTCATACCGGCCAGGACATCGAGGCGGCGGGCGTCCCGGGCGAGGCCGCCCTGGGCGATGCCTGCGGGCAGGTCGCGCCCGCGCGGAGCGGTTGGCGGCTTCATCGCCGCATGTACGACTGGGTGCTGGGCTGGGCGGACTCGCCCGTGGGCGGCTGGGCCCTGGTCGTCATGTCGTTTGCCGAATCGAGCTTCTTCCCGATCCCGCCGGACGTGCTGCTGATGCCGCTGGTGCTGGGGAACCGTGCCCGGTGGCTTCGCTTCGCGTTTCTGTGCACCGCGGCCAGTGCCCTGGGGGGCGTCCTGGGCTACGCCATCGGCATGGGCTTCATGGACACGATCGGGCGGCGGATCATCGCCTTCTACCGGGCCGAGGACTACTACGCGAAGGTCACCGACTGGTACCTTCGGTACGATTTCTGGATCGTGTTCATCGCCGCGCTGACCCCGATCCCTTACAAGGTGTTCACCATCGCGTCGGGGGCCTTCCATATGAACCTGGCGGCCTTCGTCCTGGTGTCACTGGTCGGCCGGGGCATCCGTTTCTTCGC
This sequence comes from uncultured Planctomycetales bacterium, assembly GCA_964611365.1. Lineage (GTDB taxonomy): Bacteria > Planctomycetota > Phycisphaerae > UBA1845 > PWPN01 > CALLOB01. The sequence continues at coordinate 680 of CAZSYS010000087.1, forward strand.
GGTGGCCGGTCTGCTGTATGTGTTCGGCCCGCCGATGAAGCGGATGATCGAGAAGTACTTCGACCTGCTGTGCATTCTGTTCGTGATGCTGCTGGTCGGCGGCTTCGCGGTGATCCGGCTGATCCGATGATCCCTCCGGCCGCACCCGGCGGCCGCGGGCCCCGAAAGGCGGGTGGGCGATGGACGATTCGGCACGGCGGGCGCTGCTGAAGCTGGCGCGGGAAACGCTGCAGGCCCACCTGGAAGGTCGTGAGCCGCCCGAGCCGGTCGATCCGGTCCCGGAGGCGGCCTTCGGGGGCCTGTTCGTCACCCTGCACCGCGCGGGGCGGCTGCGCGGCTGCATCGGTCGGTTCCGTGCGGGCCGCGGTCCGGCGGGCGCGGTCCGGGAGATGGCCGTGGCGGCGGCCCAAGATCCGCGTTTTGCCTCCAGCCCCGTCACCGCCCGGGAGCTCCCGGAGATCGACATCGAGATCTCGGTGCTGTCCGAGCCGCAACCGGTGAAGGATCCGCTCGCGCTGGTGCCCGGCGTGCACGGGATCATCGTGCGGCGCGGACCGCGCAGCGGCTGCTTCCTGCCGCAGGTCGCCACCGAGCAGGGCTGGAGCATGGAGCAGATGCTCAATCAGTGCTGCGAAGGCAAGGCCGGTCTGCCGCCGGACGCCTGGAGGCAGCCGGGCACGGAGGTCCTGGCCTTCACCGCCGAGGTCTTCGGCGAGCGGACCGCCTGACCGCCGCGCCGCCGCTTGCCCGCGTGGCGCAGCCCGGCGATAATCCCGCCGGCTTCGGCGGCGCGTCGCCGCCGGAGCTTCCGCCCCTCCCCCGGGACCTGAAGAGACCGCCGCTGATGCCGTGGATGCTGATCTGGGCCGCCGCGCTGCTGGGAGTCTCGCTGGTCTGGCTGACCCGGCACGTCGCGATCAGCCGGGCCCGCGTCGAGCAGGTGCCGCTGACCTCCCGAAGCTACCCCGGGCCGCCGCCGGACGCGCCGCTGGTCAGCGTGCTGATCGCCGCCAAGGACGAGGAGGCCAATATCGAGACCGCGGTGCGGAGCATGCTGCGGCAGGACTACCCCCGCTTCGAGCTGATCGTGATCAACGACCGCAGCACCGACCGCACCGCCGCGATTCTGGAAGAACTCAAGGCCGCCGACCGGACCGGCCGGCTGCAGGTCGTGCACGTCACCGAACTGCGCGAGGGCTGGTTCGGCAAAAACAACGCCATGCGCGAGGGCGTCGCCCGGGCGCGGGGCGACTGGCTGTGCTTCGGCGACGCGGACTGCGAGCACACCTCGCCGCGGACGCTCTCAATGGCCATGTCGCTGGTGCGGCAGCGCGGCAGCGACTTCTTCTCGCTGCTGCCGCGGCTGGCCGCCGGCAGCCTGTGGGAGCGCATCATCCAGCCGGTCTGCGGCGGCCTGATGATCCTGTGGTTCAACCCCGGGAAGGTCAACGATCCCCGCCACCCGGCGGCCTACGCCAACGGCGCGTTCATGCTCATGAGCCGGGCCTGCTACGAGGCGATCGGCGGACACGAGGCCGTCCGCACGCAGGTCAACGAGGACATGCATATGGCCCGCATCGCCAAGGAGCGCGGCCTGCGGCTGTTCGTGTGCCAGAACGAGGATCTGTACACCGTCCGGATGTACGCCGGCCTCGGGCAGATCTGGCGCGGCTGGAGCCGCATCTTCTACGGCTGCTTCGGCACCTTCCGGCGCCTGCGGGTCTCGATGCTGGTGATGATCGTGATGAACCTGTTCCCCTACGCCAGCCTCCTGGCCGCCGCCGCGGTGATCGCCTGGCGCGGGCCCGCCGGGGCCGGACCGGGCTGGGCCTGGGTCGGGGCCGCCGGCGCTCTGGCGGTGGTCATGCAGCAGACGGTGATCGTGCGCTACTACCGACTGAGCTACACCAGCCCGTGGCTGGCGCCGACGTTCATCATCGGGGCGGTGATCTGCGTGGGCATGCTGGGCAACGCCATGCTCAAGCTCAAGGGCCGCACGGCGGTGACCTGGCGCGGCACGGTCTACCGCGGCGAACGGGTGGCCGGGCGCACGGCCGCCGGCGGCTGACGGCACGGTGCGGACATGGATCCCGGGATCCCGACCTCGCAACCTCTGGAGTGGCTCGGGGCCGTCCCCGAGCCTTGGCGCCGGTGGCTGCCGTGGATCGGCGGAGCCCTGCTGGGGCTGCTGGTCCTGCGCCGGGCCGTCGGATCGATCCTGCGGATGCTGCGGCGCCGGCGGCCGGCGGTGATCAACCCGAGACTGCAGAAATACAATGTCGATTACGCCGAACTGCTCCGCCGCCAGCGTGAACTGGCCGGCCGGGTCATCGCGACCTCGACCTCCGCCCGGCTGGCCGGCTACCGCATCGTCCGGCAGGTGGACGCGGTCTTCGTCGAGGGCTACCGCACGCCCGAGGAGGCCATGGTGGCCCTCAAGGCCGCGGCGGTGGAACGCGGAGCCAATGCCATCCTCAACGTCCGCACCGACCGCACCGCCTCGGGCCGCTGCACCGCCGCCGGAGACGCCGTCCAGGCCGCGGTGCTGCCCGCCCGACCGGGAAAACCGCCGGACTCTCCGTCGTCCGGCTGAGATCCGCCCTGCGGCGCGCTGGGCCCGTGGCCGGCCGCGGGACCGGGGACGACACCCGGCTCACCACCCCTCCAGCCGATGGCGGATCCGGCCGCCGACGATGGTCATCACCGCCCGCCCGGTCACCTTCCACCCGTCGTAGGGACAGTTGCGGCTCTTGGAGCGGAAGCGGCGGACGTCGATCGTCCAGCGGGCCTGCGGGTCGATGATGGTCACGTCGGCGTCGGCGCCCTCCGACAGCGTACCCTTGGCCAGCGACAGAACCCGCGCCGGCCGCACGGTCAGCCGCTCCAGCATCGCCGGCCAGTCCATCAGCCCCGGCTCGATCAGCGCCTTGGCATACAGCGGCAGGGCGCACTCCAGGCCGATGATGCCAAACGGGGCGTCGAGAAACTCCAGCTCCTTCTCCTGCAGGCCGTGCGGGGCGTGGTCGGTGACCAGGCAGGCGATGGTGCCGTCGACCACGCCCTGCAGACAGGCCTCGACATCCGAACGCGACCGCAGCGGAGGACTCATCTTGTAGTGGGTGTCGTAGGTCCCGCAGGCCTCCTCGGTCAGCAGCAGGTGATGCGGGCAGACCTCGGTGGTCACCGGCAGCCCGTCGGCCTTGGCCCGTCGCACGAGTTCGACCCCCCGGGCGGTCGAGATGTGGCACACGTGGTAGCGGGCCCCCAGCTCGCGGACCAGCGTCAGGTCGCGCTGGATCATGAGCTCCTCGGCGATCGGGCTTACACCCGGAAGCCCGAGCCGCACGGCCGTGACCCCGCTGTTCATGACCCCGCCGCCGGCGATCTGGGGCTCCTCGCAGTGCTGCAAGACCGGCTTGTCGAACATGGCCGCGTACTGCAGGGCCTTGAACATCACCGCGGTGTTCTCGACGCCCCGGCCGTCGTCGGAGAAGCCCACCGCCCCGGCCCGGACCATCTGGCCGATCTCGGCCAGCTCCCGGCCCTCGCGCCCCTTGGTGACCGCCCCGATCGGAAACACGTGACACAGCGCGCCGCGGGCCGCCTGCTGGTAGACGAACTCGATGCCGGTCTCGTCGTCCAGCGCCGGCCGGGTGTTGGGCATGCACGCCACGCTGGTGAATCCGCCGGCCACCGCCGCGGCGCTGCCGCTGGCGATGGTCTCCTCGGTCTCGTCGCCCGGCTCGCGGAGATGCACGTGAATGTCGATCAGACCGGGGCACACGATGCAGCCGGCCGCGTCGATGACCTCCGCGCTCCCGGCAGGCAGCCCCTGGCCGACCCGCAGGACCTTGCCGCCGCCAAGCAGCACGTCGCCGACCGCGTCGCGCCCGCAGGCCGGGTCGATGATCCGGCCGCCGCGGATGAGGATGTCTGGCTGGTGCATGTCGTGCCCGCCCTCGCAAGCCCCGCCGGCTGAAGCCCCGCGCCAGGCCGCCGGAAGCCCCCCGGCCGCCGCGGATTCCGCCTTCTCAGGGGCGCGGTTACCTCCCCGCCCTGACGGGGCAGATCCCAAGTCCAAACCGGGAAGAAGGTTACACCTCCGCCGCGGGGGCTGCAAATAGGGTAACTTCAACTTCGAAAAACCGGCCGGTGATTACGATACTTAATCGTCGCAAGTGGTCCGAAACCGTTTGGTCGCCAGGCGACCCTCGACGGGAGGGTTGATCATGAAAGCGAAAATTGCCAGACAGATTCGACGCACCTCGCAGCAGTGCAGCCAGCACCCCGACGGGCTGGGCGTCAGCGAGCTGTTCCTTTCCCCGGCCGCCCACGTGGCGGCGATTCTCTCGGCCAGGGATCCCAGGCTGAAGCGCTACCTCCTGGGTTTCAGGAACATCCCGCCGGCCCGCTGCTGACCCGATCGAGGCACACCCCGCGGCCGCCACGGCCCGCGCCCCGGACCCCCACGGCCCGTGCCTTGGCCGCAAGGTCCGGCTGCCCGGGCCGACGGCCGGCCGGGGATCCTGCTCCCGGCAATCATCCCGGTCGGCTGATCGGTTCTCGTCGTCGTCAGGGCGACTTTCCTGAAGCGGTCGGAACACCATTCCTCATGGAGGATGCCCCTTTCCCGCCCATGTGCAGGAGAATCCAGGCGGTCTCGCCGCTCCCGACGGGCTCACCGGTTTGCCGGGGCATCGGCGCCGGAGGGTCCGCCCAGTCTTCCCAGCAGCCGCAGGAGGCCGTCCAGAATCGTGATCGGGTGGGGCGGGCACCCGGGCACAAACAGGTCCACCGGCAGGCAGGCGGCAGCTCCGTCCAGGCACGGTTCATGGCCGATGTAGGGTCCGCCCGAGATCGCGCAGGCTCCCACGGCTATCACCAGTTTCGGAGAAGGAACCGCCTCGTATGTCTTCAGCAGGGCCAGCTTCATGTTGGCGGTGACCGGTCCTGTCACCACCAGCCCGTCGGCATGCCGGGGGGAAGCCGTGAATTCGATGCCGAACCGGCTGAGGTCGAAAACGACCGTGCTCAGGACATTCAGATCGGCTTCGCACGCGTTGCAGCCGCCCGCGCTGACCTGTCGGAGCTTGAGCGATCGGCCGAACAGCCGCCGCGTTCTTTCCTCCAGGGCGGTTGCCAGCCTGCAGGCGGAACCGCCGATCACCAGGTCTTCGCGGTGCCGCGCGGCCAGCCGGTGGTCACGTGTGAAGGTGATCGCTCCGGCCGGACAGGCCTCGGCGCACCCGGCACAGAACAGGCAGCGTCCGAGATCCAGCGTCAGGCGGGTGCCGTCCCTGGAGACGGCGTGCGTCGGGCACGCGTGCAGGCAGGTCGCGCACGCGTCGTCGCATCGGGACGGATCCAGCGCGGGCCTTCCGCGGAACCTGTCCGGCAGGACGGGATCGGCGTCGGGATAGCCGATGGTGCGGTGCCCTTGTCGGAGGCGTGCGGTGAGAACCTTCAGCATGGCCACCTCTACAGGTCGTGTCCGCAATAGGACAGATTAAAGCTCTTGTTGCACAATGGAAAGTCGGAGACCGGCTGATGGCGGCACGCCATCGCCAGCCCGATCCAGTTGTGAAAGGAGGGATCGACGATCTTGTAGCCGGTGAGGCCGCCGGTCGGGTCCGTGATGGCGACGTGGCAGATCTCTCCGCGCCAACCCTCGACGAGGGCGACCGTGATCCGCGCGGGCGGAAGGGCGGCGGGCCGTTCGTTGACCGGACTGTCCGGCAGGGAGCGAAGCTGGTCGTGGACGAAGGCCAGCGACCGCTGGATCTCCAGCCACCGCACGAACGCCCGGGCGAACACATCACCGGTGTCCGCCAGCGAAACGGGGATGTGGGCGAACCGGTAGATCCCGTTGGGAAACTCGCGGCGGCTGTCGCGTTCCAGCCCGCAGGCCCGGGCGGCCACGCCGACCAGTCCAAGGTCGACGGCCGCCGCGGGCGACACCCTGCCGGTCTCCTGGAAACGGCCCATGACCGAGGGGCTGTCCCACAGCAGCGTGACGGCTCCGGTCACGTCGCGCCGCGCCGCCTCCACCCGTTCCCGGAGCTCCCGGCAGCGCGGCTCGTCCAGATCGAACGCGACGCCGCCGGGGCGGACCAGGCCGCGTCCGAACCGGCTGCCGCAGATCAAAGCGGTCATGTTGAGGAAATCGCCGCGAATACGGCCGCAATACGAGGCCGTGGGCAGAAATCCCACGTCCCCGGCCAGGGCCCCGAGGTCGCCGGTGTGGTTGGCCAGGCGTTCGAGCTCGAGGGCAATGCCGCGAAGGGCCTGGGCGCGCGCGGGGACGCGCGTGCCCGCCAGCGCCTCCACCGCCTGGCAGTAGCACAGGGCATGGCCGATCGAGGTATCGCCGGCCAGCGTCTCCATGTAATGGATGGTCCGCGGCGTGGGGCCGCCCCGGACGGCCCGCTCCACGCCGCGGTGCTGATAGCCCAACGAAATCTCGAGGTGGCAGATGTTCTCGCCGTGGCACTGAAACCGGAAATGACCGGGCTCAATGATGCCGGCGTGCACCGGTCCCACGGCCACCTCGTGCACCTCCCCGCCGTCCACCCGGAAACAGTCGGTCACGCCGGGCTCCACGTCCGCGTCCGCCGGGCGGTTCCACGCGTCGTGCCCGGGCCGACAGGAGCGGTGAAAGCGGATCGGCTTGAGCCAGGGATGTCCCCGGGGCCGCACGCCCCACTGCTCCGCGATCTCGCGCTCGAACCAGTGGGCGGAGGCACAATCCGGGGTCAGGGAAGGGTAGTCCTCCGCGACATCCGTGGCGCAGATCTCGAGCCGGCCTTCCTCGCCGTGCGCCAGGACGGCCATCAGCCGCACGGATGCCTCGGGCGACGGGAGGCCGAACAAGGCCGCCAGTCTGCCGTGGTCCGCGAGTCTTCCCGTCACCGCATCCCGGAATTCGGCGAACGTCAGCACGGGCACGCGGTCCGTTCCGGCGGAGCCGCCGTTGTACAGCGTCAGGCAGGCGGGCGCAGCCATCAGAGGCCTCCCAGGGCGCCGGCGGCCCGATGCAGGAGGTCCAGCACCGGGGCCGGAATCCAGATTCCCAGGCACAGGACGAGGATCCCCCGGGCGACCGGCGGGGCCACCGACAGCCGGGTCTCGCGCGCCGGGCGGCCGGCCGCCGGCAGCGCGGCGCTGCCCTGGACCATCCGCAGGAACACCCCGGCCATGCCGACGAAGATCACCCCCAGGAAGCCGAGATACAGGGCGGCGACCCCCGGACGCCCCTGGTCCAGGGCGGCCTTGAGCACGGTGAACTCGCTGAGGAACGGCCCGAAGGGAGGAGATCCGGTGATCGCCAGAAAGCCCGCCAGCCAGAGGGAAGCGGAAACCGGCAGCACGCACAACGCCCCGCGGACATTCCTGCAGGACTTGGTGCCGTACGCGCTCAGGATATTGCCCGCAACCAGAAACAGCATCGCCTTGGCCAGCGAGTGATTCACGGCATGCAGCATGGCGCCGAAGGTCCCGATGCCGCCCAGGCCCACTCCCAGGGCCAGGATGCCGACGTGCTCGACGCTGGAGTAGGCCAGCAGGCGCTTGTAGTCCTGCTGACCGACGATGAACACGGCGGCCACGCCCATGGACACCAGACCGAGCAGCACCAGCAGATCCCGTCCGAACGCGGCACAGCCGGCGGCCGTGAGCACCTGGTATGCCCGGAGGATGCTCAGGAACGCGCCATTCAGCAGGGCGCCCGAGAGCAGCGCGGACACCACCGACGGGGATTCGCTGTGGGCGTCCGGCAGCCAGGTGTGCAGCGGGGCCAGGCCCGTTTTCGTGCCGTAGCCGACAAGCAGAAACACGAAGGCGAGCCTGAGCCATCCCTGATGGAGATGCCCCCCGCGGCGGACAAGCTCCCCGGTCAGCAGCGAGATGGCGCCCGCGTCGGGATCCGTGGCCGCCGCGGCCACGAAGAAGATGCCCAGAAGGGCCAGGGCGATGCCCACCGAGCCGATGAGCAGGTACTTCCACGTGGCTTCGAGGGAGCGATGGTGCCGGTGAAAGTAGATCAGCGGCGCACTGGCCAGCGTGGTCGCCTCCACCGCGACCCAGGTCAGGCCCAGATGGCCGCTCAGGCAGACAAGCGTCATCATGCCGAGGAACAGCAGGAGACAGCCGGTGAACACGGCCTCGGGGGCGTTGACGAAGAGGAACTCCCGCTCGAAGTCCGGTCGCCGGCCCGGCTCCTCGCGGCGGAGATAGCCGACGCCGTAGACCGCCGCGGCCAGGAAAAGGACGCTGGTGATGCTGAGGAAGAGCAGCCCCAGCGCGTCCAGATCCAGCAGGCCGCCGAGGGCGGGCCCCGGCGGGCACCACCAGGCCCGCGCGGTGCACGCGGCGTGGGCCCCGGCCACGGTCACCAGCAGGACCCGCCGCGCGCCGTGAGGCCGGATGACGAACGCTGCGAGCCCGCCCAGTACGGGGATCAGAAAGAGTGCCGCGACCATCCGGTCATTCCTTCAGCAGGGACAACTGATCGGTGTCGATGTGGTCGAATTCCCGGCTGATGTGGAAGATCGCGATGCCCATCACGAACACCGCCGCGAACACGTCCAGCAGGATGCCGATTTCGACCAGCAGCGTCGCCTGCCGCGCGAGGCCGACACCGAAGATGAAAATGCCGTTCTCCAGGGCCAGATAACCGAGCACCTGCGTCACGGCCTTGCGCCGGCTGACGATCAGGAGCAATCCGGTCAGAATCGCATGGAACGCGGCCGGCACCAGCAGGGGCGGAACGCTCGGCCCGACAGGCGGCAGGCGCCCGCTCAGCCACATGGCCAGCGGCAGGGCCAGCGTGCCGATCACCAGCGACGAGGCGAAGCCGACGAACGGCTCGACCTCCTGCCGGATGCCGGCCTCCCGTACCGCTTTCCGGAGCAGCCGCGGGAACACGAAGCCCTTGATCGCGACCGTACCGCCGGCCAGGACCAGCACGTGCAGGGACACTTCGTCCTGCCGCACGCCCAGGGTCACCAGCCCCAGGAGCACGCCCTGCAGGGCCACGACGCGCACGCACGTGCCGAGCGAACTCAGGCCGGTCAGGGCCAGATTGGTCAGCAGCACCGCGATCAGGATCAGGTCGGTCCACGCATGCACGCCATCACCTCGATACGAGCACCAGGGCGACCACCGCGATCGCGCCGGCCCCGACGAGCATCTGGGGAACGCGGAGCAGCCGCAGCCGGGCCATCGTGGACTCGATGACCCCGACCGCGACGGCCAGCAGGAACATGCCCGCCAGAAAGGCGCACACGTCCAGGATCGCCCATCCCGTCCGCACCGGCATGCAGAGCCCGACCAGCAGAGAGCCGAATACCCAGAGCTTCAATGCCGCCGCGTACAGGATGAACGCGAAATCCGGTCCGCTGGAATCCAGGACCATGACCTCGTGGATCATGGTCAGCTCGAGGTGGGTATTCGGATCGTCCACCGGAATCCGGGCATTCTCGACCAGAAAAACAACCAGCAGGGCGCACGAGACCAGGGCCAGGGCGGGAGCGGCCCGGATCCAGGTCTCGATCGTGACCCCGGCGCAGATTTCCGAGAGCGAGATGCTGCCGGTCCGGCGGGCCAGGGCCGTCATCGCCAGCATCAGCACGGGCTCGGCCAGGGCGGAGAACTGCACCTCGCGGCTGGCCCCCATGCCCTCGAAGCTCGAACCCGTGTCCAGCGCCCCGAGGACCGTGAGGAAACGCATCAGGGCCATCAGGTAGGCCAGCAGCACAAGGTCGCCGGGAAACGCCACCGCCGCGCCAACGCCCCCCATCGGCAGCAGCGGCAGGGCCGCGACCGCCGCCGCCAGACCGCCCAGGGGCGCCCATCGAAAAACGGCCGTCGTGGTCCGGCTGTAGACCGCCCCCTTGCCGAGGAGCCTGGCCAGATCCCGGTAGGGCTGCAGGAGCGCCGGTCCGGACCTGCCGGCGAAGAAGGCCTTCACCCTGCTGATGACCCCCGGCAGGAGCGGGGCCAGCGTCAGGGCCAGAAGCGGCTGGCATAAACCGGTGATCCTCATGGCCTAATCCAGCTTCCAGAGCAGCAGCGCTAGCAGCGTCAGCGCAATGTACAACACGTAGATCTGAACCCGGCCGTGCTGCAGCCACAGCAGCCTGGAAAGCACCCATCCGACGCCCAGGAAGGCGGGGCGGTAAAGCTTCTCGCGGCAGACGTCGTCGGTGTGCGTGGCCAGGGAGGCGGATTCCGGGAAGTAGCCCGTCGGAGCCGCAAACCTCGTGCGCGTTCGCAGAAACAGCTGAAAGAAGCCCGTCAGCGGCCGGGTGAACGACGATGCGGTGTACTGCATCCGGGCGGTCGGCCGGGCGTAGCCGCAGTCCCAGGTGACGGCATGGGACACGGTCCGGCCGGCCAGGAGCCATCGACGGAAGATCATCAATGCCGCGGCCAGCAGCACCAGGAAGACGCCGGCTCCGACGACGGCCGCCAGAACCGCCCGGGGACCGGACATCGCGGTGCGGACGACCTCGCCCGGAACGCCGGCCACCTGCGCGATGACCGGAACCAGGACGGTCAGCCCCGGCGGCCCCGCCAGTCCGATCCCTGCGCACCCGCCGGCCAGGGCCAGCATCGGCAGACGCATCCGCCAGCCGCACTCATGGCCGTCGGCGGCATGCGCCGACCTCGGCTCGCCAAGGAACACCACGCCGAACGCACCGGCGAAACAGGCCATCGCAAGCCCGCCGATCAGCGCCAGCCCCGCAACCGCACTCACCAGAAAAGGCAGGTGCGCGGCCGGGACCGAACGCACACCTTCCAGAGCGCCCAGGTACACCAGCAACTCGCTGACGAAGCCGTTCAGCGGAGGCAATCCGCAGATCGCCGTCGCCCCGGCGAAAAAGGTCCAGCCCGTCCAGGGCATGCGCCGCAGCAGGCCGCCCAGACGGTCGATCTCCCGGCTCTTCGTCCCGTGCAGCACCGCTCCGGCTCCCAGGAACAGCAGACCCTTGAAACAGGCGTGGTTGAGAACGTGGAGCAGACCGCCGCCGAAGCCCAGCAGGGCCATGGGAACCGAGTGAAGGCTCACACCCAGCATGCCGATACCCAGCCCCACGGTGATGATGCCGATGTTCTCGACGCTGGAGTAGGCCAGGAGACGCTTGAGGTCGCGTTGCGCCAGGGCATACACGACCCCGAACACGCCCGACATCAGGCCGATGACGATCAGCAGACAGCCCCACCAGACCGGCGGTGGGCCGAGGAACGTCAGCGTTCTCAGCAGCCCGTAGATGCCCATCTTGATCATGACTCCGGACATGACCGCGGACACGTGACTCGGTGCCGCCGGGTGGGCCTCGGGCAGCCAGACATGAAGGGGCATGAAACCCGCCTTCGTTCCGAACCCGACCAGGGCCAGGATGAACAGGAGACTCGCCCGGGCCCGGCCTCCCGGCCCCGGGGCGGCGAAAGCGGCAAAGTCCATGGACCCGGCCGCTCCAAGGAGCGCGAACATCGCCAGCAGAAACACCGTTCCCAGGTGCGTGGCCACCAGGTACGTCCAGCCGGCCTGCTGCACGCCTTCATCTTCATGTTCAAAGGTGACCACGAAGAACGAGGCCAGGGACATGATCTCCCAGGCTGTCAGGAACAGGACCGCATTGGCCGCCGTGACGACCACAACCATGCTGGCGACCAGCAGGCTGAAAAAAAACCACGGCGGGCCCAGCAGCCTGCGAGGCCGGCAGGCCTCAAGGTATTCCGTCCCGTAGACCGCGGCCAGACCGCACAGCGGGAAGATGGCGGCCAGGAAGAGTGCCGACAGGGCGTCCAGCCTGAGGGCGAAACTGCCGAAAGGCACCGACCACGGCAGGCGGACAACCTCCGCCGGACCACCCAGAAGCACCTGGATCGAGGGGACCAGGCCCAGACCGCAGCCGATCACCGTGGCCCCGGCGGCGAAACCGCCCGCCCATCGCGGCCAGCGGGAGGCCAGCAGCGCGGCCAGCCCGCCGGCTCCGATCAGACCCGTACCGGCCACAACGAGGGAGATATTCATCGGGCCTGACCACCCACGGCGGACGCCGGTTGGGCCGCGCCGGGCAGGCCGGCCTCGATCCGTGCAACCGCCCCGAGGATCGCGTCGCGCGAGCCCTGCTGCCTGAGCAACTCCTTGAAGGACGGATCCCGCAGGGCAAACGACAGGAGGGACAGCATCCGCAGGTGCGAGCGCACGGTCGGGCTGATCAGCGTGAAAAGCGTGTGCACCGGCTGCGCATCCAGCGCGTCAAACTCGATCGGCCTTTCCAGGAAGCACAGCGTCACCGTGGGCTGGGCAACGTGCAGAACGACCGGGTTTCGCACGTGCGGGATCGCGATGCCGTCCCCGATTCCCGTCGAGCCGAGCGACTCGCGCGCCAGAAGCACCTGGTACAGGAATTCCCGGTCCACGTCGTCGGGGAGCCGCAGGACCTCGACGACCGACCTGAGGGCGGAAGCCTTGTCATGCCCGTCGATCCGATAGAAGATTCCTCCGGCCCTCAGGGCCTCCGACAGCCTGCAAGGTTCGGCGCCGGCACTCTCTGGTTCGACGAACGCCTCGGCCGAAACGTTCAGCCGCCTGGATGTGGCCCACTCCAGAAGCTCGGTCCGGTTGAACTTGAACTGGTCCCCGATCCGGTAGACCGGAAGAGTCCCCTGATCGATCCACCGATACACGGTCCGTTCTGAGACGTTCAGGAGTCTCGCCACATCTCTGACCGACAAGTTCATCTGATGCCTCTGTCTGTCATTGACGCCACAGGCCGCCACGATAGGACGCATTATGCGTACTGTCAAATCTGGCGGACCAAGTCAGGAAGCAACCACGTCAAGAGGCCACGCCTCCAGCCAGGTGCAAATCAGGAATTGCGGTGGCCTCGCGTAAAGACTGAGCAGGCCCAGGCCCTGCAGCTTCGCAGACACACTTAAAGAAGAAACCGCGATCTAAAGCTCTATTAATCGATCAGTTAAGCTGAAAATACAGAAAAGAGGCAGAAATGACCCATCAGACAGTGGCTTGGTCGGGGAACCTGGGGCGGGGCGGCCGGCAGACGTTGCGGC
>CAZSYS010000088.1:0-13731 GCA_964611365.1 uncultured Planctomycetales bacterium
GCTCCATCCGCCGGCGGCGCGCCGCCCGGCGTTCGCAATCCGCAGGCTCGGTTCAACGGCCGCCGCACTCGGGCCGGCATAAACGCCGGTCGCTACAGCGCTTCACGTGACACATGCACGGCTGGCCGGCAGATCCCGGCCGGCAGGGACGCCGGGCGGCACAGCCATGGGCGGCCTGCGCACCGGTGGCCTGGCTGATGTCGGTTGCATTGGCGGGTATGGCTTTGCGTCGGTAGGATCATGGCTGATTCGCCGGCGGATCGATCGCGTCCGGGTTTCCGGCGGGTGCGGTCATGGCGGCCGCCGGTTGTGGCGAGCGCATGACCTGGGCAAGGGCATGCCCGCGCGGAGGTCGCGCTCGCGTGCCCTGCAGGCCTGTCGGCAGCTCGAATACGGGCCAGTGGCGGAACGGTAGACGCTGGGGACTTAAAAACCCCTGGGGGCGACCCCGTGCGGGTTCGATTCCCGCCTGGCCCAGTCGGGCGGCGGCGGGCGGAAGGGCAGCCGCCCGGCGGTCAGGAACCGCCCGCGACTGTCGCGGCCCGGGTCTTCCGGAGCCAGTCCAGCCAGTCGCCCAGGCCCTCGCCGGTGCGGCTGGCGACGCGCAGCAGCGGGGCCCGGGTGTTGACCCGGGCGAGGTCCTCGCGGACGCGGTCGATGCTGAAGTCCAGCACCCCCAGCAGGTCCACCTTGGTCAGCAGAATCACGTCGGCCTTCTGAAAGAGCGTCGGATATTTGGCAACCTTGTCGTCGCCCTCGGGCACGCTGAGCAGCACCGCCCGGACGTGCTCGCCGAGGTCGAACTCGGCCGGGCAGACCATGTTGCCGACGTTCTCGATGAACAGATAGGCCAGGCGGTCCAGCTCCATGCGGGCCAGGGCCTCGGCCACCTGGGTGGCGCTGAGGTGGCAGCCGGTGCCGGTGTTGATCTGGGTGGCCTGGACGGTATAAGGCCCGACGCGCTCGGCGTCGCGGGTGGTCTGCAGGTCTCCGACCATCACCGAGCAGGGCTCGGCCGGCCCGAGCATCGGGATGGTCCGCTCCAGCAGCGTGGTCTTGCCGCTGCCGGGGGAGCTCATCAGGTTCACGGCCAGCAGCCCGTAGCGCTCCAGCAGCCGGCGGTTGGCCGCGGCCACCGCGTCGTTGGCCTTCAGGACGTTCTCGACGACTTCAATTCTCATGGACCCACCGCCTCCTGAGGCGACCGGCACTCGAGGCCCTTCAGCAGGATTTCCTGCCCGGCGAGGATCTCGACATCGGCCTGACCGCAGCCCGGGCAGACGAACAAGCCGCACTCCGGCTCGAACTCCCGGCCGCAAGGGTTGCACCGGGCCCTGGGGGCCACGGTGATGACGAGCAGCCTGGCACCTTCGGCGGCCGTGCCCTCGCTGCATACCTGAAACGCCATCTCCAACGCCTCGGGAACCACGCTGCGCATCGCGCCGACCTCGACGTGGACCTCCAGGATCCGTCCGGCGCCGTGCTCGGCCGCGATCCGCAGCGAGTGCTCGACGATCTGCCAGGCAATGGCCATTTCGTGCATGTCAGGTGCCCCGTCCGCCGCCCCGACGCCCCGCAATGAGGGTGGCCTGCGGCGCAGAGCCGCGAGCCCGGGTCTCAGGACCGGCGCATTTCCCGTCACGGCGGCCGGCAGGGGCGCCGGGCGGCACAGCCGCGGGTCAGCAGATCCGCGGCAGTTCTTCGCCGTAGGGCCGTTGCACCAGCCGCCGGCCCCCGGCACAGGTCGCCAGTTCGACCACGGCCGGCCGGGCCTCGGTGACGCGGCCGATCACCGCCGCGTGACAACCCAGCGGATGGTCTCTCATCGCCGCCAGCGCCCGTCCGGCGTCGGAGCGGGCGACCACCACCACCACCTTGCCCTCGTTGGCCACGAGCAGCGGATCCAGGCCCAGAAGCTCGGAGGCGTGCCGGGCCGTGCGGGTCATGGGAATGGCCGCCTCGTCGAGCTCGACGCTCAGCCCGGACGCCTCGGCGATGTCGGCCGCCACCGCCGCCAGCCCGCCGCGGGTCGCGTCGCGCATCCACCGCACGTCGGCTCCGCAGGCCAGCAGGCCGGCAATCAGGCCATTGAGCGGCGCGACGTCGCTGCGCAGATCGGTCTCGAAGCGCAGGCCCTCGCGCGCCGACATGACCGCCAGCCCGTGCTCGGCGATCGGGCCGTTGATCAGCAGCACGTCGCCGGCCCGGATGCGCCCGCGCCCCTGGCGGATCTCGCCGGTCATCTCGCCGATCCCCGCGGTGGCGATCATCAGCCCGTCGCCGCGGCGGCGCTCCACGACCTTGGTGTCGCCGGTGGCCACGACCACCCCGGCTTCGGCCGCGGCCGCGGCGATGGAGTCCACGATCCGGTCCAGGACCGCCAGCTCCAGCCCCTCCTCCAGGATCATCGCCAGCGATAAAGCCAACGGTCTGGCACCCATCACCGCCAGGTCGTTGACCGTGCCGCAGACCGCCAGCCGCCCGATGTCCCCGCCGGGAAACTCCAGCGGCTGCACGACGTAGGCATCGGTGGTCATCGCCGCCCGGCCGGCGGACAGGTCCAGCACGGCACTGTCGGTCAGCGGGCTCAGCAGGGCATTGCCCAGCTTCGGCAGGAACCGCTCGGCCACCAGACGCTGGGTGAGCTCGCCGCCGCCGCCGTGGGCCAGCACGATGCGTTCGTCGGCGGTCGGAATGGATCCGTCCCCGGACATCAGGTCGCCTTCAGCCTCCGGTTCCTGCCGGCCGTCGGGCAGTTGCGGATCATGACCCCGGCCGCCCGTCCCCGCTCAGGCCGCCGGCGAGCCGGCCGCCACCCGCCCGCCGTAGCGGTACCAGGCGGCGCAGGTGCCCTCGCTGCTGACCATGCAGGGGCCGATCGGCCGGCGGGGCGTGCACTCGGTGCCGAACAGTCCGCAGTCGCGCGGCTCGGCTTTGCCCTGGATCACCTCGCCGCACCGGCAGCCGGGAGGATCATAATCCCCGCCGATCCGCAGGTCGAAACGCCGCAGGGCGTCGTACGCGGCGTACTCCGGACGCAGGGTCAGGCCGCTGGCCGGGATCGTGCCCATCGCCCGCCAGACCGCGTCGGCCGGCTCGAACACGCGGTACATGCACTCCAGCGCGACGGGGTTCCCCTCGTCGCGGACCGCCACCGGGTAGACGTTCTCCAGTCGGGGCCGTCCGGCACGCACCTGCTCCACAAGCCGCACCAGCCCGGCCAGCATCTGCTCGGGCTCGAACCCGGCCACCACGCAGGCTTTGCCGTGGTCGCGGACGATCGGGGCGTAGGCCCCTGCCCCGATGACGATGCTCACGTGCCCGGGACACAGGAATCCGTCGATCGGCACGTCTCCGGCGGCCAGCAGGACCTCCATCGCCGGGATGACCAGCTTGTGCCCGGACAGGACGGTAAAGTTTTTCAGCCCGCGGGCCTGCGCCTCCAGGACCGCCGCGGCCGTCGCCGGGGCGGTGGTTTCGAAACCGACGCCCAGGAACACCACCTGGCGGTCCGGATGCGCCGCCGCATGCCGCACGGCGTCGCGCGCGGAATACACCACCAGCACGTCGGCGCCTTCCGCCCGGCGCTGCTCGAGCCCGCCGTGCCGGCCGGGAACGCGCACCATGTCGCCGTAGGTGCAGATCGTCACTCCCGCACGCCCGGCCAGCTCGCAGGCCGCGTCGATGTAACCCTGGGAAGTGACACAAACCGGGCATCCAGGGCCGCTGACCAGCCGGAGATTCTCCGGCAGCAGCGACCGCACGCCCGAGCGGAACAGGGCGACGGTGTGGGTGCCGCAGACCTCCATGAGCCGCACGCACGGCCCGTCGCCGCAGGCGGCCCGGAGCCGTTCGGCAAGCCGGCCGGCTTCGGGAAGGCTCATGGCTGCTCCTGCCCGGCCGGCGAGGGACCGTCCGGAAGCACGCCGGGGCCGGGCCGGATGTCCTCGGGCAGCTCCCTGCCCAGGCCGGCCTCCCTCAGGTAACGCCACGTCTCGGCGGCCTCCTGCTCGTCCAGAATGTTCAGCGCGAAACCGGCGTGCACCAGCACCCAGTCGTTCACCCGGGCCTGCGGGACGAACGCCAGGCTCACCTCCAGCCGGCTGCCCTGGAAGTCCACCGTCCCCACAGCCCCGGCAGGGTCCTGCGGATCACGAATGTCGATGATTCGACCCGGCACGGCCAGGCACATGTATCACTTCCTCGCATTCAAGGCGGCGGCACACACCGCCTGCCCCAGAGACACGCCTCCGTCCCCCGTGGGCACCAGGCGGTGCCGGCAGACCTCCAGGCCTGCCTCGCCCAGGCGCCGGGTCAGACCCGCCAGCAGCACGCCGTTGGCGAAACACCCGCCGGACAGACACACCCGCTGCAGACCCAGTCGCTCGGCGATCGGACGGGCCGCCTCGGCCAGCAGAACCGCCATGGTCTCATGAAAGGCCCGGGCCAGGCGCGGTATGGGGGTCTTATCGGCCATTCCGGCCAGCAGGCTTCGGACCATCGGCCCGAGGTCCACGACCGCCGGGCCTGCTTCATCGTAGGCCGGCCGGCCGCAAGCGAACGGTTCGGCCGGGCCATGGTCCCGTGCCAGGGCTTCCAAAGCCATGGCCGCCTGGGCCTCGTGGCGGTTACAGTCGCAGACGCCCAACAGGAAGGCTGCCGCGTCGAAAACCCGTCCCAGGCTGGAGGTTATCGGCAGCCGGGCCCCGGCCTGCAGCCGTCGGCGGACCAGGCCCAGGGCATCCGGCGGGACTCTCCTGAGGGCCTCCAGTGCCGCCCCGGGCCAGGAATCGCCGAAGACGGCCTGAAGCAGACCGGCCGCGGGGCGCCACGTTTCCCGGGCAGCCGCATCGTCCCCGGGAAGGGAAAAGGTCGACAGATGCCCGACACGCCGGAAGCCGGCCTCGTCGCCGGCCAGGATCTCGCCGCCCCAGATCGTGCCGTCCGTCCCGAAACCGGTACCGTCGCAGATGATACCCAGTGCCGGACCGGAAAGCCCGTGCTCGGCCATCACCGAGACCATGTGGGCATGGTGGTGCTGAACCTCGACCAGCCGCAGGCCGCCTTCCCGGGCATAGCGCCGGGCGAAGCGCGTGGCCGCGTAGTCCGGGTGCATGTCGCAGGCGATCACGGCCGGCCGGACCCGCAGGAGGCGCTGGAACTGCTCCACCGTGTCCACGAAGTTGCGGTAGGCTATGGGGTTGGCCAGCTCTCCGAGGTGTTCGCTGACCACCGCCGTGTTTCCGGCCAGCACGCAGACGGTGGATTTCAGCTCCGCGCCGACCGCCAGCACCGGCTCGGCGGCCTCCACCGCGGTGCGGATCGGCGCCGGGGCGAAGCCCCTGGCCCGGCGGATGGGCACCACCGGTTCATCGCCCGATGCCAGCACGACGGAATCGTCCACCCGCCGCTCGATGTCCCGATTGTGCAGAAGAAACGCATCCGCGATCCCCGCCAGCCGCGCCAGGACCTCGTCGTTGTCGCGGCACAGGGGCTCTTCGGTGGGGTTGCCGGAGGTCATGACCAGCGGGCCGAGCCCTTCGGCGAACAGCAGCTCGTGCAACGGCGTATAGGGCAGCATGAGCCCCAGCAGCCCGCAGCCGGGGGCGACATCCGGGCTTACTGCCGCCGACCGCCGGGCGGGCACCAGCACGATGGGGCGGGTCACGTCCGTCAGGGCCTCCGCCGCCGAGGGCGGGATCTCCGCCAGTGCCCTGGCCTGCTCCAGCGTCCCGACCATGACCGCCAGCGGCTTGGACTCCCGTCCCTTGCGCTCCCGCAGCGTTGCGACCGCCTCATCCAGGTCCGCCCGGCAGGCCAGGTGAAAACCTCCCAGCCCCTTGATCGCCACAATGCCTCCCTCGGCCAGCCGCCGGGCACACTCCCGGATCGCGTCGCCCTCCACTGGCCGGCCGGACGCGTCTTTGAACTGCACCTGCGGGCCGCACGCCGGGCAGGCGTTGGGTTGGGCGTGAAAACGGCGGTTGGCCGGATCGTGATACTCGGCCTGGCAGGCCGGGCACATCCGGAACACGGACATGGTGGTGTTCGGGCGGTCGTAGGGGATTTCGCGGATGATCGAGTAGCGCGGACCGCAGTGGGTGCAGTTGATGAACGGGTAGCGGTAGCGGCGGTCGGCCGGGTCGAACAGTTCGCGGCGGCAATCGGCGCAGAGAGCGACGTCCGGCGTGATCTCAGCGTCCTGCACGCCGTCGCGGGCGCTGGGGTCGATCCGGAAGGTCGTCTCGCCGCGGACGGGCAGCTCGGCCGTCTCGATCCGGCTGATGGCCGCCGGCGGCGGCAGCTCGCGCGGCAGCCGGTCCATGAACTCCGCCACGGCTGCCGCCGGCCCCTCGATCTCGATGAAAGCCCCGTGCGTGTCGTTGCCGACCACGCCGGCCAGCCTCAGCCCGGCCGCCAGCCGGTACACGTAGGGCCGGAAGCCGACGCCCTGCACCCGGCCCCGCACGGCCAGACGCCGCCGCACGCGACACGGCGATATGCCGTGATCTGCATCCATGAACGCATCTTACAGCAACCGAGAATAAACCGCAGCGGGACGCGAAAAGACGCGAAAAGGTGTCAGGATGATTTTTCGGGTCCAAAAGCCCCGAGCAAGGCGTCAGGATGGCGTCTGCAGGTCCGGAGAATCATCCTGATACGAATGGCATGAAGCCAATGCCTCTCCTTTTCGCCTTGAAGATGATGCCATCAATGGAGCCTGATCAGGATGCTCTACTGTCCGGGCCTTCGTTTGCGGCAGCGGGCCCTCGCCTGCGGCTTGGCGGTTCGATCGGTCGCGCCGGCCAGCCACGCACCCGGCACCGCGAAGCACCGTAGCGGCCGGCCTCCGGGCCGGCCGGGAGGATGAGGGGGCGACCTGGCCACCGGCTGCACCGCCTGTCGCCCCTGCCGGCCGTCGAGGGCGGACGACCTCACGCCGCGCGCGGCAGGGGGGCGGTTTGCATCCCCTTCGGGGTCGAAGAAAGAAGAAGAGAAAGGAGAGAAAACAGAGTGGGGTTGGTGCGGCCTTCGAACCCGGGGGCGGCGGTCGACTGCGTCGACCTCTGCCCCCGGCTGTCAACTTCTAGGCCTTCGGCCTGATGAGACGCCGAAGGCAGGTGGAGCCTCATCACGGCACCAAAGGCGGCGGCGCGAGGTCATGCGCCGGCGCGGGTGTCATCGGCGTCCCGGGCGGCCACCAGCGCGAGGCTGGCGTCGTAGCCGGCGATGCGCGTGACGACGTAGCGGCGCGGGCGTCGTTCCCGGCCGCTCACTTCGATCTCCTCGCGCAGCCCGGGCCGGTCGCAGGCCGAGACGATGAAGCTCATGCTTGAGGCGGACTCGTCGCTGAGCCATCCGAGAAGGCGCTCGGCGTCCCCGATTCGTCGCCACACCACCCGCCCGGCGGCGACGTGGCGCGGCTGCTCGCGGCGGTCGTGTTCGGAGCGGCGCTCCCTGTCCGGCCCGGCGTGAATCGACATCAGCGGTTCTCCTCAAGCGGCCGTCCCGGCCGGGCCGCGTATGAACGGACAATTCCTGCTTGACCCGCCTGCGGCCGGCCGCCGCCCGGGGAAGGCCCGCCGCTGCCTGGTGACCCGCCCCGCACCGCCTGCGAATGGAACGGCCGAGAAAAGGTGTCAGGATGATTTTCGGGGCCTGCAAAAATCATCCTGACACCTTTTTCGGGGGCAGGGCTCGAGCCCTCTGCCGCCTGCAAAACAGGATCGCGCAGCGGGCTGCCTGGGGGTGGAACTGCCGGCCGCTACCGGCGCGGAGCTCGCGGATCACGTCGTCCGGCGTCATGGCCGGGCGGTAGGGGCGCGGCGAGATCATCGCGTCCACGGCGTCGGCCACCCGCAGGAGATCCCGCGGCGAGGGCGGACCCTGCCCGGCGGACTCGTCTTTCATCTCCTCCCCGCCGTCGAGCACCTGCCGGCTCACACATTCGGCCATCCCGTGGTCGGCGCCCAGATGCTGCAGCAGCATTCCTCCGTCGCGGCAGCATCGCCGCACCAGGGCCTGCTCCTGCGGGCTGAGCGCGGCGGGCCGGACCAGCAGATCACGCGGCACCCAGAGCTTCCCGAAGTCGTGATAGAGCCCGGCCAGGCGGAGGATCTCCAGGTCCTGCGGGTCCAGGCCGCAATCCCGTCCCAGGGCCACGGCGATCCGGCTGACGCGCCGGGGGTGGGCCTGGAGGTGTTCCCGCACCGCCACGGAGACCGCCCCGGAGGCGTCGATCAGCTCCACGAAAGTCCCTTCGTCCGGCCCGATCCCCGGGTTCAGGGCCGTGGCCACGCGCGAGGCGACCTCGGCCATCTCCCAGCTGCAGACCCGGTTGCGGCCCAGACGCTTGGCGAGGTAGACGGCGGCGTCCGCCCGGGGCAGCAGATGCTCGCCCACCCGCACGCTGGGGACGTTCAGAAACCCGATGCTGACCGTCACTCCCGGCAACGAGCCGCGCCGGCCCCATGGCCCGGACTTGATCTCATGCTGCAGGGATTCCGCCCAGGCGAAGGTCTCCGCGACGGCCGGGGATGCCCGGACCACGAGAAACTCGTCGCCGCCCCACCGGCAGGTCAGGGCCTGCGCCCCTGCCTGGGCCGTCAGGCAGCCGGCGATCGAACAAAGCACCGCATCTCCGGCGGCGTGACCTGCGCGGTCATTGACTTGCTTGAAGCCGTCCACGTCGATCATCAGCATCGAAGACCGTCCCCGGCGGTCATAGGTGCGTCGTCGGTGGTGGTCCAGGGCCCGGTGCAGTGCCCGGCGGTTGGCCAGACCGGTCAGCGGGTCGGACTCGGCCAAGCGGACGATCCGCCGCAGGCGATTGCGGCGACGGTGTTCGCGGGCCCGGGCATCGGCCCGGCGGCTCATGGCCAGGTCGATCCGCGACCACAGGCAGCCCGGCTGAAGGGCGTCGGACTTGGGCACGAAATCCACGCTCCCGCACCGCAGGCTCCGGATCACCACGTCCTGCTCCCGGCTGCTGGAGATCACGATCACCGGGAGGTCGGCGTCGTGCTGCCGGAGGATCTCCAGCAGTTCGTCCGCGCGGTAGTCGGGCAGGTTGAAGTCCAGCAGAATGCAGCCGAAATCGCGCACCCGGACGTCGTCGAGCAGCTCGGTCCCGGTGGCGACCACATGGACCTGCGCATCGGCACGCTCCCGCTCCAGCGCCGCGCGCAGAAGGTGCTGGTGGGCGGGTTCATCTTCGGCCAGCAGGATCCTGGGCGGTGGCATTCCTCCAGCCCCACGGCCGCCGAACGGGGCGGCGAAAACCCCCAGACCGGTGTCGCTATCGGCTCGAAACATCCGGGGCTTGCGGAGGCTGATAAGGCGGTCCGGCCGGGTGATCGGACCGGCCGGGCGGTCCGGGGCCGGGGCACGCCAAGCCGCAGAGACGTAACCTGAACCGTGAAGCCTGTTAGCGGAGGCCAAGGCCGGCACAGGCATCGGGTCGGGCAGGGCCCGGGCGTAAGGCATCCGCCCCGGATTGGGGTTTCTACCCCGGTCTTTCGCCCGCCGGCAAACCCGCGCGCAGGGCGGAGCGGCCGATAAGACCGTCGCGGAAAACCTCCTCGGGCGCCGGTGGCGCGCCCACGACGGAGATCATCCCAGGCCCGATCTGCCGCCGGGTCCGGGGCCGCTCCGTGTGTCTGCACCCGGCCGGAGGCGGGGCGCAAACGGGCTGCTGGCGGGCGACGAACACCCGAATGACGACGGATGCGCGGCACGCGGCCGCGCGGGCGGCAAAGACGACGGAGTGGGCGAATAAGCCGAATTCTGTTGTTCACCGCAAGGCGAACGGCGATCATTCATCTGGGCGGCCTGTTGCCAGGCCGCTCGAGCGCCCTACCCGCAGCTCAAACGAGACGGGCCGCCTCTCGCTGCCTATTTGGGCTTGCTGGCGGTGGGGTTTGCCCTGCCGACGCGGTCACCCGCGTTCGCGGTGCGCTCTTACCGCACCTTTTCACCCTTACCCTCGACGCACGACCCGGGCCTGGCCGGTTCGCGGCCGCGGGCCGACCTGAAACACGGGTCGCGCGTCGAAGGCGGTATGTTTTCTGTGGCACTGTCCCTCGGCTCGCGCCGGGTGGCCGTTAGCCACCACCGTGCCCTGCCCAGTTCGGACTTTCCTCCCGCCCGACCGAGGCCGGACGAGCGATCGCCTCGCCCACTCCGTCCCGGGCATTATACCGGCAGGCGGACCGCCAGGGGAGCTTCCGGCCCAATGCGCGAGGGGTGGTGTCTGAAGAAGGGCTCGTTGGGGGCGGTGAACCGGAGCGGTCGGGCCGTGCCTGCGGCCTTGCCGCGGGATGCTTCGGGATGCTCCCGGCTCCGTCCTTCCGGTCAGCCGCCGGTCTTGCCGCCGGCCGGCGCGGAGGCCGCGGCCTTCGCCGGTGCCGGGTGCCGGGTGCTGAGTCGGAAGTCGTCGTCGGTGAAGGTCACGGCGGTGTCAATCTCGGCGTAGCGGTAGCGGGCATCGAGCTGGCCGTCGGGCAGGTAGAGATCCGTCCCGGCCGGGAGCATCGTTTCCGCGTCGATGTAGAAGTCCTGGCGGGTGTAGGCGTATCCGGGCGTCCGGGGGCGCTGAATCAGGAGGTAGTGGGCCGGTCGGCCGGTGGGATCCAGGATCACGATGCCCTGGTAGGCGATGGTCATCACCCCGGCCAGTTGCGGATCCTCGAAGGGCCGCAGCGTGCGGCGGGCCAGGCGGGCCAGGCCGAACTCGGTGATCGGATTCCTGGCCCGGCCGATCTTCACCGGGAACTCCGGGTCCATGCTGCGGACCACGGGCGGCAGGAACGGCAGGGCGCCTCGGCGTTCGCGGACGATGAGCATGCCTCCGTCGCCGGCGGCGTTGTAGACCGACTCGTAGTAGGGCATCCGCTCATCGAGCCAGTCGAACTTGACGCTGAAGGGTTCGGCCCGGAAGCGGGCCTGGATATCCTCCATCGGCCCGAGCACCGCCGGCAGTCCGAGCCGCTCCTGCCGGTAGAACCGCAGGCGGTACTGCCGCAGGGACTCGGCCCGTGCGACCAGGGCGCGGAGGCACCCCACCGGATCGGCCATCAGCCGGGCGGCGTCGGCGGCAAAACGCGGATCGATCCCGTCCAGGCGGTCGAGCCTGGCCGCACGCTCGCCGCAGCCGGCCAGGGCGGCCGGCAGGGCGATGCCGAGCATGAGCCATCCGGAAGGGCGCATCACCTGGAGGCCGCGTTTCATGAGCTGCTCCGTGTCAGACCCCGGGGGGCGGCCGCCGGTCAGAGTTCCCGGCCCACGGCCCGGGCGACGGCGGCGACTTCCTGAATCGTCCTGGCGAACGCCTCGGGGGTCAGCGACTGGGCCCCGTCGGTGAGGGCGTGGGCCGGGTCCTGGTGGACTTCGACCATGATGCCGTCGGCTCCGGCGGCGACGGCCGCGCGGCACATGGCCGGCACCATGTAGGCGTGGCCGGTTCCGTGAGCCGGGTCCACGATGATCGGCAGGTGGGACTCCCGCTTGATGGCCGGGACGACGGCCAGAGGCAGGGTGTTGCGCACGTAGTCCTCGTGGGTGCGGATGCCGCGTTCGCAGAGGATCACGTCGGGGTTGCCGGCCTGGATGACGTACTCGGCGGCCAGGAGGAACTCGTTGAGGGTGGCGCTGAAGCCGCGCTTGAGCAGCACGGGCTTGTTGGTCTTGCCGACGCCGAGCAGCAGGTTGAAGTTGTGCATGTTGCGGGCCCCGATCTGGAGCACGTCGGCGTACTTGGCGACCAGCAGCACCTGATCGATGCTCATCACCTCGGTGACCACCGGCAGGCCGGTGCGCTCCCGGGCCTCGGCCAGGATCTCCAGCCCCTTCTCGCCGAGCCCCTGGAAGTCGTAGGGATTGGTGCGGGGTTTGAAGGCTCCGCCGCGCAGGGCGTGGGCGCCGGCCTCCTTGACGGCCTGGGCGACCTCCAGCAGCCGGGAGCGGTCCTCGACGCTGCACGGCCCGGCGATCATGCAGATCCGCGGCCCGCCGACGGTGGCGCCGTGCCGGCCGCCCAGGGCGATGACGCTGGGCTCCGGATGGGTCTGCCGGCTGGCGATCTTGTAGGGCGCCAGGATCGGCACGATGCGGTCGACGCCCGGGAGGCTTTCCAGGGCGCTGCGGTCCTTGAAGCGGTCGTCGCCGATGACCGCCACGACGGTGCGTTCGGTCCCGACGATGACGTGGTCCTTGAGGTTCATGTCGCGGACGGCCTGGACCACCGCCTCGACCTGCTGGGGGGTACAGCCTTCGCGCATCACGACGATCATGTTCGAGCCTCCGGGCCGCCGATGAACTCCCGACCGTCCAGGTACGGCCGCAGCGCAGCCGGCACGCGGATGCGGCCGTCGGCCGTCTGGTGGTTCTCGACCAGGGGAATCAGAATCCTGGGGCTGGCGATGACCGTATTGTTCAGCGTGTGGCAATACTGCATGTTGCGGTCGCGGTCGCGGTAGCGCAGTTTCAGCCGCCGGGCCTGGAACTCGTGGAACCGCGAGGCCGAGTGGGTCTCACCGTACCCGCCGCGCGAGGGCATCCAGGTCTCGATGTCGAACTTCTGCACCTGCCCCTGCCCGAGATCGCCGGAGCACACGTTGACCACCCGATAGGGCAGTTCCAGCGCGGCCAGCACCGCCTCGGCGTTGGCCACGATCTCGGCGTGGTGGCGGATGGACTCCTGTTCGTCGTTCCGGCAGATGATCACCTGCTCGACCTTCTCGAAGGCGTGGATGCGGTACAGGCCGTAGGTGTCCTTGCCGGCCGCCCCGGCCTCGCGGCGGAAACACGGGCTCAGGGCGACGTACTTCTTCGGCAGCTCGTCCTCGGCCAGCACCTCGTCGCCGTGATAGGCGGTCAGGGGCACCTCGGCCGTGCCCACCAGGCTCATGGCGTCGCGCTCGCAGCGGTAGGCCTGCTCCTCGCCGCCGGGATAATAGCCCGTGCCGACCATCATGGCGTCCAGCACGAGCACCGGCACGCCCATGGGCACGAAACCGCGGGCCCGCATGGTGTCCAGGGCCAGGCGCAGCACCGCCTGATGCAGCAGCAGGCCGTCGCCGCGCAGCACGTAGTTGCGCGACCCGGCCAGCTTGACGCCGCGCTCGATGTCGAGCATACCCCCTCCGGTCATCAGCGTGACGTGGTCCCTGAAGGCGAAATCGAACTTCGGAACCTCGCCCACGCGTCGGATCTCGACGTTTTCGGTCTCATCCCGCCCGATCGGCACCTCGTCGGCGGGAGGCTGCGGCACCCGCAGCATCGCGGCCTCGAACCGCTCGGTCACCGCCCGCGATTCCTCCTCCAGTTCGCGGACCCGGTTCTTGATGGCCGTCATCCGCTCGACCAGGGCATCGGCCTCGGCCTTCAGGTCGGCCTCGGTCCGGCCGGAGGCCAGCGCCGCCTGGAAGTACTTGCTTCGGGGGTTGCGGTAGTTGGCGATCTGGGCTCCGGTCTCGTTCTGTTCGTGCTTGAGCCGGTCCAGCTCGGTCTGCGCCGCCCGCCGCCGGTCGTCCAGGGCCAGAAGTTCGTCGATGTCGCAGGCGATGCGCTTGGCCTGGGCGCCGCGTTTGAACCGCTCGGGATCCTGCCGAATCAGCTTGATGTCGATCATGCGGCGTCTCTCGCATCCCGCGGCGGCATGCCGACCGCCGCCTCGGCCGTTGCCGGGGCCGGACCGGGGATCGGACGTCCGCGCGGACGTGGCCGAGGAAC
>CAZSYS010000089.1:0-13680 GCA_964611365.1 uncultured Planctomycetales bacterium
TCGCCCTGACCGGCGACGGGGCCGCCGGCGTCGTCCTGCTGATCAGCGGCGAGGTCACCGAATACCGCCGCACGAACTGCCTGCTGCTGCGCAAGGTGCTGGTCCGCCCGGACCTTGGCAACCTGCGATGAACCACGGGGAAAAGCATGCCTCTGATGATGAGCGTCTCCGGTGTGCGCGGAGTGATCGGCGAATCGATGACGCCGGTGCTGGCCGCGGAGCTGGGTTGCGCGTTCGGAACCTTCCTGGGCGGCGGACGGGTGGTGGTGGGGCGAGACAGCCGTCCCAGCGGCCCGATGATCCAGCAGGCCCTGGTGGCCGGGCTGACGGCCGCGGGCTGCGAGGTGATCGTGCTGGACGTGGCTTCGACGCCGGCGGTCGCCCTGATGGTCCGCCGCCACGGCGCCGCCGGCGGAGTGGTGATCACCGCCAGCCACAACCCCGTGATCTGGAACGGCATCAAGTTTCTCACCGACGAGGGCCTGGCCCCGCCGCCGGAGCGGGCAGCGGAGCTGTTTGAGATCCACCGCCGCCGGGCCTTCCGGCTGGCGGGCGTCGAGGGTCTCCGGGCGGCCGAGTCCGACGCCTCGGCCGATGAAACCCACGTGGAAGCCGCCCTCGCCCTGGCCGAGGTGTCGGCGGTCTCGGCCCGGCGGTTCAAGGTAGTGCTGGACAGCGTCAACGGCGCCGGCGGCCGCGAGGGGCGCATGCTGCTGGAGCGCCTGGGCTGCCGCGTACTCGCCCTGAACCCTGAGCCCACCGGCCGGTTCGCCCATACCCCCGAGCCCCTGGCCGAGAACCTCACCGGCCTGTCGGCGGCGGTCCGGGAGGCCGGGGCCGACGTCGGCTTCGCCCAGGATCCCGACGCCGACCGGCTGGCGATCGTGGACGAGCACGGCCGCTACATCGGCGAGGAGTACACGCTGGCCCTGGCCGCCATGCACCTGTTCGCGACCCGTCCCGGCCCGGCCGCGGCCAACCTGTCCACCTCCCGGATGATCGATGACCTGGCCGCCGCCGCCGGCGGGCCGTGCCGGGTCTGCCGCTCGGCCGTCGGCGAGGCCAACGTGGTGGCGGCGATGAAGGCTCACGGCTGCGCCTTCGGGGGGGAGGGCAACGGCGGGATCATCGATCTGCGCGTCGGCCCGGTGCGCGACAGCCTGGTGGCCATGGCCCTGGTCCTGCAGCTGATGGCCTCCTCGGGCGAGTCGGTCAGCGGCCTGGCCGGCCGGATCCCGTCCTACGTGATGATCAAGGAGAAGTTCCCCTGCTCGGCGGAGCGTATCGCGGCGGCGGTCGCGGCGGTCCGGGCGCACTTCGCCGGCGCGCGGCTCTGCGACATCGACGGTGTCCGCGCGGATTTCGACGATGCCTGGGTCCACGTCCGCGGCTCCAACACCGAACCGATCATCCGCGTGATTGCCGAAGCCCCGACCGCCGACCGCTGCCGGGCCCTGGTTGCCGAGGTCCGCCAGGTGGCCGGGCTGGCCTGAGCGAGCCGGGACGTCGCCCGCGTCAGGACGGCCCCTCCAACCCGGATCGACGGCGATTGCGGGCCGGCCGGAGCGGTGGTAGGCTGGCCGGCGGTGGCGGGCAACGGGTCCGCTTTTCAACGGCGGGGGGATCGCTTCAGCGGCGGGGCGGCCTCGCCGGCTTTTTGATGAGGGTGTGTCGTCATGAGAATGTCCAGCCTGTGGCTCGCGGCGGCGTCGTGCGTGGCGGCCGGCTGTCTCTACTGCCTGGCCCAGGATGCCGGTCCGGCCCGTAAGAAGATCCTGTTTTATTCCCAGTCCTTCGGCTTCAGGCATTCGGTGGTCGCCCGGCCGCTGACCGGCGAGCTCGCGCATGCCGAGAAGTGCCTCAGGGAGATGGCCCGCAAGGCCGGTTACGAGATCCACTTCACCCAGGATTTCAACGATCTGCGCGGCGACGACGCCTTCAAGGCCTACGACGCGGTGATCTTCTACACCACCGGCAATCCGCCGATCAACCGCCAGGCGCTGATGAAATGGATCACCGACGGGGGGGCGTTCATCGGCATCCACACCGCCACCGATACCTTCCACTCCGACGCCGACTACGCCAAAGGCTGGCCGGAGTACGTCGCCATGATCGGCGGAGCCTTCAGGATCCACGGCGGGCAGGACCCGGTGATCCTCAAGGTCGAGGATCCCGATCACCCGGCCACCGCCGGCCTGGCCGACGGCTGGCAGATCGCCGACGAGATGTACCAGTTCCGCGATTTCGACAGGAGCCGGGTGCACATGCTGCTGAGCGTGGACGTCGCCCGCATGGAAGACAGACACCTCCAGAACCAGAAGATGTCCAGGGATCAGTACTACCCGGTGGCCTGGACGCGGACGGAAGGCAAGGGCCGCATTTTCTATACCTCGCTGGGCCATCGGGAGGACGTCTGGACCAACCCGAAGTACCAGCAACACGTACTGGGCGGCATCGCCTGGGCCATGGATCGCCCCTGAGGCTTCCGGCCCCGGCGACGGAGAACCCGGATCGGCTGCGTCCGGACGGCCGCCGACGGTGTATCAGGGGGCAGGAGCGGAAGACGGGTCGCGGTGCGCCCCGGCGCGGTCGGCGCAGCGACAGGCCCGTCTGATCCCTGGTCCCGCGGCCCCGGTCGCCGTCGCGGCCGGAACCGCCGCGCGAACCGCCGTTTTCACGGGTGCCTCATGAAGCTGCCGGCTCCGCATCGGAGGTGGAGCATTGCCGCCGCCGGCCTGGCTGCGTCCCTGTCGTTGATGCCGGGATGTGCCCGGCCGGCCCGGCCCTGCGTGGTCATCGACGAGCTGCTCCACTGGAGAGGTCCCCGCCATCAGACCCTCGGCCCCACCGGCAGGCGGATGTTCACCGAGCGTCTCGACGACGGCCTGGGGCTGCGCGGCCGGTTCAGCTACATCCACTACGCCGACATCCGCGACCCGCTGCATGTCAGTTTCGTCGAATCCGGCGAGCCGCTCCCGGAGCGCATGGAGCAGACCGACTGGTACCCCAGCCACCTGCGGACCCGCTGGTCCGTCGGCCGCCTGAGCATCGACGAGGTCAAGTTCATCGCCGACGACGACACGCTGGTCGACGAGCTCCGGATCACCAATGCCTCCGTGGAGCCGCTGGAATACCACCTGCAGGTGGGTAGCGGGTTTGCCGCCGCCCTGGAGCGAAAGGGATCGACCTTCCTGACCGTGGACCTGCGCGACGCGGCCAACGTCCACCCCTGGCCGGGCGGGGATATGTTCGCCGGACCGTCGAGCGGGCCCTTCCGCCTCTGGTTCGAGGCCGAGGAGCCGCGGTCGGCGGCCGGCTCGGCCGGAAGCGATCCGCGCCCGGCGGCCTCGCTGGGCCGCACGCTGGGCATCGGCTTCGGCCAGCGGCTGGCGGACTGGGTCCTGTACGAGTTCGCCACCCCCGCGCTGTTCAGCGGGCATCTGTACATCCGGGCGGCCCGCGGCGCGGATACCGCCGCCGGCTGGCAGGTCGAGCTGGACGACAGGCCCGCCGGCCGGATCGAGATCCCGCCGACCGGCGGCTGGGGAGACCGGGATGAGGACTTCCGCTGGGTGCACCTGCGTCTGGGCGAGCTGGTGCCCGGCGGGCACAGCCTGCGGCTCCGGCCGGACCCGGCTTCGCCCGGCGAGAATCGCGCCGGCTTCGACGGGTTCTGGGTCGTGGCCCAGCCGTTCGAGCCGCCGGTGACGGGCGTGGGCGAGGCGGTCGCCCGGGATCGCATCCAGCAGGTGGCCTACCGTCCCGGGCGGCGGGTGGTGGACGGCGTACCGTTCAACCTGATCGATCCGGAAGAGAACGGCGGGCGGGGAGTGGTCGTGCCGCCGCCGCCGGGTCCCCAGAATACGCTGGGCGAGCTGGTGCTCAGCGTGCCGTCGGCCGAGGCCGACGTCATCCACTTCTACGGGCAGGTGGTCGGCCAGGCCGCTCAGCTCCGCGCCGGCGAGGTCGTGGCCGAGTACGAGCTGCAGTTCAGCGAGGGCCCGTCCGAACGCATCCTGCTGACCGCCTGGGACCTGCTCAAGCCGCCGTATGCCGGCCTGAGCGTGCTGAGCCACCCGCTGTCGCGCGACCGCGATCTGCGGCGCGTGGTCGTGCGCTCGCGCGGCGGGCCCGGCCGGGCGGTGCTGGCCGCGGCGACGCTGGAGGTCTTTCCCGGGCAGGGCCCCGAGTTCAGGCTGACCGGCTCAGGCCTGTTCCGCTGCGTGCGGGCCCACGGGGTGATCGACGGCCGGGCCTTCGAGCCGCTGGAAAACCAGCCCGTGCTCCAGCGTGGGATCCGCCTGGAGCCCGGACAACACACCGTGATCCGGCTGGCCATGGGCATGGCCGACGATCTCGACACCGCCGAGCGCCAGGCCCTGGACTGGCAGAACGCCGACGACGCGCTGGAACGCCATCGGCGGACCTATCAGGCCTGGTTCGACGAGAACTGCCCCGTCTTCGCCTGCGACGACCCGTGGATCACCCGCCTCTACTGGTACCGCTGGTTCGTGGTCCGGCACTGCCTGAGCCGCGCCGGAGCCGGCAACCTCCCCTTTCCGTACTGCTTCGAAGGCACGCACGAGCCGCACATCCCGCGCCTGGTGGCGTTCAGCTCGCCGCACATCATCGCCGAGACCCGCTGGCTGCGCGACCCGGCCTGCGCCTTCGGGCAGGTCCGCAACCACTGCCTGAACGTCGATCCGGCGGACCGCTGGTTCCGTTCGGCCTGGTGCGACGAGGCCGGCAGCCATTACAACAACTGGATCGCCCGCGCCGCCTGGGAGGCGTTCTGGGTGCATCCCGACCTGACCTGGCTCCGGGAAGTGCTCAGCGGCCTGGCCTCAGACGTGCTGGGGACCATGCGCCGGTTCGACCGCGACGGCGACGGGCTCTGCGCGCCGCTCACGCACGGCACCACCGGCATGGAGTTTCAGCCGTCCTTCTTCTACTTCAATGACTACGACAACACCCGCCCGGAGGCGCGGCTGGAGCGGGCCGACTTTGCCGCCTACACGTACGGCAACGCCGCCGCCGTCGCCCAGGCCTACCGGATGCTGAAGGTCGAGGACCAGGCCCGGCGCTTCCAGCTGCTAGCCGAGCGGATCCGCGACGCCTGCCTGGCCAAGCTCTGGGACGACCAGGACCGCTTCCTCTACGCCGTCCGGGAGGCCGATGACCGCAAGGCCCGCGTGCGCGAGGTCGTCGGCTTCTACCCGTTCGCCTTCGGCCTGGTGCCCGACGACGGCCGCTACACCGCGATGCTGTCCTGGCTGGTCGATCCGGCGGAGTTCTGGACCCCGTTCCCGCCGGCCACCGTCTCCATGAGCTGCCCGGCCTATTCTCCGCGGCCGGTCCACTGGCCGGCGGCGGGGGGCCGGACCCACGGCTGCATGTGGAACGGCCCGGCCTGGCCGCACGCCACCAGCATCATGCTGGACGTCTGCGACACGGTGATCCGCAACTACCGCCAGGACATCGTGCGCCCCGCCCACTTCTGGCGGATGTTCGACCGCTACACGCACATGCAGTTCCAGCAGGACGAGCTCGACCGGCCCATCGTGCGCGAGTACGCCCACGGCCTGACCGGGCAGATGGTCGACTGCCCGGACTACTTCCACAGCACCTACTGCGACCTGGTGATCCGGCACCTGGTCGGCGTCCGGCCGGCCAACCGGGACGTGCTGACCGTGGACCCGATGCCGGACGGGCCGCGGCGGTTCAGCCTGCACAACCTCCGCTACCGTGGGCACGACATCGACCTGGTGTACAATGCCCCCGGCTCCGCCGGGACGGCCGGCGGGATGGAAGTCTGGGTCGATGGCCGGTGGGCCGGACGCCGGACGGAGCCCGGGCCGATGGTCGTGCCCCTGGCTCCGTCGGACGGGCGTTGAGCGGCCCGGAAACCGGGCGGATGGAGAGACGGCGTGCGGCGGGCAGTCTGGATCAGTGTGGCGGCGGCGCTTCTGGCGGCCTTGGCTTTCTGGGCGGGCGCGGATCAGACGCCTGTCGGTCCCGCGGCCGCCACGGTCGCGCCTTCTGCGCTCGGCAGGCCGACCCCGGCGCCGCCCGGGGAACCGGCCCCCGCCCGCCGCGCCGAGCCCGGCGACACCTACCACGGGCTTTCCTGGCAGATCCACCACTCCGCCGGCTGCGTGGAGGCCGCGCGCGTGGTTTTCGCCGAGATGGCCGCCCTCGGGGCCGACACCGTGCTGATCAGCAACGCCGGCTACCAGGAGCACGCCGGCTCGGACTCCTTCCACCTCGATCCGGAGGTCAGCCCCACCGAACAGCAGTGGATGGAGATCTTCGAGCTGGCCCGCAGGCACGGGCTGCGCGTCATCCTGATGCCCATCATTCTGCTGAGTCATCCGCGGGGCACGGAGTGGCGCGGCGTGATCAACCCGCCCAGCTGGGACGACTGGATGGAGCAGTACCAGAAGTTCATCCTGCACTTTGCGGCTCTGGCCGCCCGGGGCCGGATCGAGATGATGACCGTCGGCTCGGAACTGGTCACCGCCGAGAAGAGCGTGCCGGTCGAGCAGTGGCGCCGGCTGATCCGTGAGGTGCGCAAGGTGTTCCCGGGCAGGCTCTCCTACTCGTCCAACTGGGACCATTACAAGGTCGTCCAGTTCTGGGACGAGCTCGACGTCGTCGGCATGACCAGCTACTACAAGCTGGCCTCCGAGCCCAACCCGTCGCTGGAGAGCCTGGTGGCCGCCTGGCAGCCGATCAAGCGCGGGCTGCTGCGCTGGCAGAAGGAGATCGGCAAGCCGCTGCTGTTCACCGAGGTCGGGTGGTGCAGCCAGTCCGGAGCGGCGATCGAGCCTTGGAACTACTATCACGACCAGCGGGCGACGCCCGAGGGACTCCAGGAGCAGCTCCGCTGCTACCAGGCCTTCATCGAGACGTGGCGCGACCAGATCCTGACCGGGCGTCCGCCGGTGGGGGGGGTGATCTGGTGGGAATGGCCGCTGACCGAGGGCGGCGAAAAGGAC
The DNA here is from genome assembly GCA_964611365.1 of uncultured Planctomycetales bacterium. Classification (GTDB taxonomy): domain Bacteria; phylum Planctomycetota; class Phycisphaerae; order UBA1845; family PWPN01; genus CALLOB01. The sequence continues at coordinate 6,999 of CAZSYS010000089.1, forward strand.
TACAACTACACGCCCAAGGGCAAACCCGCCGAGCAGGCGCTGCGGGCGTGGTTCGCATCCGTGCAGGACTTCCGCCGGCAGCGCACCGCCCTGGCCCCGGCCGGGCCGTGAGCCAAAGACCGCCGCCGGCCGCGGAGGCGCCCCGGGTGCGGGAAGGCGGGGGGGGCGTGGCATCCGGCGACCCGTCCTCGCGGGGCGGGGAGGGCTGACGCGGTCCCGTCAGGCCGGCGGAAGGGGCGGTCGCCCGCCGGACCCCGCGCCGCTGCCGGAGATCAGGCCCGTCCGGCGATGGCCATGGCCTTCTCGTACACCTCGAGGCACTGGCGGGCCGAATCCACCCAGGACAGCTTGCAGACCTCGATCTTGCCCTGCTCGCGCAGCGTCTTGTGCAGCGGAGCGTGCCGCAGCACCGCGATGATCTTGTTGGCCATCTCGTTGACGTCCCAGAAATCCACCTTCAGCACGTGGTCCAGGACCTCCGAGACGCCCGACTGTTTGCTGATGATCACCGGGACTTCGTTGGACAGGGCCTCCAGCGGAGCGATGCCGAACGGCTCGGAGACGCTCGGCATCACGTAAAGGTCGGCCATGCGGAAGACGCGCTCGACGTCCGCGCCGCGCAGAAAGCCGGTGAACAGCATCCGGTGCCCGATGCCCATCCCCGCGGCCATCTCAATGGTCTGCCGGATCATGTCGCCCGAGCCGGCCATGATGAAGCGCACGTTGGGCATCACCTCGAGCACCTTCCTGGCCGCGGCCACGAAGTACTCCGGGCCCTTCTGCATCGTGATCCGCCCCAGGAACAGGACAATCTTCTCGTCCGAGCGGATCGGCTGGATGTGGTTCGGCTGGTAGCCGCCGTTGAGGTCGATGGCGTTGTACACCACGTCCACCTTGTCGGCCGGAACGGCATAGCGCGACACCACCACGTTCTTGGTCAGGAAGCTCACCGCGATCACCCGGGCGGCGGCGTGCATGCCCTCTCGTTCGATGTCGTAGATCCGCTGGTTGACGTGCTCGCCGCTGCGGTCGAATTCCGTCGAGTGAACGTGCACCACCAGGGGCTTCCCCGAGATCCGCGCGGCGGCGATGCCCGCCTTGTAGGTCATCCAGTCGTGGGCGTGGATCACGTCGAAGGTCTCGACCGCCGCCAGTTGCCCGGCCATGTCGGCGTAGCGGCCGATCTCGGCGAACATGTCGCCGTCGTAGTGGGCCCCGGCGGTCAGGTCGGCCGGAGCGTCCGTGGCTCCGGGAATGCTCGCCGCCCCCTGCCGGACGCCGCGGACCGCGGCCAGACGCTGCTGGATCCGAAGCTGCTCGTAGGCTTCCGGCGTCTGGTAGACCTGGACGTCGCCGGCCGCCGAAACCGCGTGAAACGTCACCCGTCCCAGCTCGCCCATGCGGTAGGACAGAACGCCCGCCAGCGTCGCCGGGGACACCAGCTGCACGTGACTGGCCATCTGCGACCGGACCGGCTTGGGCAGCACGAAGACGATTTCCGTGCCGATTTCGCTCATCGCCTTGGTCAGACCGTAGCACGCGGTTCCCAGTCCACCCGAGATGAAGGGCGGGAACTCCCATCCGAGCATGAGGACTTTCATGGTCGAAGGACTCCCCAACGGATGACGAACTTATGTCACCTAAACGTCACGCCGACCGGTCCGCTCGAGCACGCCGAGCCGCCCCGTGACCCGCCGGCCGGCTCCGCTTTCCGGCCGGCCCGCGCCGGGTGCCCGCGGTCATTCAGATTCTCACGAGAGCTGCAGATCGCGCCGCCCGCGGCCGGCCAGGTCCGCAGGCCGTCCGCGTTCAACGCCATCCTCTTCCGGTGCCCGGCGGCGCCGGCGCCGCGCCGGCATCGGAGCTTCTTTCCTTCCTGAATCCGACATCGCCGGGCGTCCAGGCGCCCGGGCCGTGCGGGAACGCCAGTCCGCCGGTTTCTCCACCTGCTGGTGGTGCGTGCGCCGGGATCGCGGGAGGCGCCCCGCACGACGCAGCGCCGATCGGTCGGGCCGAGTCCTCAGCAGTGCCCGGCCTCGTCCCCTGGTACCATAGTGCGTAACCTACAGCCTGTCAAACAGATCGGACCTTCAAGCCCGTTGCCGCAGGATCTTTTTCACAAGCGGGCCGATCCGGCGGCACGGAAGAATTGCCAGGGCTCACCTTGTCGCCACTTGCCCGGCCGCCTTTGTCGACCCGCTGCCGACGTACCGGTTAACAACGGTGGGGGTTCTCGTCCGTCCGGCTTGTGAATTTCGGCTTGAAATTCGGAATCCATTGATGCAGCTGACCGCCTGCATCGAGGTACGTGGCGGCAGGAAGCGGACTCTCAAGCGCCTGCCGGTTGAAAAGCGCCAGGCGACCCCGTAACGGCCACGAAAACAACGGTTTACGACCTTCCTAGGGCTCTGGCGGTCGATTCGACGGCTGCCGAGGCTGAGAAGCGTTCGCTGGACACACGGCCAAGCGGCGGTTTGTCGGCAAGTCGCCCGGGCGGAATCCCGTCGGGCAGGCCCGCCGCCCAGGCGGGCGGACGCAGCGCCCCAGGAGGGGCCCCGGTAGCCGTGAACGGGAACGACGCCCGAAGGTGCCGCGGCCGACGGCTCACTGCAAGGCCGAGAATGTGTCGTCGCTGGCCCGCTCGAGTTCCTGCACCGGCAGGCGGATGCGGAACGTAGTGCCCTCGCCCGGACGACTGTCGACCACGATGCGCCCGTGATGCTCGCGGATGATCTTCCGGGCCACCGCCAGCCCCAGGCCCGTGCCGCCCTGGCCCTTGGTGGACTTGAAGGGCTCGAAGATCTCCTCGACGGCCTCGGGCGGAATCCCCGGACCGTTGTCGGTGATCACGATGTCGGCGATGCCCTCCTCGGCGTGGAAACGCGTGTTCACGTTGATCACCCCGCGCCCCCTGGGCACGGCATCGACGGCGTTGCACAGGATGTTGAGCACCGCGTGGTGGATGCCGGTGGCATCCAGCGGAATCGGGGGGAAAGGCTCCTCCAGGTCGGTCAGCACCATGCTCTCGCGCTCGTCGGCCCGGGCCTGGATCAGCGACACCGCGTCGGCCACGATGCGGTTGAGGTTGTTGGGCTGCAGGCGGGGCTCGCGGGTCTTGCTGAAGGCCAGCATGTTCATGGTCAGTTCCATGATCCGGTCGAGATTGTGCTTGACGATCCGCCAGCCCTGGTCCAGCACGTCCATGTTCTGCCTGCGGATCGCACCGTCCACCAGGTCGGCCCCGGACTGCATGCCCTGCAGCACGTTCTTGATGTAGTGCGAAAGGTACGCGACCGTCTCGCCGGTGGCCGCCAGGCGCGCGGTCTGCATCTGCTGCTGCACCAGCCGGGCATTGTGAATGGCCATGCCGGTGACCTGCCCGATGGCGCTCATCAGCCGGAGCTGCTCCTGGTTGTAGGTGTGCGCCGCCGCCGCCGAATCGATGTGGATGACCCCCAGCAGCAGCTCGCGGACCAGGATCGGGGCGCAGATCACCGAATGAAGGTCGAAGGCCACGATGCTGTCCTGGGCGGCATCCCGCGCGAAGCGGCGGTCGGTCATCGCGTTGGTGCACAGGATCGCCTCGCGGTGCTCCACCACGTGGTGGATGATCCGCTGCGAGGTGGTGATCCTGCGGGCCTGGTCCCGCAGGCCCCGACGGTACCGCACCACGTGCGGAACCAGCTCGGTCCCCGACTTGTCGTACAGCAGGATGAAGCCCCGGTCGACCGGCAACTCCTCGGCCACCACGTCCATCACCCGCTCCAGCAGCTGCTCGGGGTCGATGATCGCGCCGATGGCCGCGGTCAGCTCCGACATGACCTTCCAGGCCCGGGCGGCCTGGGTCAGCTCCGGACCGGCGATCACGATCGAGTCCTCGCTGCCGACGCTGGCCAGGATCGCCGAGTCCATGTTGCGGCTGCTGACGTCCAGATCGATCAGGTCCCGGGCCATCGCCGGGCGGCTCAGCCCCGAATCCGCCTGGTCGCCCCCGTATACCAGCAGCGTGGCCCCGATCTTGATCTGATCACCGTGCTTGAGCCGGACGGAATCCCGCACCCGGACGCCGTTGACATATGTGCCGTTGGCGCTGCCCAGATCGCGGAGAATCCAGCCCCCGTTCTCGGGACGGATCTCGGAGTGCTGCCGGGAAACCGTCCGGTCGGTCAGCGGAATCTGGTCGCTCTGGCGACCCAGAATCGCCGGCTCCTCCTGGGTGTGAAACGTTCGGCCCTTGTCGGGCCCCTGCAGTACCAGAAGCGTGGCCACAACGCACCCTTCAAACGGCGAGCCGGCGGACCTCAGAGGGGCACGCCCCTCGGCGGCGGACGGCACCCCATGCTTCATTACAGGCGAAAAACAAGCCTTCCCGGCGGAAACGACGTGGAGCCGCGGCCTCGGATCCCCATTTCCGATCGGACGCCCCCATATTCTAATGACCTGTACGCCTGCTGGTCAAACCGGTTCGAGCTGAGGCGGCCGGCCGGCCGCTGAAGCCCCCGCGTCCCCTGAGGCCGCCGCCCGCTCCGGCGGAAGGCCGGCCGTGACCCTGCCGCCGCGACAGCCCGGGGCAGACGAACGACTGGCCGCCGCAACCGCCGGTTCGCGCCTTGATTCACCTGGCCGCCGGGGGCAAGATGGCTTGCCGACGCGTGTGGAGGCCCGGCCGCCGGGGGTCGGACCGTCGGATCGTCAGACCGTCGGACCGCCGCGACGGGCGGGTCCCGGCCGGCACGTCGTTTCAGCTTCCGCCGCACCTTTCAGCCAGGGGGTCTGCAGCATGTGCGAATCGTGTTTCCCGCCTTTTATTGTCAATCGCCGCGGTTTTCTGGCCGCCGGCGCCGCCTTGGGGACCGCCGCCCTGGCCGCCGGGACGACCTCCGGCGAGGCCTCCAGTCAGCCCGCCGCCCCGCTACCCCCCCGGGACAAGCAGCCCGCCCGGGTCATGGTCGCCTTCCTGTATGCCCCGGCGGATGTGGTCAACGAAGGCCGGATGGAGGATTCCTGGCGCGCCCACCACTGGTTCACCTGGCCGGGCAACCAGTTCGAGCCCCAGGAGCAGGAACGCAAGTTCACCGCGAAGATCCGCCAGATTGCCGACCGGCTCGGCGTGGTCGTGGAGATCCGTCCGGGGGGCATTTACCAGGAGGCCCGGGTGCGGGAGTTCATCGACCAGGCCAGGGCGGCCCGCCCGGACGCCGTCCTGATCGTCAACTTCTGGAACAGCCTCTCGCCCTGGTCGCACCGCATGGCCACCGAGTCGCAGGCCCCGACGGCCATCGTCTATCACGCCCTGGGGGCCAACCACCAGCTGCCCCCGGAGTACCTGCGGAACGCCGAGGGGCTGTTCTACATCCACTCGGTGGAGAACTGGGACGAAATCGAGCGCGGGCTGGCCGCGGTCCGCGCCCGCGGAATGCTGGGCCAGAGCCGGCTGCTGCGCGTCTCGGGCCAGCCGGCGGACCGGACCGTCACCGAGCCCCGTCTGGGCGTCGAGGTCGTCTCCGCGCCGGCCGGGGAGTTTAATGCCCTGTTCGACGCGATCCCCGACGACGACGCCCTGATCGCCGAGGCCATGGCCTTCAAGGCCCAGGCCGCCGGCGTCACCGACGTGCCCGACAGTGCCTTCGTCGATGCCGTGCGGGCCGACCGCGCGGTCCGGCGGATCATGAAGCGCTACGGCGCCGACGCCGTGACCATCGAGTGCCTGCAGCTCAAGCACCGCAAACCCTGCATCAGCTTCGCCCGGCACAACGGGGCCCTGACGCCCTGCGGTTGCGAGAACGACCTGAACGCGTCGCTGACCCTGATGCTCGGCCGCTGGCTGCTGGGACGGGGCGGCTTCCAGCACAACCCGGAATTCGACACCAGCGAGAACCGCTACTTCGCCTCGCACTGCACCTGCGCCTGGAAGCTGCACGGCCCCGACGGGCCGTCCCGTCCGTTCCGCGTCCGGCCGTTCTTCCACCAGCTGCCCAGGACGCCGGCCCTGGACGTGCAGTGGGCCCAGGACGAGCCGGTGACCGTGCTCAAGTACCTCAGCGGTCAGGACACGCTGTCCTGCTGGACCGGACGGGTGATCACCTCGCCCGAATGCCCGCCCACCGGCGGCTGCGCCACGCGTGTGCTGGTGGAGATCGACAGAACCGAGGACGTCTGCGAGATCTACGCCGGCCCGCACCCGGTGCTGTTCTGCGCCGGCCGGAGCGAAGCCCGGCGCTTCAAGGCCTTCGCCCGCATGTACCGCCTCAAGCTCCAGGGCAATGTTTGACCCGGCGGAGCGCGGGCCGGATCCGGTGTCCGCTGACCGCATGGCAGGCGGCCGTCCTCCAGCGGGATGCGCCCGGAAAGCGGACCTGGCCCGCTTTTTCCTGCGGCGGCAGGTGTGCCGCGGGTTCAGCCGATCTGGCGGCCCAGCAGCCGGGCCACCTCGACACAGTCTTTGTCGCCCCGGCCCGAAAGATTGATGACGATGCAGAAGTCCTTCGGGAAATGCGGCGCGATCTTCATCACGTGGGCCACCGCGTGGGCGCTCTCCAGCGCCGGGATCAGCCCTTCGGTCTGCGAGAGCACGGTGAAGGCTTCCAGGGCCTCGGCGTCGGTGACCGCCACGTAGTCCGCCCGGCCCGACTCGGCCCACTGGGCGTGCACCGGACCGACGCCCGGCTAGTCCCGCCCCGCG
>CAZSYS010000090.1:0-13596 GCA_964611365.1 uncultured Planctomycetales bacterium
TACCTGGTGTACGCTGCGGATGAGATGCTGCGGCATCAGGGCCAGGGCAACCCGGCGCTGACCATCGCCGTGCAGCGCAGCAAGACCATCCCGCTGGCGCCGCAAACCCTGTGCGAGTTCGCCGCCGAATACGGCAAGGGCCGCATCCTGCTCATCGGAACCACGAATCTGGATGCCCAACGGGCGGTCATCTGGAACGTGGGCGCCATTGCGGCGAGCGGGCATCCGCGGGCGGTGGAACTGGTTCGAGACATCATGATCGCCTCCGCCGCCATTCCCGCCGCCTTCCCGCCCGTGATGATCGATGTGGAGGTCGACGGACGGCGCTACCAGGAGATGCACGTGGACGGCGGGACCGTCTCGCAGGTGTTCCTCTATCCGCCTTCGCTGAAGCTGAGGGAGGCGGCCGAAGCAGCCGGCATCCATCGCGAGCGCCGCGTCTACATCATCCGGAACGCCCGGCTTGAGGCTTTATGGGCGGAAACGCCGCGCCGCACGCTGAGCATCGCCGGCCGTGCGGTCTCCTCGCTGATCGCCACCCAGGGGATGGGTGATCTGTACCGGACCTATCTGAATGCCCAGCGTGATGGCATCGAATACAACCTGGCGTTCATCCCGTCCGACTTCACGGCGTTGGAAAAGGAGGCTTTTGATTGCGAGTACATGCGTAAGCTCTTCGACGTCGGCTACAACATGGCCAGGACACAATACCCCTGGCAGAAGCACCCCCCGGGATTCGAGACGGCAGCCCTTGCGAAACCTGAACGGATGTGAAATGCGCAGCGTGATTCCGGGCACGGAAAGCTCCATGAAGTGATATGACATGACCATTCGCATCCTCATCGGCGCCCCGGCCCGTGCATCGACGGCCTTCGGCCGGGAAGCGGGCTCGCCTCCGGCAGCCGGGCCGGCGGGAATGCCGTCGGTCGTCCAGGGGCTGTCCGACTGCGGCGGCGGCCCGGCCCACCGCAAGGATCCGGCCGGCGACCGGGGCGGGGCAGGAAGCGCGTTGGCGCATCGGGGGATCCTCTTCGACGCTGACGTGACACAGCTCCTCCAGGGCGCCGCGCACGAAGGCCGAAACACGAGCAGCGCCTTCGGCCGCCCGGGTTCCGCCGACGACGGCTTCAAGCCGGAGGCCGCCCGGATGGGCTTGCGGCCCGGCGGCCTGCTCGCGTTTGACGGCGAGATGAACATCGGGGACAGCGTCAACCCGAAGGCCGGCTCGCTGACGGCGCCGGACGGCCACGGCCTGCTGCCCGTCCCGGGCGACCCGGAAACGATCACCCCCTCCCAGCCGTGCGTTGTGCCGGCGCCGGCAGAGCGGCTTGTGCTGGCGGGAGGCCGGATCGATGGTACGGTCCGTGCGGAACGGAAAGCGTTCACGCCGATTCACCGGAACCGGTTCATACACGTGGGGCCGCGGATCAGACGGATCCTGCGCTGCGCAGCGCCGTGCACGTGCGCGGTCGGCGGCGGCCCCCGGCCCCCGGACGCCGGTCCTGCGTTTTGCTTTCTGAAGGTGTTTGAGACGAGCTGGACGGCACAGGAGGATTCGTGATGGCATGGCGTACAAGTACCGCCGTGGCAATCGGCGTGACGTTGGCCGGCGCCGCACAGCTCACAAATGCGGCGGACGGAAGACCGAACATCCTGCTCATCGTCGCCGACGATCTGGGCTACGCGGACGTCGGGTGTTTCGGCGGCGAGGTCAGGACGCCGAACCTCGACAGGCTGGCCGAGCAGGGGCTGCGGGCAACGAACTACTACGTCTCCCCCACCTGCTCGCCCACACGCTCAATGCTGTTGACCGGGACGGATAACCACATCGCCGGGTTCGGCAACATGGCCGAGTGGGCCGGCCCGACGCAGCGGGGAAAGCCGGGCTACGAAGGTCACCTCAACGCTCGTGTGGTGAGCGTCGCCACGCTGTTGCGCGAGGGGGGCTACCACACGTACATGGCCGGCAAGTGGCACCTGGGCGACAAGCCCGAGCAATGGCCGTCGGCGCGAGGGTTCGAGCGCGATTTCACGCTGCTGCAGGGGGGCGGCAGCCACTGGGCCGACATGCTGGGGCTTTTGCCCTCCGAGCCCAGGGTGACCTGTGTTCGGAACGGCGAAAAGGTCAACGAACTGCCCAAGGACTTCTACTCCTCGAAGGATTACACCGACTTCATCATCGAGAGCATCGACGCGAACGGCGGTGACGACAAGCCGTTCTTCGCCTACCTTGCCTACCAGGCCCCGCACGGCCCGCTGGCGGTGCCCGACGACTGGCGGGATCGGTACAAGGGCCGATACGACAAGGGGTACGATGTCATCCGGGAAGAAAGGCTGGCCCGGCAGAAGAAACTGGGGATCATCGGCCAGGACGTGGTGGGGTTTCCCCGGCTGCCCGGCATTCCCGCCTGGGACACGCTGACCGTCGAGCAGCGACGGCATGCGGCTCTCAAGATGGAACTCTACGCCGCCATGGTCGAGTACATGGACGACCAGATCGGCCGCCTGCTCGACCACCTGAAAAAGGCTGGCAAGTACGACAACACCGTGGTCGTGTTCATGTCGGACAACGGAGCGGCCGGCGAGGATATGGAGGAACTGGTGGACAAGCTGGCGCCCGCGGCGAAGGACTGGTTCGCCAGGACCTTCGACAACCGCCCGGAAAACTGGGGCCGTCCGGGTTCGTGCGTCGAATACGGTCCTGCCTGGGCGCAGGTCAGCAGCGTGCCGCTGCGCCTGTTCAAGGGCTTCGAGGCCGAGGGCGGCATCCGCGCGCCGCTCATCGTGAGCGGCCCCGGCGTGAAGCATGAGCGGGCGCTGAATCACTCGGTCCTGCATGTCATGGATCTCACTCCGACGTTTCTGGAACTGGCCGGCGTCGTTCATCCCTCCAACAAGGACGGAAGCACGTTCGCGCCGCCGCAGGGGAAGTCGATGTGGCCGCTGCTGGCCGGTCGCGAAACCGCGATCCGCCAGGACGCCGACTGGCTCGGCTGGGAATTGTTCGGAAACCGGGCGATCCGGCAGGGCGACTGGAAACTGCTGTACCTGCTGAAAGGGGCCGGGGGGACGGGTGACTGGCAGCTGTTCAACCTGCACGGCGACCCGGGGGAGATGGATGACCTCTCCGCGAGAAACCCCGGGAAACGGGACGCGATGCTCAGACTGTGGGATGAGTACGTGCAGAGGAACGGCGTGGTCGTGTCCCACGCCGGACCCTATGCGAGTCCGCAACCGTGATTCTGGCCGGAATCGAAGGCGAGATGAAAAGAACCTCTCAAAGGAGAATCCCATGACCGCACGTCGTCTGTGTATCGTCCTGATGCTCGCGCAGTTCGGCGGTCTCACCCGTGCCCAGAGCACGCGGCCGTCTGAACAGGAAGGCGGCGGCGGAACCGCCACCGCGGAGCATGCGCCCGCGCCCCAGCCGGCGGGCATGCCCTCCATCCTTCATCACCTGCCCGACTACGGCGGCGACCTGGCCCACCGCAAGTACCTGACCGGCGACTGGGGCGGCCTGCGGACGGATCTGGCGAACAAGGGCATCCTCTTCGACCTGGACGTCACACAGCTCCTGCAGGGCAACGCGCACGGCGGCCGGGACACGACCAGCGCCTTCCGCTACTCGGGTTCCGCCGACTACTGCCTCAAGCTGGACACCGCCCGGATGGGGCTGTGGCCCGGCGGCCTGTTCACTTTCCACGGCGAGACCAAGATTGGCGACAACGTCAACCCCAAGGTCGGTTCGCTGATGGCACCCAACTTCCAGGGCCTGCTGCCCGTCCCGGGAGAACCGGGAACGACCACGCTCTCCGAGTTCTACTTCACCCAGGCGCTCTCGGAGCAGTTCTTCATCATGGCCGGGAAGGCCGATGGAACCGCGGTAAGCGATGTGAACGCATTCGCCTCCAATCAGCGAACCCAGTTCATGAACGTCGGGCTGCGTGTCAACCCGGTGCTGTTCTACGCCGCCCCCTACACAGCAATGACGGCGGCGGCCGTCTGGCTGCCGACGAAGTGGCTGCAGATCTCAACCGCCGTAGTGGACAACGACCCGGACGGGGCCGTCACGATGACCGGTTTCAATACGGCGTTCCACGGCCGCGACTGGTGCTCAGTCATGCAGGAGTATGATTTCACCATCAAGCCTTTCGATCAGACGGGGCATCAGCGTTTCGGGTGGTTCTGGACCTCGCATGATTTCGCCGAACTCAGCGGTGACGGCCGGATCCAGTTCCCGCGGATCATCGGGCGGCGGCTGATTCCGCGGAACCTGCTGCCCCGCTGGGCGCGGGTTCTCCGCTTCGGCAACCAGGTGTACAGCCTCACCGACGCCGAGACATCCGCGGACACCTGGGGGCTCTACTACAACTTCGATCAGTACCTGTTCACCGAGACCGAGGACCCCGAGCAGGGTGTGGGCATCTTCGGCCGGTTCGGCTACGGCGGCGAGCCGAACATCTTCGAGCAGTTCTACAGCATCGGCCTGGGCGGCAAGGGCTCCATTCCGGAGCGGGATCGCGATGCCTGGGGAATCGGTTACTACCACGCCAACATCAGCGACAACATCAACCCGGCATTCCGCCTGCATTCCGAGCAGGGCGTGGAGATCTACTACAACATCGAAATCACGCCGTGGTGCCACGTGACCCCGGATCTGCAGGTGATCGTCGATCCTGGCGGTTCGTCGGGCAAGGACGTGGCCGTCGTGTACGGGCTCAGGATGCAGATGAGTTTCTGAACGGCAGCGGGGCGACCGCTGCGCACGGGCCGAAGGCCGGGGGGCGCGGTTCGGGCTGAACGGACCCGTCCAGAGAAACCCCATGGAGATCTGAGATGGAGTACCGTCTTCGCTCGGCATCCGGGAGACCTGGCGGCACGCGCCGCCTTCGCCGCCTGGGACAGCTGCTCGGCGGCGGCATCCTGCTTCAGGCCGCCGCGGGCGGCTGCGAGGCGTCTCTGCCGGGCATTGCCGACGCGCTGTGGCAACCTCTTGCCACGGGTGTCGGCAATGGCCTGAGCAGCCTCGTCGAGGCCCTGGTCCTGAACATGTTCATCTGAACGGTGGATCGTCGGGGAAGGATGGCCCATGGTTTCCGGAGATGCAGTCCAATGCTTCACCTCCTGGACAGGAACCACCGCATCAGCGCGACGCCGGACGCACGGCTGATCATCCTGACCGTCTCCCTCCTCGTGGCCGGATGTGCCACCAGCGCGCCGGTGACCGTCCGGCGCGACCGATTCAACTTCAACGACGCCGGCGCCGAATCGACCAAAGAGCAGATCCTGCTCAACATCGTCCGCCTGCGCTACGGCGAGCCGATCTACTTCGTGGACATCGGTTCCATGCTCAGCCACTACTCCCTGGAGGCGGGGGGCCGCGTCGGAGGATACAGGAGCGACCTGGATGTCTGGGACAGTCCGACGCTGCGGGCCCTCTACGGAATGCGGGGCGAACCGGTGCCCGGCAGCCACACCTGGGACGCGAACCTGAGTTACTCGGACAGTCCGACGATCACATACAGCCCGCTCACGGGCGAGGAGTTCGCCGTTCGCGTCATGGCCCCGATCCAGCCGACGACGATCATCTACCTCTCCCAGTCCGGCTGGAGCATCGATCGGATCCTGGAGACCTGTGTTCAGCAGCTGAATGAAATCGGGAACGCCCCCATCCACGAACTGGCCCAGGCCGAACCCCCGGACATCAGCTGTTTCCGCCGGGTTGCGGCGATCCTGAAAAGGGCCCAGGACAATGGATACCTGCGATTCGGCATCGAGTCCGTTGCCGACGAGAACGCGACATACCTTTATCTGCCGTCGGTGCCCGCAGCGTTTGAGAGTGAAGCGAAGGAACTCGGGGAGCTTCTCGGCGTTTCGTCCAGGCCGGCGCAGAGGGTCAGACTGACGGGACATGCCGTGCGGCTGGAGCCGAACGAGATCGCGATGCAGACGCGATCCCTGTACGGGTGCATGTACGCGCTTGCCCAGGGCATCTCCGTGCCCGCCGCGCACGTCCGCGGCTGCCAGATCTCCACGCGGCCCGCGCCGAAGGACGACGACGACGCTTCGAGGTGGCTGCGAGTCCGGCACAGCCGTGTTCCCCAGGTGGATCCGTTTGCGCAGGTCTTCTACAACGGCTACTGGTTCTACATCGACAAGTCCGACTGGTCCTCCAAGCGAACCGTGGCATTGCTGACGTACCTGTTCTCGGTGCAGTCAATGGCCAGAGCCCAGGCCGGACCATTGCTGACCGTACCTGCGGGCAGGTGACCGCCGCGAAGGACCCGTCAGGTCGATGCATGGAGGCCGCTTCGAGTTGGTCATGGAGCCGGCCGGCTCGGGTGCTTGAACGCACGCGCCACATGCCCGGGCATGCCCATGATCCTGATGGACGACGAGGTCCGCCGCACCCGGCACGGCGGCAACAACCCCGGCTGCCTCGACGGCCAGAACGGCCGGTCCGACTGGTCTCCGGTCAACCCGCACGCGGATGTGCCCCGGTTCGCCCGGCTGCCGATCGCCCGGCGGCTGCTTCGTGAGCGGAGCCCTCCGGATCGCCCGCCGGCGGCGACGATGGCGTCCGGCCGGCGACGGACTTTACCCGAGGCGATGCTCCCGCGGCCCTTCGAGCTGGAGAGAACCGTGACCGGGGTTCTCCGGCAGGCCGAAGCCTGTCGCCCGTCGCGGTGCCGCCGGCGCTGGTGCACCCCGGGAAGGTCGGGTAGCATGACCGGCTGATCAAGGGCACGCGCGGCCGGTTCCGGCCGGCGTTCAGCCCTGCATCCCCCGGAGGGAGGCGCCGCACATGTTCAAGGAAGAGAGAACCGAACCGGCCTTCGAGTGGGCCATGCTCGGGCAGATCGACACCGGGCGACCCAACCTCGGCTTCACGACCCACGTGGCCGTCTACCGCCTGATGCAGTTCACCCTGCGCGACGTGCTGATCAGGCAGCACGGCGTGGAGGCGGCGGACCGCGTCTTCTACGACGCCGGAGCACTCGCCGGCAGGCATTTCTACGAGAACCTGATCACCCGGCGGGACTCCTTCAACGAGTTCGTGGCCGAGCTGCAGGATGTTCTGCGGGACAGGGGGATCGGCATCCTGCGGATCGAGAAGGGTGACCTGGAGAAGATGACCTTCACCCTGACCGTGGCCGAGGACCTGGACTGTTCCGGCCTGCCCGCGTGCGATGAGCGCATCTGCACCTACGACGAGGGCTTCATCAGCGGCTTGCTCGCGGCCCACACCGGCAGGAGGTTCTCGGTCAAGGAGGTGGACTGCTGGTGTTCCGGCGACCGGGTGTGCCGGTTTGATGTCAAGCTTGTGTCATAGAGGCCGGCTGATGCTGGAGGCACGAGAAGAGGACATCGACCGGATCACGGAGGTGTTTCACCGTGTTCTCAGCGGCGAGATCCCGCGGCCGGTGGCCCTGCCGGAGGACCTGCCGGACAACGAGATCAGGCAGGTCGCCCAGTACGCCAATCGATTCATCGCCGAGTACCAGGCGCTCGCCGGGGCCGTGTCCGCCCTGTCGCGGGGAGAGCTCGACTTCGATGTCCCCGCCGGCAGGATGCACGTGGTCCAGTCGTTCAAGAACCTGCACGCGAATCTCCGCCACCTGACCTGGAAGACCCAGCAGATCGCCGCCGGCGACCTGAGCCAGCGCGTCGACTTCATGGGCGACTTCTCCACGGCGTTCAACAGCATGACCCGCCAGCTGCAGGAGGCCTTCGCCAGGATCGACCGGCAGAACCAGGAGCTGCTGCGGGCCAACCGGCGCATGAAGCAGGACCTCGATGCCGCCGCCCGCGTGCAGCAGACGCTGCTGCCGGACAGCCTGCCGGAGGTGCCGGGGCTGAGCTTCGCCTGGTCGTACAGGCCCTGCGACGAACTGGCCGGCGACGCCCTGAACATCGTCCGGATCAACGACGACCTGGTCGCCGCGTACCTGCTGGACGTGAGCGGGCACGGCGTGCCGGCTGCGCTGCTCTCCGTCACCGCCACCCGGGGCCTTCACCCCCGCGCGGGCGGCGCGCCGTCCCTGGTCGCCGGACCCGGTCCCGGTCCGCAGGCCGTGGACCCGGCGCAGGTGACCTCGCGGCTGAACGCCCTGTATCCCATGGAGTCCAACGGGGGCCACTACTTCACGATGATCTACGGGCTGCTCGACGTGCACACCCGGCGGCTCCGCTTCACCGTCGCCGGCCATCCCGGTCCGATCCTGGCCCCGGGAGACGGGCCCCCCGCGCGCATCGACGTGGCGGGCTTCCCGGTCGGGATGATCGAGGAGGCCGAGTACGACGAGTCGGTGATCGACCTGAAGCCCGGCGACCGCCTGTACCTGCATTCCGACGGCCTGAACGAGGAGGTCAACGCCGACGGCGAGATGTTCGGCGACGACCGGCTGCTCGCCGCCATCGCCGACGGCCGGGCCCTGGGCCTGAACGACGCCGTGGAATCGCTGGTGCAGAGAGTCGTCGCCTGGCACGGTGAAGAGCACCTCAGGGACGACGTGTCCATCCTGGCGATCGCGGTGGACTGAGACCTTCCACCGGATCCGGCGCCATGACCGATCCCGGCGGCCTCAAAGAGGTTGAAACGCCCTGGAACGGCACCACCGCCGGGATCCGAACGATCCGGCCCGCCGACAAGGCCGGGATCCTCGAATCCGTCAGCCCGCCGGCGCCCCTGCAGGATTGCCGTCGGCGTCGCCGGCATCCGGAACGAGAGCTGGACTTTTCGACAGGAGAGCGAATCGTGCGAAAACGACACCGGATATACGGAATCCCGGCTTCCCGGGCCCGCAAGGCGGCGTTCGTCTCGCTCGCGGCCCTGACGGCGGCCGCCGGCTGCAGCCAGCAGATGCCGGACCGCGCGGAGCGCATGACCCGCGGCTACGTCTACTACTTCGACGGCGCGGGGGGCGGCGGCGTCGTGAACTGGGTCGGCGGCGTCCGGCAGGGCCTGCTGGACGCGGGGTACGGCGGCGCGGGCGAGGTGTTCAAGTGGAACACCGGCCTGGGCGTCGTTTCCGACCAGGAGGCCGGCGTCGAGTACAAGCGATCCAGGGCCGCCGAGGCGGCCAGGAGCATCCGGCGGTACGCCTCCGACCACCCCGGCGCCCCGGTCACGCTCATCGGCCTTTCGGCCGGCACGTCCGTGGCCGTGTTCACCCTCGAGGCGCTCCCCGCCGGGAGCCCCGTCGAGAGCGTGATTCTCCTGGGCGCCTCGATCAGCGACGACTACGACCTGACCCGGGCGCTGCAGCGCGTCCGCAACCGGATGTACGTGTTCACCTCGGAGCGGGACGCCGTCCTGGCCTTCGCGGTCACCATCGCCGGCACCGCCGACCGCCGGACGGACACCCTGTCGGCCGGCCTGCGCGGCTTCCGCATGCCCCCCCGCCCGTCGGCCGAAACCCGTGCCCAGTACGCCAGACTCGTGCACATCCGCTGGAAACCCGAGTTCGCCCTGGCCGGCAACGTCGGCGGCCACACCGACGCGGTCAAGGCGTCCTTCGTGCAGGAGTACATCGCCCCGCTCATCATGGCGGGCATGGCCCGCCGCGCAGCCCGGCCGGACGTCGCGCCCGCCGGGCTGATCCGCAACCCCGATTACGACCGGTGGGCGTCGTTCGATCCGGGCGCCTGGACGATGTTCGAGGGCGAACAGGTCGTCGAAGGAGTCAGACAGCCCCTGCGCATGAAGGCCCGGCTGGTCTCCAGACACGAGGACAGGCTGCTGGTCGAGCGCTGCTACGAGATCACCGAGGCCGACGGCTCCCGGACCTCGCGCGTGCAGCAGTTCCTCGTGCAGGCCCGCATCGACCCGGCCGAGCACCCGTTGACCTGCCCCTCCGCCAGGATCAGTGAGAGCGAGCCCGAGAACCTGGCCGTCGCCGGCAGGACCCTGACCGCCCGCGTTCGGATGGTCGAGGCCAGGGGTGAGTTTCCCGAGTACGGTCGCGACGTCCGGGCCAGGCTCGCCATGAACGACGCCGTTCCCGGCGGGATGATCGAGGTCCACCTCAAGTCCGGCAAAAACGGGCGGCCCTACGAAGTCCGCGGCCGGGTGGTGGCCTTCGGCTCGGGGCAGTGATTTCGCGTGTCCGGCGCGGGTTCGAGGCATGCTTCGGGCGGAGCAGGCAGGCTCACGGCCGGACCGTGAAGAAACCCCATGAGGTCCTTCCGTCGCAACAGCGTCCTGCCGCGAAACGCCGTCTTGCCGGCCGCCGGCGCAGGCCCGCGCGGCCGGCTACGCCTCAACCGAGGTTGCGGCCCTGGAGTCTGCGACCTGGCTCCACTCGTCGCGAAACAGGACCGTGCGGATGCGGTCGCGGGTCCGCCCGTAATCCCAATCCCGGCACAGCGGCTCCCAGCCCAGCGCGTCCATCAGCATCTCGATCGCCTCGCGGGCGACCTGGAAGCCGTTGGTGACGCCCAGCTGCCGGGTGGCCACGCGGGTATCCATCAGCGCCCGGGCGCCGAAGGCCAGAACCCACATCGTGAAGGCCAGCTCGCCGGGGCTCTGTCCTTCGCGCAGCTTCAGGTCGCCGTTGCGCGCCGCGTCGTGGATGGCCCCGACCAGCAGCGAGAGCAGGCGGCTCTCGCAGTGGGAGATGGGATCCTCGCGGCCGGCCGTGAGCCTGCCGATCTGCGAGGCCACGCGCAGCGTCTGCAGCGCCCGGTAATGGTGCGGATAGAGCCGGTAATAAAGCTCTTCCGCCTCGCCCAGGGCCACAACCCGCTCGCGAGGCCGGCCGTCATAGGCGGCGGCACGCTCGAACAGCTCGATCTGCTTGCACAATGATTTCAGGGTCGCCTCAGCCAGCATGATCACCTCGTTGTAGCAGCGCCCGGACCGCCCGAAGGCGGATGCTCCGGCCCTCAGGCGATGCACGTGACCGCTCCGGCGGGTCCAGGCTGTCCTGAAACGCGACCCTCCGCTCCGGAATCCGCACCCGCCTCCCTCCGCGCCGCTGCACGCCTCATGAATGCCGGCTGGTGCCGATCCGCCGGTGCCCCCCCCCGACCCGATCCGGTGCGCCCGGCTGGGGCAGACCCGCACCGGCCGCGGCGGGCGTCCGCATGCCCCCACCCTCCGCCAAGACGCCGGCGGGCCGTTGCGGACCCGGGCCGCTGCCGACGCGTCTGTTGTCGAACGGGCCCGAAGGCCCGGAACAACAACACACGCCGGATGCCGCCTCCCGCGTCGGGGGGCAGGGGCCGGGCGTGGGACAGGCAAGGAGACCAGTCATGACCAAGTCAATGCGTTGGGCGGTTCTGTTCGTGGGCACGGCGTTCGCTCTGAATCTCGGCGGGTGCGGGCCGGTGTCGGAGGTGATCCAGGCCGTGCTCGGCGGGATTCTGCCCGCCTGAAAACGGTCCGGAGCGACCGGCGTTCCTTAACGCCGGTTGCCGGCCATACGCGCCCCGGGTTCCCTGGTTCGCGGCAACGGAAACTCGGGTTTCCGAACAGGGGCCCGGGCGCGGGCTGAGGCCGGCACGGGTGCGGACGCGCCGGCGAGGACTGAACAGGCGGCCGCCGGCGCTCCTGCCGGCAGAGCGCATGAGTCGACGCGATGACCGCCGGACGCGGACAACCCTGACCGGCGGATGCTGGCAGATCATGCGGGGGGCGCTGGTGGTGGTGGTGGGGGGGATGGTCGAGGCAAGCCGGACGGGCGAGTGGTATGGCCCGCCGGCTTCCCGGCCGCGCACCGGGGGCGCTCCGGCCTCCCCGGGTGTACACCTCCCTTTGACTCTCACCGACGCTGCGGCCTGAGGCACGCGTACAGGCCCATCGCCCACAGGACGACCAGCGACGATCCCGCAAACACCGCGGATTCCGCAAACCACGCGTCGAGATCGAGCGTCATGGGATTGCGCTGGATAACCTGCGCGACCAGCAGGCCGGCGATCACAGGCAGCACGCCCGCTCGGGTCAGCATCATCGCGGCCGCCGAGGCGATCACGCCGTAGACAACCCACTGCCGGGCATGCGGGAAACCCCAGGTCAGCGCGAGCGCGGCCGTCACCACCGGCACGAACGCGACCGTCGCCGGTCGAGCGGCCCGGAGAACCGCCCGGCACAGCACCATCAGCACCACCAGCAGCAGTCCGACCCACGCGGCGGTGAGCACGCCGTCAACCAGCTCCCCGAACATCTGTCGGGCACCGGCCAGCGGCCCCAGCTGCCCGCCGCCGTGGGACACGAACGGCACGCACGGCAGGCGAGCGGTGGCACCCGGCAGCAGCACCGCCAGCTGGTGCAGGAGCACCCAGCCGGTGCCGAACACGCCCCCGACGAGGATGTCGCGCCCGACCACCGGGTCGCGCCATCGGCCGGCCAGCAGCCGGCTCCAGGAGACCATCGCCTGCGGCCAGCGCCGCCGCACGAACGGCTCGGCGGCCGCGTAGAAGAGCCACACGATCACGGCGGTGAAGACCGCCAGACGCAGCGCCAGGATCGCCCAGCCGAGCTCCGCCGCCGGCCCGCCCTCATGCCGGTGCCGAACCGCCCACGATGCCATCTCGCCGCACAGCACGAACCCCGCGAAGCGGATCGCCCCGCGCCCGTCGATCGCGGCCAGCGCGACGTTCTTCCAGGCCAGCACGACCGCACCCGCCAGTGCCAGCATGAACACACCGTGGCGAACGCCCGCGGCGGCGGGGGACGCCAGAATCGGCTCGCCGGCGGCACCGGGTCTGCGCCATCCCGCGCCCGGGAGGTCCACGTTGAAGAAGACGATCCGGCCGGCCAGCGACGCCGCCTCGACGTGCAGTGGCCCGGCCCCGGCGTCCGCGGATTCCCAGGCCTGCATGGCATCGCAGGGGACCGGAGGCCTGCGTCGCACACCCACCGCACGCAGGGAGCCGGTCGTCAGGCCGGCGGGCTGCAGTACATCGGCCCAGTCCGGCCGGCCGGGCGCCGACCCGGGGTCAAGGGTTGGCCCCGGAACGGCGATGTAGGTCAACAGCCGGCCGTCGGCCGCCAGCCGCAGATAGCGCGTGCCGGCGGCGGCGATCGGAGACGGGCCCCGTGTGGATCTCAGCAAAGGGCGGTCCGGGGCTTCAAGTCGAGGCGCGAGAATGTACTCGAAGACCACCTTGGCCGGGCTCGCGCCGGTGACCAGAAAGCCGCTGAACTGTTCGAGCCCGCGATCCGCCGGCTCAAGCCTTTCCACGATCCGCATCGCCTTGTGGGCCAGAACCTCCCCGGACAGCGGCAGGCCGGCAAGGCCCGCAAAAAACGTGCGATCCGCCATGAGCAGCACGCCGGCCAGGCCTGCCAGGCAGCCGGCCAGCCACCACCAGGCAACCGCGGGCCGGACGGCGTGTTCGCCGGCCGACGCCACCAGGTCCGGCGGCGGCGTCTCCCCGAAGGCTGCTGCCACCCCCAGCGGGTCGCCTCCGGTCAGCGCGGCGGCGACTTCGCAGGCCGAGCCGGGGCGTCGCCGTGGATCGGCGTCCATGCATCGAACCGGTACGCTGCGCACGGCGGCGTCGAGCTCTCCGGCCGGAGATGATTCCGCCGGGGTCCGGACCCCTGGGCCGGTCGAAGCCCCGGTCGCCGCCTCGGCCGCCGGCCGGCCG
>CAZSYS010000091.1:0-13522 GCA_964611365.1 uncultured Planctomycetales bacterium
AAGTGGGTCGCCTGCCGGGCCCACTTTTCGAGCGCCGGCCCGGATCGAGCGGGCCGGCCGGGGTCGCAGGTTGACGACCGGACATCACCGCATCGCCCACCTCCGTGCGGGGTGCGCCGCCCCAGCCTGCGGGCCGCGCCGCCGGTGCATGGTCCCCTCAGGCTGCACTGGCCTGCTCTCCGGCACTGCTCAGGCTGACATTCACGCCTTCGTCCCCAGGCTCGAAAACATGAACCGCGTCCATGTTCACGTACATCGCCAGCTCGATCCCGTCGCGCAGCCCGCGGTCGGCATCGGTCCGGCAGATCAGCCGCTCCTGGCCGGCCGTCTGGGCGTAGATGTCCATCTTGTCGCCCAGCGGCTCGACCACCGTCACCGCCACCTTGAGCACGTTACCGTCGGCGCCGTGGCGGTCGGCCCGGTGCGTCAGACTCTCCGGGCGGATGCCCAGCACCGACGCCTGCCCGACCCGCCCCCGCAGACACCGCGCAAGCCGCGGCGATAACCGCAGCCGCCCGGCACCGCTGTCAAACCACACCCCGCCGTCCCCGTCGACCAGCCGCCCGGTCAGAAAGTTCATCGGCGGCGTCCCGACGAAACCGGCCACGAACCGGTTCACCGGCCGGTCGTAGACCTCCAGGGGGGCGGCACACTGCTGGATGCGCCCGTCCTTCATCACCACCACCCGGTCGCCCAGCGTCATCGCCTCTTCCTGGTCGTGCGTGACGTAGATCGTCGTCGTCGCCAGCCGGCGGTGCAGCCGCTTGAGCTCCGCCCGCATCTCGACGCGAAGCTTGGCGTCCAGGTTGCTCAGGGGCTCGTCGAAGAGGAACGCCTTGGGCGTCCGCACGATCGCCCGGCCCACCGCCACCCGCTGCCGCTGGCCCCCGGACAGCGCCTTGGGCTTGCGATCCAGCAGCGACTCGATCCCAAGCATGCGGGCGGCCTCGTGCACCTTCCGGTCGATCTCGTCCCGAGGCACCCGCCGCAGCTTCAGCCCGAATGCCATGTTCCTGTACACCGTCATGTGCGGGTACAGGGCGTAGTTCTGAAACACCATCGCGATGTCCCGGTCCTTCGGCGGGACATCGTTGACCACCCGGTCGGCAATCCGGATCGTGCCGGCGGAGATGTCCTCCAGGCCGGCGACCATGCGCAGCGTCGTGCTCTTGCCGCAGCCGGAAGGCCCGACCAGCACCACAAACTCGCGGTCCTCGATCCGCAGCGACAGGTTATCAACAGCCTTGACGTTGCCGGGGTAAACCTTCGAGACGGACTCTAAGATGACCTCCGCCATGAGGTTACACTCCGGCCCCCGGCAGCCGGGCCGCCGCAGGCTCAAGGCTGACCGTTGATTATAAGCCCGCCAGCAGCCCTGTCAACGAACCGGCGGCCGACCCTCGGGAGCCCCCGGAACCCCCTCGGGACCCCCCCTCACGCCCCCCCCTGAGGAGGGAGGAGGCTACCAGCGCATCCTGTGGGATCGATGGCGGCCCTGGCGCCCCCCTGAGGGGGGAGGGGTCCTCGAGGCGCCACCCGGTCGCTCCGCTCGAGCGGCCACCCCCCTCGGGTGGGGGCCATGCACCCGGCGGCAGGCGCCGCGGAACGTTCCCAGGTCCCGCTGCGATCCGGGCTGCCGGGGCGCCCTGCGGCGGTTCCACCGTCGGCGGACGCTTGACGCCCGAACTGGCCGGGCGATATACAGGCATGGCCTGCGTCGGGCGAACGCCACCGGGGAGCGGTCGCGGCGTGGCGAGGCGGGATCCTCCCTTGAACAACTTTGCACTGATCGGCGCGGCGGGCTTCATCGCCCCCCGGCACATGAAGGCCATCGCCGAAACGGGCCAAAAGCTGCTGGCGGTGGCCGACCCGCATGATGCGGTCGGGGTGATCGACCAGTACTTTCCCCAGGCCCGCTATTTCCCGGAGATCGAGCGGTTCGACCGCTTCCTGGAGAAGCAGCGCCGCCTCCCGCCGGATCAGCACGTCCACTACGTGAGCATCTGCTCGCCCAACTACCTGCACGACGCTCATGTCCGGCTGGCCCTGCGGGTCCGGGCCCACGCGATCTGCGAGAAGCCGCTGGTGATCAACCCCTGGAACCTCGACCAGCTGGCCGACATCGAGCAGGAAACCGGCCGGCGGGTGTACAACGTCCTGCAGCTGCGGATGCATCCGGCGGTCATTGAGCTGCGCCGCCGCCTGCAATCGTCGCCCCCCTCCGGCCGCACGGCCATCGATCTGGCCTACATCACCCGGCGAGGCGCGTGGTACCAGGTCTCCTGGAAAGGCGACGAAGCCAGGTCCGGGGGGCTGGTCACGAACATCGGCATCCACTTCTTCGACATGCTGATGTGGCTCTTCGGCCCGGCCGAGCGGGCGGTGGTGCACCATCGGGCTCCCGACCGGGTGGCGGGCTGCCTGGAACTCGAGCGTGCCAGAGTCCGCTGGTTCCTGTCGGTCAACGCCGAGGACCTGCCCGCGGACGTCCGCGCCGCGGGCCGGCATGCCTGGCGCCTTCTGACGCTCGACGGCGAAGCCTTCGAGTTCTCGGAGGGCTTCACCGACCTGCACACCCTGGTGTACCGTGACATCCTCAACGGAGGCGGATTCGGCATCCAGGACGCCCGGCCGTCGATCGCCCTGGTGCATCGGCTCCGCACCTGCGACGTGTCCGCCGCGAGCCGCGAGGACGGGCATCCGCTGCTGTTCCGATAGGAGGCCTCCATGGGCCGTTTTGTCCACGAATCCGCCTTCGTCGATGAAGGAGCGCAGATCGGCGAGGGCACGAAGATCTGGCATTTCTGCCACGTGATGGGCGGGGCGGTCATCGGCGCGCACTGCTCGCTGGGGCAGAACGTGATGGTGGCCCGCAACGTCCGCATCGGCGACCACGTGAAGATCCAGAACAACGTATCGATCTACGAGGGCGTCGTCCTGGAGGACTACGTGTTCTGCGGGCCGAGCATGGTGTTCACCAACGTGCGGACGCCGCGTTCGGCCTTTCCGCGCAACACCAGCGCGGACTACCACGAGACCCGCGTCCGCCGCGGGGCCAGCATCGGGGCCAACGCGACCATCGTCTGCGGGGTGACGGTGGGGGAGTGGGCGTTCGTGGCCGCCGGCGCGGTGGTCACCCGCGACGTGCCGGCCTACGCCCTGGCGGCCGGCGTGCCCGCCCGGGTGATCGGCTGGGCCTGCGAGTGCGGCCCGAGGCTGCATTTCGAGGGCGACCGGGCCCGGTGCGCCGAATGCGGCCGCGCATACCTCAGGGACGCCGGCGGAGCGGTCCGCCGGGTGGAGGGCTGAGGCGATGAGCGAACGGATTCCGGTGCTGGATCTTGGCCCGGAGATCGACGGGCTGTGGGATGAACTGCAGGCCGCGATCGGCCGCGTTCTGCGGTCCGGGCAGTTCATCCTGGGGCCGGAGGTCCAGGCCTTTGAGGACGAAGTCGCCGCCTTTCTCGGCGTCCGCCACGCCGTCGGGGTCAACTCCGGCACCGACGCCCTGGTCATCGCCCTGCGGGCCGCGGGCATCCGCTGCGGCGACGAGGTCATCACCACGCCGTTCACCTTCATCGCCACCGCCGAGGCCGCCAGCCTCATCGGGGCGACGCCGGTGTTCGTGGACATCGATCCGGCGACCTTCAACCTCGATCCCGAGCAGGTCGCCCGGCGGATCACGCCCCGCACCCGGGCGATCATCCCCGTGCACCTGTATGGCCAGGCGGCGGACATGGACCCGATCATGGGACTGGCCGCGCGGCACGACCTGCGGGTCATCGAGGACGTCGCCCAGGCCTTCGGCGGCCGTTACCGCGGACGCCCGCTCGGGACCATCGGCCTGGCCGGGGCGTTTTCCTTCTTCCCCTCCAAGAATCTCGGGGCGTTCGGCGACGCGGGACTGATCGCCACCAACGACGACCGGTTGGCCGAGACCGCCCGGATGCTGCGGGCCCACGGCAGCCGCCGCAAGTACTACAACGAGATCCTGGGCTACAACTCCCGGCTCGACGCGCTGCAGGCGGCCATCCTGCGGGTCAAGCTCCCGCACATCGAGGCGTCCATCGCCGGACGGCGGCGGGCCGCGGAGTACTACACCGCGCGCCTGGCCGGGATCCCCGGCGTCACGCCGCCGGCCGAGGCCGCGTATGCCACGCACGTCTACCACCAGTACACCGTCCGGATCGCCGCCGGCCGCCGCGACGCGGTGCAGAGCCGGCTGAGCGAGCGCGGCATCGGAACGATGATCTACTATCCCGTGCCGGTGCACCAGCTGCCGGTCTACGCCGACCGGGCCTGTGACCTGCCCTGCGCCCAGCAGGCCGCCGGCGAGGTGCTCAGCCTGCCGATCTGGCCGCAGATCGCGCCGGCCGTCCAGGATGTGGTCATCGAAGCCCTGCGCGACGCGATGGCCTGACCCGATGTGGTGGCCTGACGCGCCGCCCCGGCCTGTTGCTGTCGTAGGGGTCCAGGCTGCGGGAGTCGCGGTGCGCCGGTTCCGCCCTGCGGCGGGTCAAACCGGGCCCGCGCGGCCGGCGATGAGACGATGAGGCGATGATCCGGGGACGGCCGCTTCAGCCGGCCGCCGGTTGTACCACCGGCGGACCGGCCAGCAGGTCCAGTTCCCGCAGGGCGGACTGGTCGCCGCTGCAGACCAGGGCGATGTCGCGTTCCAGGGTGGGAAGGCCGGTGCGGATGAAGCGGCCGGCCACGGCCTGCTTCCGCGGATCCTGCCGGGCCTGCTGCAGGAGCAGGTGGCCGATGATGACCGTCGCGGCGGCATCGACCAGCCGCCGGCCGACCAGGTCCATGTAATCCCCGCCCTGCTGCTTGATGAAGGCGATGCCCTCCAGGACGCGGGCCCTGGCGGCGGCCAGAGCGTTTCTGAGTCCGGCCAGGTCCGGCTCGTCGCCGGCGGCCTGCTCGTATTCCTCGACGCGCTTCTCGAACGCCCCGGAGCACACCCCGCGGACCGCGGCCACGATCTGCAGCTGGCTGGTGCCCTCGTAGATGGTGGTGATGCGGGCGTCGCGCAACAGCCGCTCGCAGGGGTAATCCTTCATGTAGCCCGAGCCGCCGAGCACCTGGATGGCGTCGTTGGCCACGCGGACGCACATCTCGCTGCAGTAATACTTGCTCATCGGGGTGAGCATGCCGTTGAGCCGCTTGTAGACCCGCGAGTCGGCCCGGCGCCGGCGGAGTTCCTCGGGGTCCAGGGCGTCCTTGCGGAACTCCATCACCCGCAGGTTGTTGTTCTCCAGGTCGCAGACCCGGCTGGTCTCGTAGGCCAGGGCCCGGGCGGCCTCGATGGCGATTTTCATGTCGGTCAGCATTTCGGCGACCGCCGGCAGACGCTCGATGGACTTGCCGAACTGCTTGCGGGTGTGGGCGTACTCGCGGGCCACGCGGAAGGCGGCCTCGGCGATGCCCAGCGACTGGGCGGCGATGCCCACGCGGGCTCCGTTCATCAGGCTCATGACGTACTCGATGAGCCCGCGCTGCCGCTCGCCGATCAACCGTGCCGGGGCGTTGTCGTAGACCAGCTCGCAGGTCGGCGAGCCGTGGATGCCCAGCTTGTGCTCCAGGTGCCGCACCCGGATCCGCGGGTTGCGGTCCGAGACGAACAGGCTCAGCCCCCGGCCGTCGCGGATCTCCGGCTCGCTGCGCGCCAGGGTCAGCAGCACCTCGCCGCAGCCGTTGGTGATGAACCGCTTGACGCCGTTGAGCCGCCAGGTGCCGTCGGGATCCTGGGCGGCCTTGAGACTGACGGCCTGCAGGTCGCTGCCGGCGTCCGGCTCGGTGAGCACCATCGCGCCGGTCAGCTCGCCGCGGGCGAATCGCGGAAGGTATTCGGCGCGGATCTCGTCGGAGGCGAACGCGTAGATCGTCTCGGCGATGCCCTGCAGCCCGAAGATGTTCATCAGCGAGGCGTCCGCCCGCGAGATGATCTCGATCGCCATGGTGTAGATCAGGTTCGGGCAGTTCAGGCCGCCGTAGGCCCGCGGCAGCGTGAAACCCATCAGGTCGGCCCGGGCGAGCACCTCGATGTTGCGGCGCACGTGCTCGCCGAGGGTGACCGTGCCGTCCTCGTTGAGCCGGTGGCCCTGCTCGTCGACCTCCGCCGCCCGGGGGGCGATGTGGTTGGCGGCCACGTCGCCGACGATGGTCAGCACGCGGCGGTAGTTGTCCACGGCGTCGGCGGCGTCCCGGGGCGCGTAGGAGGGCCCTTCGCCGCCCCGGGTGAAGTCGTCCTCCTGCACCCGGGCCAGCGACTCCAGGTCCATGTGCTCGAACAGGAACAGGATGTCGGGATTGTCGAGAAAGAAGTTTCCCATGCTCGTCTCGCGCCCGGGGTTACCGGGCCCGCTCCCGGATCGCGCGGATCATCATCGGGATGACCTGACGCATGTCGCCGACGATGCCGTAGTGGGCCACGCCGAAGATCGGCGCCTCGCGATCCCGGTTGATCGCGATGATCTTGGCCGATTCCTCCATCCCCGCCCGGTGCTGCACCTGCCCGCTGATGCCGCAGGCGATGTACAGGGCCGGCCGCACCGTCGTGCCGGTCTGGCCGATCTGGTGCTCCTTGCCGATGAAGCCCGCGTCCACCGCCGCCCGCGACGCGCCCACCGCTCCGCCGATGGCCGAAGCCAGCTCGTGGATCAGCGCGAAGTTCTCGCGGCTGCCCACGCCGCCGCCTCCGGCCACGATGGTCCGGGCGCCCTTCAGGTTCACCCGCCTGGGCTCGCGGTGACGCTCGATGACCCGGACCGCCAGATCCACGTCGCTCAGCGGAACCGCCTCCTCGATGATCTCGCCGCCGCGCCTCGGATCGCCCTCGCGCAGGGCCATGACCCCCTCGCGCACCGTCGCCATCTGCGGCCAGCGGTCGTGGTTGATGATCGTGGCGATGATGTTGCCGCCGAAGGCCGGCCGCACCTGCAGCAGCAGCTTCTCATGCCGGATCTTCGTGCGCGGATCGGTGTAGTCGCCGATCTGAAGGTCGGTGCAGTCGGCCGTCAGGCCCGCCCGCATCTCCGAGGCCACCCGCGGAGCCAGATCGCGGCCCAGCGGGGTGGCCCCGAAGAGCACGATCTGCGGCCGGTGGCGGGCGATCAGCGTGCACATCGCCCGGGCGTAGGGCAGAGTGCGGTACGGCTCGAGCTGCGCGTCCTGAACGCAGTACACCCGGTCCACGCCGTGGGCGATCAGCCGGTAGGACAGCTCCCGCACGTTCCAGCCGGGCAGGGCCGCTGCGACCTTCACGCCCAGCGTGTCGGCCAGCTCCCGGGCCTTGGCGCACAGCTCGAGCGAGACGTCGTTGAGACTGCCGTCTTCCTGCTCGGCGAAGACCCAGACTTCGCCCTGTCGGTTCGGTTCGATCATGGATTTCCGGATCTCCATGGCGGCGGTCGGCGAACCGGCCCGCGCCGGCGCCCCCGGCGCCCCGCGGCCGGGCCCCTCAGCCGAGCGTGTGGTCGACGATCAGTTCCTGAACCAGGCGGCGCACGCCTTCCTCGGTCGGCGGGATCTCGGTGTACCCCTCTTTCCGGAGCACGATGGACTGCACCCGGTAGACCTTCGTCGGGCTGCCCGTCAGGCCGCACCAGGCCAGGTCGGCCTTGATGTCGTCCAGGTCCCACTGGTCGATCAGCAGTCCGGCCATCCGCAGCTGCTCGATCCGCCGGCCGACCTCGCGCTCGCACGCCTCCTCGGAGGCTTCCGGCATTTCGGACCTGACCGCCGCCGTCACCTCCGCCGGGGTGCGGGCCCGCTTGTACTGCATCACCCGCCGGGCTCCGGCGGGCCGCGGAGTGTTGGCCGACTCCAGCACCGTGACCAGCACCGGCAACGGGGCCTCCAGAACCTCCCGGCCGTTGCCCGTGTTTCTCCGCAGACGCGCCGACCGGCCGCTGAGATCCACCAGGCCCTCGAAATACGTGACCTGCGGAATGCCGAGCTTCTCGGCCAGCTGCGGACCGACCTGGGCGGTGTCCCCGTCGATCGCCTGCCGGCCGCAGAACACGAAGTCGAACCGCCCCAGCGTGCGGATCGCCCGGCTGAGGATGTAACTGGTGGCCAGCGTGTCGCTTGCCGCCGCCCCGCGGTCGGTCAGCAGGATGACCCGGTCGGCGCCCCGGTACAGACACGCCCGCAGCACCTCCGACGCCGCCGGCGGACCCATGCACACCGCGGTCACGCTGCCGCCGAACCGGTCCCGGATCTCCAGGGCGGCCTCCAGGGCGTTCAGATCCTCAGGGTTGAAGATCGCCGGCAGGGCGGCGCGGTTGACCGTGCCGTCCTCCTTCATCGCCTCGCCGGTGATGTGGGCGGTGTCTGGAACCTGCTTGACACATACAATACAGTCGTATCCCAAGGCCGGCCTCCCGCTGGGTTCCTGACGGACAAGCGGGACAAGGTAGGCGACGGCCCCGCGGTCGTCAAGGTTCCAGGCGACCGGTCGGACGCCCGGGCGGAGCCGCGGGCATCGGGAGTGCAGGCATGCAGACACTGTGCGGAACACTGCTTCAGCCGGCCGCGCCGGCCGAGTGCCGCGTGACGGATGAAGCGATCGTGCGGATCGGCGAAGATGGGAAGTTCGCCGGGGTGGCCGCCGGACCGGCGCCCCGCGGCGCCGTCGGGGGGCCGGGCTGCTGGATCCTGCCGGGATTCGTCGATGCCCACCTGCACCTGCCGCACTGGGACCGCCGCGGCATCGACGGCCTGGGGCTGTTCGAGTTCCTCGAGCAGGTCGTCTGGCCCGCCGAGACCCGCATGGTCGATCCGGACGTCGCCGAGCACCTCGCCGAATCCTTCGTCAGCGGCATGATCGCTCACGGCACCACCACCGTGGCCGCGTTCGGCAGCCCGTTCCCTCAGGCCACGCAGCGCGTGTTCGAGGTGTTCGAACGCCGCGGCCTGCGGGCCATTCACGGCATGATGCTCAACGACACCGAATGCCCCGCCGGTCTGGACCAGGAGGCCGACGCCTCGCTGGAGGACTCGCGGCAGCTGGCCGCCCGCTGGCACGGGGCCGCCGGCGGCCGCCTGCAGTACGCCTTCAGCCCGCGGACGCCGCTGATGTGCAGCCTCCGTCAGATGCGCGGCGCCGCCGCCCTGGCCGGGATGTTCGGCTGCCACATCCAGACCCACGCCGCCGAATCCCTGATCGGCGTCGAGCGGGTCCGCGAGCGCTTCCCCGAGGCCCTGGATGAGATCGAGGTGTTCGCGGAGATGGGGCTGCTCACCGGCCGCACCCTCCTGGGTCACGGCGTGCATCTGAACCAGCATCAGCGCCGGCAGGTCGCCGCCGCCGGCACCACCGTCATCCACTGCCCCAAGGCCAACCTTTTCCTCCAGACCGGCCTGATGGACTACGTGGCCCATCGCGATTCCGGCGTCCGCGTCGCCCTGGGCAGCGGCATCGGCGGGGGCTTCGACCCCTTCATGCCCCGCGTGGCCGTCGATGCCCTCCAGACCGCCAAGGCCGTCAAGGTCCACGGGCTGCCCCGCGGCACCTCGCCGGTGCCCACCGTGGCCGAGGCCTGGTGGCTCCTGACCCGCGGCGCCGCCGAGGCCCTGGGGCTGGGCGATCGCGTGGGGCTGATCGCGACGGGCATGGAGGCCGACTGCCTGGTCGTCCGCCCCGAACCCTGGATCGCCGATCTGGAGCCCTCGTGCCGGCCCTCCGCCCTGCTGTACTCCCTGCGCCCCGACCAGATCGAGCATGTCTACATCGCCGGCCGGCACGTCGGTCCCTGAGCCGCGGGGGGAAAAGGGTCCCTGAGCCGCGGGGGGAAAAGCCGATGTCATCGACGCGGGTTCGCCCGCCTCGGCACCGCGGCCCCGGCGGCCGGCGGGCCCCGGCGCGCGAAAAAGGGCCGGGCCCGCGACACGCGCGAACCCGGCCCCACACGATCATGCCCCCGGGCCGTTCGGTGACGGCCGGGCGGCCTGGGTGCGGCATCGCAGCGTCGCCGGTTTTCTCAGCGGCTGCCGCCGTAAGCAGCCGCCTGCCGGGCAGGACCCAGGTCCGGGCCCGGGACCCGGCACGCCATGCCGCAGGGTTGGTCCTCCGCGGGACTCACTTGCCGCACTTGCAGCCCGGGCCGCACTTGCAGCACTTGCAGTTCTCGCCGCACTTGCAGTCCTCGCCGCACTTGCAGCAGTCGCATTTGCCGGAGCAGGCCGCCGGGGCCGCACCGACGGCCGTCGGGCCGGCCGACAGGCCGTCCGTCGGGGCGAAGGCCCAGGCAAAGGTCAATCCGCTGAGAACCAGCACGCTAACCAGCATCAGTCGAAGCATTTTGGAATCTCCAGAAATCAAGCTTTCATGACTTAACGTAACACCGTGTGTTCCGCGACCGGCGACCGTCTGACGGCGCCGCCGGCCAGAACAGTCGCGCAGACGCAAATGGTCGTGGCTTCGGTCCCAAGACCGCAACCGCCGGGGAGGTCGCTCCGGAGTCTTGAGGGAAGGATCAGTTGAGCCAGACCGCCAGCCGGGCCTGCCGTCGCCCGTGTTCGTCCGGCGGCAGAGGAAAGTGAGGCGACCATCGTGCATTCGCCGTCGGCGGCATGCACGGCTCCCAGGCCGACCGGACCCCCGGAAGCAGGGCGGGGGCCTGTACGTTCGTCACCCGGGATCCGGCCTCCGGCGGCGGGGCCATCGGTACGACCGGCCTGGTCTTCAGCTCGCAGCGGCACTGCCCAGGAGCGAGCGGTTCATCGACTTCATGGTCCGGTGATTCATCCGTGCAGCCCGGGCAGCCGCAGCAGGTCATCCGCTCGCGAACCGCCGTCGCCGTGCAGCAGGAGCCGGAAGAAACCCCGGACGCGGCATGGGCGCAGCAGGGTATGGTGCCGGCCGCCGCCCGCGGCGCGCACGGGCAACCCCAGGCGAGGGGAACGCCCTGAACAAGCACCCCCAGAATGGCCAGCCAGCGAATCATGACCATGAATATTCTAACCCTTCAAACCCTGTGCCGGCCAGTCATTCCCGCCGGCGGCGCGGTCGCCGGCGGCTCTGCAGGGCTCAGGCGGCCCGCAGGAATCCCGGCGCGTCCGGTTCCAGGGCGCCGCAACCCCAGTTGCGCCACAGCCGGAAACGGCGGCTGTTTTCGCGCGGGCCGGAGGCGGGGGTCTGCAAAGCGGGGTGGAGCCGGAAGTCTGCTCCGGCGGGGGATCATACCATCAGCGAGCGCAGCCGACGCCCGGCCCTGGCCAGCAGGCGCCGCAAGGCGGCCACGAGCATGTGCCTCGGCAGAGCGCGAATCACCGGGTGGTCGGGCCGGAGGGCAAACGCCCGGTCCCGCATCCGCTGGGCTTCGCGCCAGCGGCCGGAGCGCAGGTAGGCCAGCGCCAGCTTGTGCATCACCAGCACGTTGTCCGGCTCGATGGCCAGCGCGTCCAGGCAGTGGGCGATGCCGCGTTCGTAATCGCCGTCGCGGAAGCGGCAGACCGCCAGGTTGTGGTGGGCGCTGACCAGATCCGGCCGCCGCCGCACGACATGCTCGAAATGCCCGGCGGCCTCTTTCTGCCGGCCGAGCTCCAGCAGGCAGTTGCCCAGCCCCATCCGCGCCAGGCAGTCGTTGGGGGCGTCGTCCACCGCCTGCTTGAGATGCTGCAGGGCGATGTAGTGGTTGCCCCGGCGGAGTTCGACCTCGCCGAGGTGCGAGCGCAGCCCGGGGTAGCACTCGTCCAGCGCCAGGGCGGTCTCGAAGTGCGACACGGCCTCGTCGGGCCGGTCCGACTGGGCGGCCAGCAGCCCGAGCATGACATGGGCCCGGACGGACTCGGGGTCCAGGTCGGCGATCATCCGGAACTTCGCGGCCGCTCCGGCCAGGTCGTTGAGCTCGATGAGCAGGTCGCCGAGTTCGCCGAGCGTTTCGGCGTCGCCGGGGTTGCGGCGCAGCGCGGCCAGCAGGTAGTCCCGGGCCTCGTCCAGCCGGCCCTGGGCGCGGTAGGCGTCGGCGATCCGCTGGCGGGCACCGGGGTAGTCGGGGTCCAGCTCCAGGGCCCGCTGCCAGCAGTAGACCGCCTGGTCGTGGAGCCCGCGGCAGGCCAGCGACTCGGCGATGTGGTGGAAGCAGTTGGGGCACTGGTCGGAGACCTGCTGGGCGAGGTAGAACATCTCCTCGGCCTGCTCGTGGTCGCCCATGCGGGTGAAGGCCGCGATCCGGTTGCAGTAGGCCGGCTCGAAGTCCGGGTGCCGGCGGGCGATCTCGGCGAACCGGTCGACCGCCTCCTGGTACCGCCCCAGTCGGATCAGGTCGATGGCCAGCGCCGCGGCGACCTCGTGGACCTCCGGAGCCAGCTCCAGGGCCTTGCCGTAGGCCTCGACGGCCTCCTCGTGGCGTTCCATCTGGTCCAGCAGCTGCCCGCGCTGGGCGTGCCAGTCGGGATCGTTGGGGTTGATAGCCAGCGCCGCTTCGATCTCGCCCAGCGCCTCGGACCACTGCTGCATCTCGCACAGCTGCAGCGCCCGCTCGACCCGTGTTTCCGCTTCCTGCCAGTCGCCCATGGCCCCGGTTGTCCTCTGCGAAAAGCCCTGGAAACGCGTGCCTTTCGGTCAGTCTGGATATCGGTAGCCGCAGGCGCCCGGACGCGTAATTTGACGCTGGAAAATACACCCCGGGATCATCCGCGCCCGCGGTCGTGACGGTTATCGGGCAGGCGGCGCGTCGTCGCGGAATCGGCTTGCAGGCAGCCGGTCCGCGCCAGGCGGAGCCGGCAGCGGCGGAGAGACTTCGTCCGGGCAGACGGCTCCCGCCTCCGCACGCGCCGGGCACGCGACGCGGCCGCCGCGGGCAAGAATTATCGGCCGCAGCAGGCGCACAACCGTTCAGGTCAGCCGGGGGCTGGGCCCGAAAGCCTCGTGAAACGAGAAGACGTGATCAAAGTCGCTCAGACAGTCGCTGGGCTGCTTCTGCAGCCAGCCGTTGTCGACCAGGGCAAAGACGATGGCGCCGATGTCTTCGGTCCGCTCGATGCCCCAGCGGGCCAGGACCGCCCGGGCCATCAGGCCCCATCGCTCCAGGGCGATGTCGCGGATCGCCAGGCAGAGCTGCTGCCCGGTGACGTGCCGGTTCATCCTGGCCGGCCCGCCGATCTTCCGCAGGGCCTCGGCGATGTCCGGGGGCAGGTCGCCCCGCTCGCACCGGGCCGTCAGCTCGGCCAGGTCGATGTCGTGCTGGTTCATCCACTTGCCGACGGCTTCCTCCGCCGGGCTCACCGGACCGTGGACTTTCTCGGAGGCCAGGCCGATGCACTCCTGGACGAACGCAAAGGCCGCCAGCGGGTAGCGGCCGACCTCGCGGACGATGGCTTCGATCGGTTTTAGGGGTTGTGGTCTGGGCATACGCACGCCGACCAGGGGCCCTCCGTCCCGTCCCGACGACCCGGGAACGGATTCAGGCCCGGGAATCAACCCGGCGGGGCTCCACCCGGCGGTCGTCCGCCGCCCCCGCCGCCCCTGGGGCGCCGCCGGCGGTGCCTTCGACCCTGGCGGGGGGCGGGG
>CAZSYS010000092.1:0-13515 GCA_964611365.1 uncultured Planctomycetales bacterium
GCCCGGGGGCCCGCGGTGCTTCTGGCGACGCAGTTCGCCGGCACGGGTCGCACCGGCTTCCTGGCGTTCGACGGCACCTGGCGGTGGCGCCGCCAGGGCGACCGCTGTTTCAACCGCTTCTGGATCCAGCTGCTGCGTCACCTGGTCGAAGGCCGGTTGCCGGGTGCGGACCGCGGCGGCATGATTCGTCCGGAGCGGGACCGCTGCCAGACGGGCGAGACCGCCGTCCTCGAAGCCCGGCTGCCGGAGGACATCGCCGGGCCGGCGGAGCTTCAGGCGGTCGTCCAGCGGGAAGGGCACGAGGCCATCACCGTGGCCCTGGCCGCCCAGTCCGGCCGGGCGGGCTGGTACCGCGGGCACTTCCAGGCCGGCCCGCCGGGGCGGTATGAGATCCGGCTGGATCTTCCGCCGCCGGCGGTCGGCCCGGCCCTGCGCGGCGAGCTGCGGGTCGTGCGCCCGGATCTGGAGTTCCGCGAGGTTTCGCTGGACAAGGCCAGCCTGAGGCTCCTGGCCTCGCAATCGGCCGGCGGGCAGTACCTGGAAGTCGACGAGGTCGACCGGCTGGGCGAGCTGATTCCCGGCCGTCGGAGCTCGACGGTCGTGCCCGGATTGATCGTGCCGTTGTGGGATCGCTGGTGGGTGCTGGTTCTGATCGTCGGCCTGCTGGGCGCGGAATGGACGCTGCGCAGGCGTCTGCATCTGCTCTGAAGGGTTCCGGGGGCACCGGCGGGAATGCCGCCGGTCGGGCAGCATGATGCCGCGAACGGATGAATCACCGGCCGCTGTGGTCGTCGGCCGCCTGCGCAAACTGGGCGGGCGGCTGCGGCTGTACGCGCTGCTCGACGGGCTGGCCGTGATCGGCTGGGCGTCGTTGCTGCTGGCCGGTGCCACGCTGCTGGTCGATCGCACCTTCCGGCTCGACCGGGACATGCGGGTCGTCCAGCTGATCTCGGTGCTGGGCATTCTGGCCATGCTGGTCCGGCGGGGGCTGATCGGCTCGCCGACCTGGCGCGTGCGGCCGGTGGACCTGGCGATCCTGGCGGAGCGGCGGCATCCCGAACTGCAGAGCCGCCTGGTCACGGCCGTCGAGGCGGCCGCGGCGGCCGCGGAACCGCCGCGCGGCAGCGGGCTCGCCGGGCCGGCTTCCCCGGCGATGATCCGGGAAGTCTGCCGTCAGGCCGCCGAATCCGTGAGCGGCCTGCGGCTGGACGGGATCCTGGCACACGAGCGGGCGGTTCGCAGCGGCCTGATCCTGGCCGGCTGCGTGGTCGCGGGCCTGGCCGCTGCATGGGCCGCCCCGCAGACCGTGGGGGTCTGGGCGCGGCGCAATCTGCTGCTCGGCGACGTGGCCTGGCCGACGCGCAACCGGCTGGTGGTCGAGAATCTCGTCGACGGGTGCCTGATCGTGGCCCGGGACGACGACCTGACGGTCACGGCGGTGGTGGACCGGGGGCAGGAGCCGCCGCGCGTGGCGTTCATCGAGTACGCGCCGGACGGCGGCGCCGTGCGCCGGGCCCAGATGCCGGCCCTGGGCAGGGAGCGGCTGCGTTTCGCCCACACGTTCGAGCGGCTGGCCGGCGACCTGACCTGCCGGGTCGTCGGAGGCGACGCCGCCACCGAGAGATTCCGCGTCGTCGTGGTGGATCGACCGGCGCCGGCTTCGCTGAGCGTGCGTATCCATCCGCCGGGCTACACCGGCCAGGAGCCTTACGACCTTCGCGGGGGCCAGATGGTGGCCGAGGTGTTGCGCGGCAGCACCGTCGCGTTCAGCTGGACCTGCGATCGGCCGCTGAGCCAGGCGCGGCTGGTCTGCCGGGAGGAGTCCTCCGGCGAGGCGCGGACGATGCAGGCCGGCCTCGAGCATGGCCTGTACCGGGTGCGGGACCGTCCGGCGGCCGAAACCGTCTACGAGGTGATCCTGCGGGATGCCCGCGGCATCGAAAACTCCGGTCCGCGCGCGACCCCGCCGCGTCTGGTGATCCGGCCGGTGCCGGACGAGCCTCCCGGGGCCCGGCTGCGGGTCCACGGGACCGGCGAGCTGGTGACCCCCACCGCGGTATTGCCGCTGGAGGTTTCATTCGATGACCGTTACGGGCTGGCGTGGGCGGCGACGGCCTTTGCCACGGTCCGCGAGGGGCAGGAGTCGCCCTTTGCGACCGAGCCGCTGCCGGGGGTAGCGCCGGGAACGCGGTCGTTGAGCCGGACGCTGGAATGGCCTGTCGCCGCCCGCGGCCTGAGGCCCGGAGACCGGCTGCGGCTCAAGGCGGTGGCGGCGGACCTGGATGACGTCGCCGGTCCGAACGTCGGGGAGTCGCCGGTGGTCACGCTGCGGGTGGCGACGCGGGAGGACGTGCTGGCGGACCTCGGCCGCCGTCAGGGCGAATACCGCCACGACCTCGAGCGTCTGCTTCGCGCCCAGGAGAGCCTGTACGACGAGCTGCTCAAACGGCTGGCCGGGCCCGACCCGCCGGACCAGAGCTCCAGCCAGGCGCTGGTCCGGCGGCAGCGCGAGGCCGCCCGGAGGGCGGAGGTTCTGCGGCAGCAGTTCGAACAGGTGCTGGCGGAGATGCGGATCAACCGTCTGGACGTTCCCGAGACCGAGCGGCGGCTGGGCACCGGCGTGGTCGAGCCTCTGGCGCGGCTGGCCAGGCAGTCAATGCCGCAGGCCGCGGACGATATCCAGCGATGGTCGGGCGATGCCCGGGCGAACCGGGACGTGCGGCAGTCCCAGGATCGCGTGCTGGCGGATTTGAACGCGGTGATGAGCGGTCTGGCCGACTGGGAGGGTTACAATGACGCGGTGATGCTGCTGCGCGACGTGCTGCGGATGCAGGGCGAGCTCAAGGCCGATGTCGAGCGGCGGATCCAGACCGACATCCTTGGTCTCGATCCGGCCGACGGCCCGGCGACCAGCGCCCCGGGGTTGTGAACGCGATGAACCATCCTCGACGACACGTGTTCGGTTCCCGGCGGAGGGCCTGGTCGGCGGTGGCGGCGGTCGTGTTGCCGGCGATGGCCGGGGCGCCGGCCTGGGCCGGGCAGGCACCCGCCACAGGCCCGGCCGAAGCCCTGGTCGCCCGGCAGGTGCTGGTCCGCGAACGCCTCAACCAGCTGGAGGACCGCCTGTTCCGGCTCGCCCGACATCCGGAGATGGACGCTCAGCAACGCCGACGGCTGGAGGAGGCCCTCCGCCGCTCGCGGGAGATGCTGATCCGCCGGGCCATGGACCAGGCCGTGCAGGCGTTGCAGCAGACCGACCTCAGCGCCGCAGCCGATCGGCAGGAAGAGGCGGCCAGAGCCCTGGAACTCGTGCTGGATCTGCTGCTCAGCGAGCCCGACCCGGCCGCCGAACATCAGGCCGAGCAGCGCCGGCTGGCCGAGATGCTCCAGCAGATTCAGACGCTGCTGTCCCGCCAGCGGGAGCTGACCGCCCGCACGGCCGGGGAGGCCTCCGGTGCGGCGTCGGCCTCGGCGCCGTCGGATCGGCCGGCGCTGGCTCAAGCCCAGCGTCAACTGCAGCGTTCGACCGAAGCGCTGGCCGCAGGCGGGGCTTCCGATCCGTCGCCAAACACCTCCGCCCCGGCCGATACCGTGCCTGCCGGAGACGAACTGGGGCAGGCCGCCGGCCACATGGCCCGGGCGGCCGGCAGGCTGGAGGAGGCTGCGCCGGCCGAAGCGATGGAGGACCAGCAGCGTGCCGCCGAGGCCCTCGAACAGGCGGTCGACCGGCTTCAGCGGAAGCTCCAGGCAGTCCGGGAGGAACTGCGCGATCTGCTCCGCAAGGCGATCCAGCAGCGGCTTGACGCGATGGCCGACCGTCAGGCGGGGATCAACACCGCCACCACGAGTCTGGATCGATCCCGGACCGAAAACGGCCGGGAGCCCGACGGGCAGGCCCTGGCAGCGCTGGCCGGCGACCAGGACCGGCTGGCCGGCCAGGCCAGGGACCTGCTGGACATGCTGGCCGACCGGGACGACGTGGTGGCGTTGCCCCTGGTGCTCGACGCCGTGCGCGCGGACATGGTCACCTCAGCCCGGCGCCTGGGCCGCGCTCAGCTGGGCGAAGTCACCGCGGCCCTGCAGCAGCGGATCCTGGACAACCTCCGCAGCTGCCTGGCGAGTCTGGAATCCTCGGGGCCTGTGCCCGGAGCCGGCGAACACCGCTCCGGGGGGCAGTCGGAAGGCAATCCGGGCAGCGGGCCGCCGGGACTGCTGCCGGCTGCGGCCGAACTGAAACTCCTGCGGACCGCGCAGGTACAGCTGATGACGCTGACCGCCGGTCTGGAGGAGATCCCGGATCTTTCGGATGAGGCTCGTGCGGAGGCGCTGCGCGAGGCGTCTGATCGCCAGACGCGGCTGGCCGGGGCCGCCCGGCGGATGGCAAAGAATCTGGAGGGCCCGTGAGCTCCCCTGCATCGATCATGTCGTCGCAACTGCGGCCGGGTATGTCGTCGCGAAAGCAGCGGGGCACGCGCGCTGTGGTGTTCGGCCGGCTGGTTCCGCGGATCGGTACGGCCGCGGGCGCCGTTGTCCTGATGGCGGCCATGACTGCGGCTTCCGGTCCGCCGGCCGCCACCCGCGATGCCGCGGCTCTATCGGATGAGACGCTGCAGGATGCGATGGTCACCCCCTCGGTTGCCCTGGTCCAGATCGCGGACCTGATGGCCGAGGCCGGACGTGACCTGGGAGGTGGTCAGACCGGGGCCTCCACCCGCCGGCGGCAGCAGCGGGCGGTGGAGATTCTCGACGCCCTGATTCGCGCCGCCGAGCAGCAGCAAGGCCATCCGCCGCAGCCCGGTGCGTGCCGGCAGTGCGGCGGTCGGGGCTGCCAGGCGTGTTCTTCCGCGGGCCGAACCTCGCCCTCGGGCACGCCCCGGGGACCGGCGCAGTCCTCCGGCGCGGTTCAGGGCTCGGCCGAAGCCGGCCGGCTGCACGAGGCCGCGGACGCCCGGCCCGGCGAGATGTGGGGCCGCATGCGTCCGGAGGAACGCGACCGCATTCTTCAGTCGCTCAACCAGTCGTTTCCGGGCCGGTACCGCACGCTGGTGGAGCAATACTACCGTCGGCTGGCCACAGAGTGAGGCCCAGCCGCGGTGAGGTTCATCCGCACGGAGGTCGCCCGCAGTGGGGTCGCCCGCAGGAGGCCGCCAGTGAGAGTTTCAGCGCGTTTTTGGACGGACCTGGCCGCGATCGTCCTGGCGGTGGGGCCTGGCGTCAGGGCGGGCGCGGCGGCGGTGGAAGCCGAACTGATCGACGGCACCCAGGTGCGCGGCGCGTTCGCCGGCGTGGGGGCCGAGGGCGCGAACGTGAAGATACGGGTGGCCGGTCAGGACGGAGACCGGCTTCTGCCGGCCGAGGACCTGCTGCGGCTGCGGTTCGCGGCCCCGGCATCGGCGACGTCCGCGTCCGTGGCCACGGCCCCGGTCCCGGCCGGCGCGATGGGCCCTGACGCCTCCGACGGCATCGTGACGGTGTGGCTCAACGACGGCGGTCGCCTGGAAGGGCGGATCGCCGAGGCTCCCGGTCCCGGCCTGACGGTGGATTCGACCGCCGGCCGGTTTCAGCTGCGGCGCGCGGACCTGGCCGCCGTGCGGTTCGGCGATCCCCGGGCGGTGGTCCCCCGGCAGGCCCTGGAGGAGGCCCTGCGTCGGC
Organism: uncultured Planctomycetales bacterium; assembly: GCA_964611365.1. GTDB lineage: Bacteria > Planctomycetota > Phycisphaerae > UBA1845 > PWPN01 > CALLOB01. The sequence continues at coordinate 5,653 of CAZSYS010000092.1, forward strand.
GCGACGGGGCCGAGGACGTGGTGCTGGTCTTTCAGGAAGGGCGGGTCACGGCGTTGAAGGGCACCGTGGAGAGCCTCACCGCCACCGGGGGCACGTTCACCTGGCGCGGCCGGACGGCGCCGATCCGCCGGGAACGCACCTATGCGGTGGTGTTCGCGGCCCCTTCGCCGCCGCCGCCCCCGCCTCCGGTCCGCTGCATGCTGACCGACGGATCGGTGCTCGCCGGGCGGCTGGCCGGCGGGGATGAGCAGGTGTTGGAGGTGGAGGTCCGCGGCGCACGGGTGAACATCGAGTCGGCCGCCCTGGCGGAGATCGCCTTCGGTTCCGGTCGGGTGACCTGGCTGAGCGACCTGGAACCCGCCGCTTACCGCTTCGAGCCGATGGGCGGCGCGCAGTGGCCTTACCGCCGCGACCGTTCGGCGGCCGGCCGGCCCATCCGGATCGGGGACGTGGCGTACGACCGGGGTATCGGCATGCATGCTCCCTCCAGCCTGGACTATGCTCTGGCCGAGCCGCATCGCCTGCTGGTCGCGGTGATCGGCATCGACGCCGGGGCCGCGCCGCGGGGGCACGTGGTGTTCCGGGTGCTGGGCGACGGGCAGGAGCGTTTCAACAGCGGTCCGGTCACCGGCCGGGACGCCCCGCGGACGATCCGCGTTCCGATCGAGGGGGTCCGCACCCTCACGTTGTGCGTGGACTTGGGCGAGGAGCTGGACATCGGCGACCAGGCGGACTGGGCGGCCGCCCGGCTGGTGCGCTGATGCCGGAGGCCCCGGCGGCATGCCGCGGCGGCCGATCGGTGATATGATCGCCGCTTTGCCGCCGGGCCTGCGGGCCGGGCCGGCGGTTCCGGCGAGGATCGCGCCTTGTACCTGGACTTCGAGATCACGCCTCAACCCGACGACACCGCCTGCGGGCCGTCGTGCCTGCACGCGGTGTACCGGTTTTTCGGCGATCACATCGACGCCGCGCAGGTCATCCGGGAGATTCCTCAGCTGGAGGGCGGCGGCACGCTGGCGTCCTTCCTCGGGCTGCACGCCCTGCGGCGGGGCTACGACACAACGATCTACACCTGCAATCTTCAGCTGTTCGACCCCACGTGGTTCGCGCCGGGCGGGCCGCCGATCCCCGAGCGGCTGCGCGCCCAGATGCGGGCCAAGCCCGACCCCAAGCTGCACCAGGCCTCGCGGGCCTACCTGGAGTACCTGGAGCTCGGCGGGCGCCTGCACATGGAGGACATCACCGCCGGGCTGATGCGCGGGATCCTGGAGCAGGGCGTGCCGCTGATCACCGGCCTGAGCGCCACGTGGCTTTATGCCGCCTGCCGGGAGCGGCCGCCCGATGGCCAGCCCGACGATGCCGCCGGCGAGCCGGTCGGGCACTTCGTGGTCGTGCACGGCCTGGATCCGGTCACGCGCCGGGCGAACCTGGCCGATCCCTACCTGAACATGCCCTACCCGGCCAGCCACCACTATGAGGTGCATGTGGACCGCCTGGTCGGCGCGATCGCCCTGGGCATCGTGACCTACGACGCCAAGCTGATCGTCATCCGGCCGCGCGCGGACCGGCGGGGGCGCTGACATGCCCATCCTGATGGTTTTCAACGATCCCGACGACTGGCCGCTGTCCGTGCCCGGCGTGCAGGTCGTCTCGGCCAGGCGCTACCTGACGGACCCGGCGTTTCACCGCCTGCCGAACACCCGGCTGTTCAATCTGTGCAACTCGTACAGCTACCAGAGCCGCGGCTACTATGTGTCGCTGCTGGCCGAGGCCCGCGGCCACCGGCCGCAGCCCGACGTGGTTACCATCCAGGACATGAAGTCCTCGGCCCTGGTGCGGGCCATCGCCGAGGATCTCGACGAGCTGATCCAGAAGACCCTCCGGCCGGTGCATCCGGACCACTTCACCCTCAGCATCTATTTCGGCCGCACCCTGGCCAGGCGCGACCAGCTCCTGGGCCGCCGCCTGTTCGGCCGGTTCCGCACGCCGCTGCTGCGGGCCCAGTTCGACCGGCGGCACGACCGCTGGCACCTGCGCAGCGTCCGTCCGATCCCGGCCAGCGAGATTCCCGACAACCACCGGCCGTTCGTCATCGAGGCCGCCGCCGAGTACTTCGCCCGGCGGCAGCGGCCCGGGCAGGCGGCTTCGCCCCCGCGGTACTACCTGGCCGTCCTGCACGACCCCGAGGAACGCGATTCGCCGTCGGATCCGGCGGCCCTCAAACGCTTCATCCGCGCCGCCGACCGCCTGGGCGTGGGCTCCGAGCTGATCACCCGCGACGACTACGAGCGCCTCGCCGAGTTTGATGCCCTGTTCATCCGCACCACCACCTTCGTCAACAACTACACCTATCGCTTCGCCCGCCGCGCGGTCGCCGAGGGCATGGCGGTCATCGACGACCCGCTGTCCATCGCCCGCTGCACCAACAAGGTCTACCTCGCCGAGCTGCTGACCCTTCACCAGGTGCCCGTGCCGCGCACCGTCATCGTGCAGCGCGACAACGCCGACGAGGTCGTCGAGCGGCTGGGCCTGCCGCTGGTCCTCAAACAGCCCGACAGCGCATTTTCCCAGGGCGTGGTCAAGGTCGCCGACCTGCGGGCCTGCCGCAACGCCCTGGAGGCCCTGCTGGACAGGTCCGAGGCCGTCGTCGCCCAGGAGTACATCCCCACCACCTTCGACTGGCGCGTCGGGCTGATCGACGGCGAGCCGCTGTACGCCTGCAAGTATCACATGGCCCGCGACCACTGGCAGATCGTCAACCAGCAGGCCGACGGGCGCCACCGCTACGGCAAGACCGAGGCCGTGCCGCTCGAGGCGGCCCCCAAGCGGGTCATCGCCACCGCGGTCCGGGCGGCCCGCCACATCGGCGACGGGCTCTACGGCGTGGATCTCAAGCTCGTCGGCGACGCGGCCTACGTCATGGAAGTCAACGACAACCCCAATATCGATGCCGGCTGCGAGGACGCCGTGTTGAAGGACGAGCTCTACGAGCGGATCATCGCCTCGTTCATCCGCCGCATCGAGCGCCTCCGCGAGGGAGCCGAGCCAGGTGCCTGACGCGCTGCCGAACCCCGGGCTCTTCGAGGCCTTCGGGATTGAGCTGGAGTACATGATCGTCGAGGCGGCCGGCCTGGACGTGCGGCCGCTGTGCGACCGGGTGCTGGCCGCCGTGGCCGGCGAGGGGGCCGGCGACGCCTGCTTCGACGATACCGCCTGGTCCAACGAACTGGTCGCCCACGTCATCGAGATCAAGACCGCCGCGCCGGCGCCGCGCCTGGCCGGGCTGGCCGGAGCCTTTCAGCGCGACGTGCGGCGGATCAACGGCCTGCTGGCCCCTCTGGGCGCCCGGCTCATGCCCGGCCCGATGCACCTCTGGATGAACCCGGCGACCGAAACCCGCCTCTGGCCCCACGGCGGCAGCGAGATCTACCGGGCGTTCGACGCCCTGTTCGACTGCCGGGGCCACGGCTGGTCCAACCTGCAGAGCATGCACCTCAACCTGCCGTTCCGCGACGACGACGAGTTCGGCCGGCTGCACGCCGCGGTCCGGCTGGTGCTGCCGATCCTGCCGGCCCTGGCCGCCGGATCCCCGATCGTCGACTCGAAGGTCACCGGCCTGCGCGACAGTCGCCTGGCGGTCTACCGGACCAACTGCGCGCGGATCCCCAGCATGACCGGCCGAGTGGTCCCCGAGCCGGTGTTCAGCGAGCAGGAGTATCGGGCCGGGATCCTGGAGCCCATCTACCGCGACACCGCCCCGTACGACGCCGAGGGGCTCCTGGCCTGCGAGTGGGCCAACGCCCGCGGCGCGATCGCCCGTTTCGAGCGCCATACGGTCGAGATCCGCGTGCTGGATGTCCAGGAGTGCCCGGCGGCCGACCTGGCCGTCGCGGCCGCCACCACCGCGGCGGTCAGGCTCCTGGCCGGGGAAACCTGGTGCCCGCTGTCCGAGCTGCAGGCCTGGCCGGTCGATCCGCTGGCCGGACTGCTGGAAGCCTGCATCCGCGACGCCGAGGATGCGGTGATCGAGGACGCCGCGTACCTGCGGGTCTTCGGCCTGTCGGACAATGCCCGCTGCACCGCCGGCCGCCTGTGGCGCCACCTGGTCGAGCAGGCCGACTGCCGTCTGCCCGGTGAAATGGACCATTGCCGGGATGCTCTGGCCGTGCTGCTGGAGGAAGGCTCGCTGGCCACCCGGATTCTGCGGATCACCGGGCCGGTGCCGTCTTCGGCGGACCTGCGCCGCATCGCGGGAATGCTGTGCGACTGCCTGGCCGAGGGGCGCATGCTGCGAGCCGGGCGCCCGGCGAGGCCCTGACTGCCCGGCGAGGTCCTGACTGCCCGGCGAGGTCCTGACTGCCCGGCAAGGCCCTGACTGCCCCGCAAGGCCCTGGCGGTGGCCGTGCCGGCCGTCGAGGCGCCCGCTGTGCCCATCCGCCGCCCTGCGCTGGAGCCGGCGCCGTTCAGCATGGCCGACCTCCGCGCCGCCGGGCTGGTTCCGGCGACCCAGCCGGAGGCGGAGGCCGGCGAGGGCGCCGCCCCGGGGCCGCCGGGTGGAAATCATCGCACGCGCACAAAAGGACACCCATACAACACGCGCACAAAAGCACACGCGCACGAAAGGACACCCATACAATAACCCTGTTGGCCGGCGGCAACGGATTGACGCTGCGGATTGAGAGACATCCGGGCAGGGGAGTCTGCGGGGGGTGAGCGGGCCCGGGGGCGGGGCGGAGGAGAATGGTGTCGGTGGACCAGGTGGCGTCGCCCGGGCGGCGGAGCGGTGGATGGTCGAACGGGGACGCAGATCGTTTTTCACGGGCTGCGTCCCCGTCTGGTGGTGCCCGTCCCCGTCTCGCACTGCTGCGTTCCGATGGGGCGAGCGACCCCGGAGCACGTGAACGCACCTGCCATCTGCTCCGATGGCGGGGTCCGGGCGGCACATGACCGGGCATCGGCGGCGGCCGCGTTCAGAAGGACCGGTTCTCAGTCGGGTGTGGCCGGATGCGTGGCCAGGGCTTTCTCGATCTCGACGGCGGCCCGGGCGATGCGGGCCCTGCGCATCTCGTTGAGCCGCGCCGGCAGGTCGGCCTCGCGAAGGAAGAAGGCAAACTGCATCCCGCCGGGAAGAGGAAAGGTGATCTGCCCGACGATGGGGTTGGTTCGCAGGTCCTGCAGCGTTTTCTGCATGGCCTGATCGCCGGCCTCGGGCGTCGCGGCGGTCCCGTAGCCCATCGGGCTGGCGGCGATGCGCAGGCCCTGCGGCTCGATGATGTAGCTCAGGCCGGTCTCGGCGGCCACCACCTCCAGGGCCTGGCAGATGGTCATGTTGTTCACCGACAGCGAAAACTGCCGCACCGTCTCCTGCGGCAGGCCGGCCAGCACGCCGGGCTCCATCTTCAGCAGCACGCCCGCCCGGGCCGCCAGGTCCAGCAGCGCGTCCTTGAGATGGATGCGGTCGTAACGCAGCGTCACCCGGGTGTTGAGCTGGTCCTCCACCTGCCGGGTCCGCGTCAGGATGGTCAGCTTGCCGTCCTCGGGCCGCCAGGTCCAGCCATGGCGTTCGCAGGCCAGCTCGAGCACCTCGGCCGCCGGGCCCGGGCCCACGGCGTCGGCCAGCTCCAGGAGAATCCGCCGGTTGGCCTCCGCGTCGCGCTCCGGCATGTCCAGGAAGCGATACGGCAGCGAGGCGCCGAGCTCGCGGCTCCACGGTCCGGAGGAGAGCCGCTCCAGGAGCTCAAGCTCCTCCCAGGTCGCCCGACGGCAGAGCCGCCGCAGCGGCGGGACGGGCTTCACCTCGACGCGGTCGCTCAGGACCTCGAAGCGCAGCCCCGCCGGCCGCAGGATGGCTTCCAGGCTGGCCCGCAGCGGCTGGTCCTCGATCCGGGCCGAAAGCATGGTCTGAGAGCCGTAGGGAAGGAATGAAAGCGTCTCGTCGCTGATCGAGATCGGGATGCCGGTGCTGTCGGACAGGGCCGCCAGCGCCTCGCGGATCGCGGCGTTTTCCACCGTCAGGCGGGTCTTCTGGTCCAGGGACTGCAGGATCAGCACCGACAGCTCATTCTCGCCGGCCGCGGTCGAGCCGGCGGGGGAGCCCGCTGCGGCGGCCGGAGGATCGGCGGACCAGACCCGCTGGGCGCCGGCCGACCACAACCCCAGGACGGCCAGACATGCAACCCGGGCGGCGATCGAAACGGTTGGCATGAGCAACTCCACGTCGAAACGGACTTCCGCGGGCGGCGGCACGCGTCTCGGCGGCCGCGGGCCTGAGCGCGATACACGGGCTACAGCGCTGCGGCGTCGAGCAGCGCCCGGCTGACGTCGCCCTCCCGGTTCACGCCGGCGATGTACAGGAAGTTCGCGGGAGCCGCAAGCTCGGCCGCGTCCCGGGCCCGCACCCGCTCGGCCAGCTCCTGCGAGCGCACAAAGCGAACCTTGATCTCCCCGGCCGCCGGGCCGGCTTCGGCGTCCTGCGAGGGCCTGACGAACCTCACGGCCAGCGTGCCCGCGGGCCGTTCGTCGCCGGCGGGAACGGCCGCCGCCGGGGCCCACGGCTCCGGGCCTCGGGCCAGCGGCGGGCTGCGCAGCGACTCGGTGTCTCCCGGAACCCGCGTCCAGACGACCAGGGCGACCGCGGCCGCGGCGGCCAGCGGAACCAGCGCCCACCACGTTGACCGAATGCGGAATGTGCGCACCGCGGGGCTCGGCTCGGCGGCCACGGCCTGCATCAGGCGTTCGTGAAAGGCGGCCTGATCGAGATGGGGATGCCGATCGCGGCAGGCCTTCAAGGCCGCATCCAGCCGCACCAGCCGGTCAAAGGCCGCCTTCAGATCGGGCTCGCTCTGGAGCCGTCGGCGAAGCGCAGCCTCCCGGCCGGCATCCAGATCGCCGTCCAGCAGCCGGTTCAGCAGGAACTCGTCGTGCGCGCTGATTCGAATCTTCATCGACCGCTCGCCTCTCATGGTTCCGGGCGTTTGTCCCCGACAACACCCGGATCGGCTTCACGCCTCCTCCAACTCATCCCCGAGCATTTCACGCAGCCTCTTGCGGGCCTGGAAAACGTGCCACTTGACGTTCTCGAGGCTGCACTGCAGAAGCTCGGCGATGTCCTTCTGCGGCCAGCCCTCGATGGTGAACAGGACCAGCGCCAGCCTCTGCTTGTCCGGCAGACGCTCCAGGGCCGCCTGGATCACGCCGGCGAATTCCTGCCCCTCGACCCGCCGATCCGGTCCGAGGGTGCCGCTGATCGCCTGGCCGTCGCTGCCGGTGGCACCGTCGGTTCCCCACTGCTCATCCAGCGTGAGCGTCGGACCCGTCCGCCGGGAACGCCGGGCGTTGAGGGACAGGTTGCTGACAATCCGCAGCAGCCAGGCTCCGAAGCGCCGAGGATCCTTCAGACGCCCCAATGAGCGATAGGCCCGCAGAAAGGCATCCTGCGCGACCTCGGCGGCGTCGTGGCTGTTGCCCAGCAACCGATAGGCCGTCGCAACTGCCTGTCGCTCATAGGCTTGGGCCAGCTTCCCGAACGCCGCCCTGTCCCCTGCCAACGTCGCCTGAACCCAGGCGGCATCCCGCTCGGCCGTGCCCTCGGTGAAGCCTGGACGGTCTGGTCCGCTCATGGGAATAGACACGACGCGGGGGAAACGGTTAGATGAGGCCGTGCGCGGGTCACGCGGCGCTGAGGTTACCGGTCCGCACGGGCTGCTGTCAACGGCTCGCTCGCCGGGCCGCCCGGCGCCGCGTCAGGCCGCAGCCGGTCGTCCGATTCAATTGCAGGTGCCTGTGAATGAAAGAGTTAAACACTGTAGAGGAAGTTCGTTGCTGGCTGAGACCTCATCGTCAGGCAGGTCGGCGGATCGGCTT
>CAZSYS010000093.1:0-13390 GCA_964611365.1 uncultured Planctomycetales bacterium
ATTCTGACGAACGCTCTGACCGTGGCGGCGGCGTCCACGGTCTTCCTGTACGTGTCCTACCGGCTTTACGGCCGCTTCCTGGCCGAGCGGGTGTTTCAGGCCGACCTTTCGCGGGCCACGCCGGCGGTCGTGCAGCGCGACGGCGTGGACTTTGTGCCCACCCATCCGTCGATCCTCTTCGGGCACCATTTCGCCTCCATCGCCGGGCTGGGCCCGATTCTCGGGCCGGCGATCGCGGTCTACTGGGGCTGGTTGCCGGCCCTGATCTGGGTGCTGGCCGGCTGCGTGCTGATCGGCGGGGTTCACGACCTGGCGGCGCTGTTCACCTCGATCCGCCATCAGGCCCGGACCATCGGCGACGTGACCTGCGACGTCATCGGCCCGCGGGCCAGGCTGCTGTTCCTGCTGATCATCTTCTTCCTGCTGGCCCTGGCGATGGGTGTGTTCGCGATCCAGATGGCCACGCTGTTCACCGATCTTTCGCCGCAGGCGGTGGTGCCGACGTTTTCGCTGATCGGCATCGCGATGGTGATCGGCGTCATGGTTTACAGGCTCAACTGGCGGATCGGGCCGGTGACGGTGCTGGGCGTGGGGCTGATGTTCGCCACGACCTACGCCGGGCTGGAGATCCCGGTGCCGCTGTACCGGCTGTTCGTCAGCGACCCGCAGGCCCGGGCGATCATCGCCTCGGCCGACGACCCGGAGCTGCCGCAGGTGCACGGCATCCGGGCGACGCGGGCCGACGCGACCGTGCGGTACTTCGCCCGTCGGGCCGCGGAGGATCCGTCGCTGGAGCCGGCCGCCCGGAACGTCGCTTCCGCCCGGCAGCGCGCCCAGGGCCTGTGGGTGTACATCCTGCTGGCCTATGCCTGCGCCGCCTCGGTGCTGCCGGTGTGGTTCCTGCTGCAGCCGCGCGACTACATCAACTGCTTCCAGCTGTATCTGGCGGTGGCGCTGCTGATGCTGGGCTATGCCGCGGCTCACCCGCAGATCACCGCCCCGGCCTTCGGCCCGCTGCCCTCGGCGGCCGGCGATCAGGCCCCGGGGATGCTGCCGTTCCTGTTCATCACCATCGCCTGCGGGGCGGTGAGCGGCTTTCACAACCTGGTCTCCAGCGGAACGACCGCCCGGCAGATCCGCTCGGAAGCCGACGCCTGCGTCATCGGATACGGGGCGATGCTGACCGAGGGGCTGCTGGCGGTGCTGGTGATCCTGGCGTGCACCGCGGGCCTGGGGGCCGCACAGCACGCCGACATCTACGGGCACTGGGCCGGGCTGGGCGAACGCACGCTGGACGCCTTTCTGACCGGGGCCGCGGCGATCATCGGCGCCCCGTTCCAGTGGCTGCTGTCCGCCGGGTCGCGGCCGGCGTTCACCGGCTTCTGCCGCAATCTGATCGCGGTGGTGGTGGTCAGCTTCGCGATGACCACGCTGGATTCGGCCACCCGGCTGCTGCGCTACAACATCGAGGAGATCGGCCGGCTCAGCCGCTGCGTCCCGCTGACCAACCGCTACATCAGCAGCCTGTGCGCGGTGCTGGCCATCGGGTACTTCGCGCTGATCAGAATCGACGGCAGGCCGGCGGGGCTGACGCTGTGGCAGCTCTTCGGCACGACAAACCAGCTGCTGGCCGCCCTGGGGCTGATGGTCGCCAGCGTCTACCTCTACCGCACCGGCCGGCCGGTGGTGTACACCGTGCTGCCGATGCTGGTGATGCTCGTCTCGGTCGCCTGGGCGATGTCGCTGAAGCTGGCGGAGTTCTACCGCGGGTGGCGCGTCGGCGGCGACCACACCAACCTGGCGCTGCTGATCGTCGGGGCGTTTCTGACGGCGATGTCCGCCTGGATGATCCTCGAGGGCGGCCTGACCTGCCTGAAGCTGCGCGGGCGCGGCCGGCCCGCGGCCTCGACCGATGCGACCGCGACCGGTTGACGGGGCGCCGGCCTCCGCATTCATTCGCACCGCCCGGTGCTATGGGCGCGGATCCCTGCCGCGGGCTTCCAGGGCCTCCAGGCGGCGGAGCATCTCCTCCATCCGGTCGGAGAGGGCGTCAACCCGCGACTGGAGGGCGGCGATCTGCGCGGCGGGGGGACCGTGTGTCGCGGGCGGCGCGGCGTCCGCGGCGGACGGCGGCTCGACCGGCGGGCGACCGGCCGGCGCCGGCTCCTCCCCGTCGACGTAGAGCGTGTGGGCGTAGCGCACGTGGGTGCGGCCGGACTCGCGAGGCAGGGCCCGGACCATCGGGGGCGTGCGCCCGGCGAGATCCTCCAGCACGTTGGCCACGTGCTCGGGGCTGTCGAAGGCGTACATGCGGGCGCAGCGGGTCTTGAGCTCGCCGACGCTCTGGGGTCCGCGGAGCAGCAACTCGGCCATGACGGCGCAGTCCTTGGGCCCCCAGCCGAAGACGCTTCCGGCCAGGTGCCTGTAGCGGTCGGCGCGGGCCCCCGGCGCCGGCAGAACCTGCTGGACGAGCCCGCGGCGGCGCAGCTCCTCCAGCGTGCGGAGCACCGCCGGCTCATCCAGCTCCATCACCGGGTCGCGGTTGGACTTCTGGTTGCACCCGGCGACGACCGCGCCGACGGTCATCGGGTAGTAGTCCGGGCCCGACAGAGCCTTTTCCACCAGCACGCCCAGCACGCGGCGTTCGAGAGGGGCGAGTTTGGCGTCCATGGGGCCTTCCTCCCGGACTCCGGTCTTTCAGGCGTCTCAGTCGTCCTTGCGGGGCTTCTCCCGCTCGCGGCCCTCGCCTTTGGCCGCTGGGCGGGGCATGAGCTCCTCGGCCTGCCTGCGGAAGAACTCGATGCAGGCCGCGACGTCGGCCTGGTTGTCTTCCATGTTGGCCTCGTACTCGATCGAGACCACCCCGCGGAAGCGGATCTCCTTCATCGTCTCCATGATCCTGCGGACGTCGGCCACGCCGGTCCCCCAGACTACGTCCTTGCCGTCCGGCGCCTTCTTGTCCACGTCCTTGAGGTGCATGCTGACCAGGCGGCCCTTGTACAGCGCCAGGCTCGCCGACGGGTCCAGGCCGGAGCGCACCCAGTGCCCGGTATCCGCGCAGCAGCCGATCCACCGGCTGCGGCCCTCGACCAGCTTCATGACCTCCTCGGGCTTCCACAGCAGGTACTCGGGCTTGTTCTCGTCCCGGGGATGGTTGTGAATCGCGATCCGCACGCGGTACTCCCCGGCCAGGGTGTCCAGCGTCTCGATCAGCTCGGGTTTGGGCTCGCCGACCACGTATTCGATGCCCATTTTCCGGCAGAACTCCAGCAGCCTGCGGGCCCCGGTCTCGTCCTTGCCGACCTCATGGTCGTAAAAGCCCACAATGCGGATGCCGGCCTCCCGGGCGGCGGCCTTGACCTTGTTCAGCACATCGGCCGGGGCCTCGGGGTTGAACTGCACGTCGCCGGCATCGCCGCCGATCTTCTGCCAGCCGAAGGTCTCAATTTCGCGGACGCCGACGGCTTTGGCCTTCTGAATGGATTCCATCAGCGTGAACCTGTTGAACGTGTAGGTCATCACCGCCAGCCGCCAGGGACCCAGGCGGTGGGGGGGAACGACGCCGGCCGGGGCGGACGCGGGCTTTTCGTCGTCGGCCAGCACCGGAACGGCCGCAATCAGGATGGACAACACGATGTGCTTCAGCATGGTCTGCTCCTTCGGGGTCTCTGGGGATCCCCTTCATGCGGCGGCCTGGGCGGAGCCTGCCGCCGAACCTTCCGTCCTTCCGGCCGGCCGAGGGCGGGATTGAGCCCCCCGACCGCCGGGTTTCGTCCACGCGCCCGGGCCCCCGGCCTCACCGGCCGGCGAGCTCCGCGGTCACCTGATGGAAGAACGCGATGCACCCGGCGATCTCCGGCATGGAGTTCAGCCAGTTGTGCTCGTACTCGATGGAGAACACACCCTCGAATCCCTGGCGGTGCAGCTCCGCCAGCAGGGCCCGGGCGTCGGCCTTGCCGGTGCCCCAGACCACGTCATGGGCGTCCGGGGCGGCGGCGTTGAGGTCCTTGAAATGCAGCGAGATGATCCGTCCCTCCAGCAGCCTGAGGGCTTCCATCGGCTCAACGCCCGATCGCAGCCAGTGGCCGGTGTCGGCACAGGCTCCGATCCGCGGGTTCAGGCCCTTGACCCGCTCGAGCACCAGACGGGGGTCCCAGTAGTGCGACGGCCTGGGGTGGTTGTGCACCGCGAGGTTGATGCCGTACTCCTGCGTCAGCCGGTCCATCAGCTTCCAGCATTCCGGGGTGTCCTCGGGCTCGGAAACCACCGTTTCAATGCCCATTTCGCGCGCGAAATCGAAGATCCGCCGGGCCTCGGCCTCGTCGGCCTTGAGTCCCACGACACCGTAGTTGACCACCGTCAGGCCGTGGCGGGCAAGCATCTGTCGGACCTGGTCGCGCAGCTCGGCGGGCGCGTTGTGGTCGAACCGCACGTCCGACCGCTCCGGCGACAGCGTCTGACCGGGGTACATCTCGATCAGCCGCAGGCCCAGGGCCGAGGCCTTTTCCATCGCCTCGACCAGCGTGAACTTGTGGAAGGTATAGGCCTGCGTGCCCAGGCGCCAGACTGCCGCGCCTCTGCTCATGGGAAGCTCCTTGACCATCATGTTGCGATACTCGACGTAGCTCTGCCGATTGTGCGAGTCCTGCAGCCCGATGTAGCCCTCCACCGGCTTGCCCGCGAACACCGGCATCCGCCGTGCGTCCACGTCCACCACCGGCACGCCGTCGGCGAACACCCGGTAGTGCCGGCCGATGCAGTGAATCTCGAACTCGTGCCACATGTCCGCCCGCTCATCCGGCCGGGGATCCACCGCGGCATCGCCGTACAGCGAGCCGGTGCAGTGCGCCAGGTCGCGGTACTCGTTGGTGATCTGAATCTCGCTCCCCGTGACCCACGGGTACCCCTCCGCCGCCGAGCGCACGAACACGCCGGAGTTGCCGCCCTGCCCGACACGCCACTCGACCCGCAGGACGAAGTCCCGGTATTTCCGGCTGGTACGCATCCAGTGGCCGCCCAGACCGCTCTCGCTGCGCAGCACGCCGTCCTTGAACCAGAAGCCCTTCGGATCGCCCACCACCGTCCAGCCCTCGAAGTCCCGGCCGTTCAGCAGCGGCACGAAGCCCTCGGTCGAGGTGTCCGGCAGAAGCCCGGCCAGCCAGCGGATCGACTGCATCACCAGCCGGCGGTACTCGGGCGTCCGGAAGGTCTCCGAGCCATGCCCGGGCTGCAGATACACCACCGGGCTGCGGCGACTCATCCGCGTCCAGCCGACCGTCTTCATCGACTCGGGATGGTCCGTGGTCAGCAGCGGATGATTGTCCGGCTGCGTCGGACAGACGTTATAGACCTCGTCGTGCAGCCGGAACCCGGTCATGTACCGGGTGATGGGGTGGGACTTGTCGGCGATGGCCACCGACAGGTCGACGTCGTGCCGGAAGGTCGATGCCGGGCGCTGGCCGTCGGGCTGCATCAGGAACACGCCGCCGACGATCTTCTCGAACTCCGGCCAGCGGGTGTAGGCGGCCAGGGCGTGGTGCAGAAACAGCATCGGCTTGCCGGCGTCCAGCAGGGCCAGCAGGTTGCGGGCCTCCTCCTCGCCCGGCTCCGGCGTGCCGAAGTCGTACCAGACCAGCACGTCGAAGGCTGCGGCCTTCTCGGCCGCCAGCCATCCGGCGATGTCGGGCCGGCGGGCCTCCGTCCAGCGGATGTCCGGCACGCCATCGAACATCTGGAAAAACTCGCTGTGGTCGAAGCCGTGCCCGCCGGTGATGACCAGCACGTTGAGAATCCGCTCGCGCGGCGCGACCGCCGGCGGCTCGGCCGCCGCCACGGCCGTGAAACCCGCCGAGACCGTGGCCAGCGCCAGAATGCCCCGAAGGATATGGTTTCTCATGAGCCCAAACCTCCTGAACAGGCCCGCGGAATCGCCCCCCGGATGCCCCTGCCCGGATCCGGCCGGCCCCGGCCGGGGGCGGACGCGTCATCATCCCCGCCTCCCGCGTGAGGATCAAGCCCGAAAGCAACTCCTGCGGTTCTCGCTCAGTCTGAAAAATAGAGGAAGAACTCACCTTGCTATCACATGACGCGCCTCGCCGGATCCCTTTGCCGGGACAGCAACATCACGAGGAGCCGGGAACCGGTCCAGCCGCCAGACAGAAGTCGGGCCGGAGCTCCGGAAAACCCGAAGATTCGCAAACCTTGTGTAATCAAGAACTTGCCCGTGTCGGAAGTCCGGTTTACATTGTTCGGGCGTTCGGGCAGCGTTCGGACGTGCCGTATTGCCGGTCGCCCGGGCCGGCGAATCGCCCATGGCCCGGCAGGCTCTTACCCATGCGTTTTAATACTGCCAGCCGGTTTCCGGGCCCGCCGCCTCCGCTTGCGACCTGCGGCCCGGCCGCGACGTCGGGATCGACCTTTCTGTCGGTGGGGCTGGACATCGGCACGACGACCACGCATCTGATCCTCTCCAGGCTCACTGTCGGGCCCGGCGATGATCCCTTTGGCCGCCACCACCTGCTTGACCGGCAGATGCTGTACGCCGGCCGGATCCACCGCACCCCCCTGCGCGACCCGGACACGATCGACGCCGCCGCGATTCGCGCCCTTGTGGATCAGGAATACGCTCAGGCCGGCGTTCGGCCGGAGGACATCGCCACCGGGGCGGTGATCATCACCGGCGAGACTGCCCTGAAAACCAACGCCCGGGCGGTGGTGGCTGAGCTGGCCGGACGGGCCTCGTCCTTCGCCGCGTCGGTGGCCGGGGCCAACCAGGAGGCGGTTCTGGCCGGCCGGGGCAGTGGGGCGGCCACCTGGTCGCGGCGTCATCGCGCCGTGGCGGTCAACATCGACATCGGCGGCGGAACGACCAACCTGGCGTGGTTCGACGGCGGCAGGCTGCTGGACGCCGCCGCCATCCGGGTGGGCGGACGGCACCTGCTGCGGGAATCCTCACCGCCAGGCTGGGGAGTGGCCAGCACGACGGCCCGGGCCAGATTCGGGTGCGCCCCCGTCGACTCAGGGACCGCCGCCGGCTGGTGCCGGGAGTGCGCCGGCTGGTGCCTGGCGGCCGTTGCGGGAGGATTTGATGGCATTCCCCCCGACATGGTGATCACTCGTCCCCACGGGCCACCTCCGCCGGCGGCGATTCATTTCCTGTCCGGTGGGGTCGCCGAGCTGATGCGGCGACTGGAGCGGCACGAGCCCCTGCCCGATCTGGACGACTCCGGGCCGATCCTCGCCCGGGCCCTCATCGAGCAGATCCGGGGCCGGAGCCTGCCTCTGGAGTACCCGGCCGACCCGATCCGCGCGACGGTCATCGGCGCGGGGCAGTTTGCCATGTCGCTCAGCGGCGAGACGGTGTGGATGGACGCGGCCCTGCTGCCGCTGACCGACCTGAGGGTGCTGCACCCGTTTGCGGATCTGAAATCGATCGTCTCGGCCGACTTGGCCGCAGGACTTCTGGACCGTCACCGCCGGCTGGCGGATCTGGATCCGGCCGACCGCGCGGCGGTGATGCTGCCGAGCCTCAGGTCGGCCGGCTGGCGACAGGTGGAAGAGCTGGGAAAACTGCTGGCCGAGGCGTCGGACCTGGCCGGGCTGGCCGAACCCCGGGTGTTCCTGATGGCCGACAACTACGGCCGGCTGCTGGGCGAAAGCATGACTGCGGCGGCGCCGGGGCGGGGCCTGATCGTCGTGGACGAGCTGCGGCTGGATGAGGCCGACTACGTGGACATCGGCCGGCCGCTGGAGGCCGGCCGGTCGATTCTGCCGGTGGTGGCCAAAACGCTGGTGTTCTGAGATCGGCCTGCCGCGGGTGTGACCGCGCCGCATATCCGTATCAGAAGCGTGCCGGTGATCGCCGCCCGTCCAGCAGCCCGCCGGCTTCCGCCGCTTCGGCGGGCAGGGCCTGTCCTCCGGGCGGATTTCGAACCCCCGGCGGGGGCGGCTCCTGACCGCTGAGCACCGTAAAGACGTAGAAGCTGCCGTACGTGCCCGAGCGGTCGATGGCCAGCAGCTCGCGCGACAGCTCCGGGTGGTGCCGCAGGTGCGGCCGGATCGAGGCCGGCGGATCGAGGTGGTAGCTGCCCGACCGATAGATGATCGTGGCATTCGGCGCCGCGGCCCGCAGCACGCTGCGAAGGGTGGCTTCGAAGACCGCCGGGGGCATCCAGTCGAAGATGTCCAGCAGATTGAACTTGCTGATCGACCCGGCCGGCTGGGTGTCGAGAAAAGGCCCGAGCCAGCCGTTGACCACCAGGACGCGGTCGAGGTTGCGGCGCAGGGCCGGGTAGTTTTCCGGCAGCAGGTAGGGCGGCACGTGCATGCCGCGGAAGCGACCCGTGACCGCCTGGCTGAGAAAGTAGTTGTTGGCCACCGGGACCTGCGTGCAGAGATACTCCACGCGCTCGCGAACGTATTCGTAGATGTCGTGCCGCCCGTCCACCAGCCTGAACTGCTCGGGGTGCACGCCGGCCAGGTAGAGCATCGGCCTGAAGCAGACGAACAGCCGGCTGGTCTGCGTCCAGAGACGCCGGGCGATGTGGCGGCTGTAGAAGGCCTGCTGCTCGGCCAGGGTGGAACAGCTCACAAACGCCTCGGCCAGAGCGGGTTTGAGGTCGAGCATGGCCAGATAGGCCCGCAGAATGCGGCAGAACAGCCCGGTGCGCCCGTGGCGGTAAAGGCCGTCGGCGGCTTTCCAGAGGTTGCGGTCCCAGAATTCCCGGGCTCCGTCGCTCAGCAGGGGGCGCAGTTTCGGCCGGTAGACCTCCTGCACCCGACGCGGACGTCGGGCGGCGAAGATGTCGAAGAACACCTCGTGATCCACCGTGGCGATGGCCGCCAGCTTGAGCTCCATGACCGCGTTCTGCGCCGGGTTCCCGTCCACGCAGATCACCCGGGCCGGATTCTGGCAGAGGAAGTTCAACGGATTGCAGCCGGCGGAGGTGATGGAAATGACCGTGTCCCGCGGCGTGATGCCGAAGGCCCGCCGGTCCATCTCCGGATCCTCCCAGGACATGTTGAAGACGATGCCCCTGAAGACGAACCGTTCCAGCAGCGACCGGCCGCCGGGCGTCGGCATGGTGATGACCGAGTGCATCAGGCGTTGCTCCCTACGGCGGTGAACCAGTATCCCCCGAGCCAGCCGTAAACCTCGAACCGGTCAAAGAGAGTCCGCATCGTCTCGACGTAAGGCCGAAGGGTTTCCACGTGATTCAGACGCAGCCATCCGCGGGCCAGGGCCCCCAGCGGGCCCCAGCCCTCGAAGCGCCCGAAATCCAGAACCACCAGCCGTCCGCCGGGGCGCAGGTGAGCCCGGGCCTGCCTCAGGGCCATCTGCCAGTCCGGGATCATCGTCAGGCTGTAGGCGAACAGAATGCCGTCGAACTGCCGGCCCAGGTCCATGCGCGTCGCGTCCGCGCACACCAGGGAGACGTTGGACCAGCCCTGGGCGGCGACGCGCCGCCTCGCCCGGGCGAGCATGTCCTCCGAGAAGTCCAGGCCGGTCAGCCGGCCCCGGGCGGGATCCAGGACTGCCAGGATCCGGCTGAAGTTCAGCCCGGTTCCGCAGCCTACCTCCAGAACCTCGGCGTCGGGGCGCAGCTTCAGCCGCCCGACCGCCTGACCCCGGCCGTGAAGAATCGTCCAGCGCGTGAAGTCATAGACATACGCGTGGTAGCGATAAAAGCGTTGTACCGCGGTCGCGGTCAAGTTGCTGACTCGCTTCGTCTCTCTGTCGCGGCACCGGTTGTGCCGGCCGCACACGGTCGCCGGCGGCTGGCCGGGGCGGCGGAAGTCAGGATTCCCCGGTGATCCACTCGATGATCGAGATGACCGCATTGCCGCCGGTCGGCAGCGTGTCCACGGCCCGGATCAGCAGCCGGCCGTCGGCGGTCATCTCGGGTGTGACCGCGGTCTCGAGCCACCGGCCTTCTCGAAAACCGCTGATTTCTCCCAGGTCACGCCGGCCCACCCACACCCGCTGGCGCCGACCGCCACCGTAGCCGTCGGCGTCGATGGCGAACAGCCGCAGCGTACCGGCGGCACCGGGCGGCACGGTCAGTTCGATCTCCAGTTCGTCCGGGTCGTTGAAACAGTGATAAACCGGCGGCAGCCAGCCGGCAAAGGACTGGCCTCTGACCAGCCGGGCCGCAAAGCCCTTCTCAGCCAGAATCACTTCGCCCTCCGGGCGCCCGCAGAGCATGTACAGGCGCACCCCGCGGGCCCTCAGCTCCTCGGCCGAGGGCACCGGGTCGCGCCCCTCGGGCCACCACATCTGCTCCGGGGCTGGCTTGCGTTCCTCCCAGGCTGGTACCGGCGGAAACGGGGCATGCGGCTCGGTCTGGTACCAGTAGCAGGTGCTGGACAGCTGCAGCGTGGTTCCAGGGTGACTGTAACCCTCGTGAAAGTCCTTCTCCCCCGGTCCGAAGGCAATCGTCACCCGCAGCGACTTCTGAAAGCTGATGGCATCCTGAACAAAGAACCGGTAGGCGGCCGCACCCTTGAAGAACGGCCAGTAGCCGGTCAGCGCAAAGACGTTCTCGGTCTCCGGAAAGCCCCAGCTGAAGCCAAAGGCGTCCTCGATCCCCTGAAACGAAATCTGCGGCTCGGTCTGACCGTCGATGAAGAAGTTTTCGTTCATGTCCACCGGGTAGCTGGGCCAGCCCGGCCTGCGGACGGTGACGTTCCAGCCGACGAACTTGCCGCGCCCCACCGCGCTGAGGGCTTCATACTCGTTGTGCCCCATCAGCAGACCCTGCTGCCGCCACTGGGCGTGAAGATAGCCCTCATCGGCCGGCAACCCGGCGGCCGTGCGGTACATCACGTAGCTGTAGCACGGCATCATGGACCAGAGCTTCTGACCCGGCGGCTCCGGCCCCTCGTAGGCCAGAACAATCCGGGCCGAACGCCGGAAAGGCATCGGGAAGTAGCTGTTCCAGCCTCGCCGCTTGTTGACCAGGGCGGTGTTGACCTGCCCCCGGAGGCCCGCCGGGTCGCAGAAGAAATCCACCATCGGCACGTCCACGCTGGGGGACTCCTCTCCGTCCCAGTACATGCGCAGCATGAGTTCCCGGCCCAGGGTATACTTATCCGGAGCGGCCGCGGCCATCTCCGGCAGGGCCAGGTGCAGCATGGTGATGACCGCCGGGCCGGCAAGATCGGCGACCACGACCTCGCGGCGGGTGCGGAAGAGCCGCTCCGGCGGGTTCTCGATCCAGAGGGCGTTTTCCGCCCCGACCCGATCGTCGGTCAGGCGGGGCAGCCCGGCCAGATCGGCGGCCCGGCCTGTGCCGGCGGCCGCCAGCAGAATCACGGCGAGCGTCATTTCGCGGTGACACGGCATGCGATGTCTCTGGCTTCCCGGCGGCGCAAATCCCCGGCGCGGCGGTTCGATCCCGCCGGCGGCCGGCTCAGGCTCACGGCACCGGCCGGCGGGCATGTTACCCAGCCGGTCCGGGGGTGTCGAGCGACCGCCGAGGGCATCCCGGCCGGAGGGACCCGGCGACCGGCCGTCCTGTCAGCAGGGCGGCTGGTTATGGTGGATAACCTGTCACTTTGGCGGTATCTTGCACACCGTTCCGCACGCCGGCACGGACAGGTCGGCCGGCCGGCTGTTCCGCTCCGGCGCTGCCCGGCGGTCTGCACACAGGGATGTGACCGCCCGCCCGGCGGCATGCCTGGCGGACAACCTCCGGTGTCGGGCGGTCTTATCGACGCGGACACCGGGGGTGGCGGTGGAAGTCACATGACTTACAACGATGACTGTTGTTTCTCTCAGACGGTCATGAAGGCCGGAAAGAAACGCGTCGCCCCGCCGCCTGATGGGCGATTTCACCGTGCGAGGAGCCAAGCGTCATGCACGTTCTGATCAGCCGCAATGCCTTGCTGGAGACTCTGGGTGCAGCAACTGGGGTGGTAGCCAGCCGCTCGCCGAAGGAAGTGCTCAAGTGTGTCCGCCTGACGGCCTCGAAGGAGGGCCTGCTGGTCAGTGCCACGGACCTGGAGGTGGCCCTGCGGGGCGAGGTCCGCCAGGTCGAGGTCAAGGCCCCCGGCGACGTGCTCATTCCGGCCGACAAGCTCCTGCAGATCACCCGCGAGAGCGTCGATGAGACCGTGGAGCTGGAGTCCAGCGAGCAGACCTGTCACATCCGGGGATCCGACAGTCACTACGAGATCTATGGGCAGGATCCGCGCGACTTTCCTCCGGTGGCTGACCTGGAGGGCAAGCCGGACGTGGAGATCGAGGGCGGCAGGCTGTTGGGTCTGATCGAGCGGACGGTCTTTGCGGTGGCCCGGGAGAACACGCGTTTTGCGATCAACGGTGTGCTGTGGGAGAAGAAGGGCCGGAAGCTGTCGCTGGTGGCCACCGACGGCCGGCGGATGGCCTGCGCGGTGGAGGCGGCCGACCGGGTGGTCGGCGAGGACGCCAAGATGATCGTCCCGGCCCGGACGGTGCAGGCCGTGCAGCGCGTGCTGGCCGGCGTGTCCGAGCTGGTGGCGATCAGCTTCTCGCACAATCAGGTGGTGGTGCGGGCCGGGGCTTACGTGATCAGCTCGGCGCTGGTGGAGGGTCAGTTTCCCCAGTACGAGGAAGTGATCCCGGTGGACAACGACAAAAAGGTTGTGCTGGCCACGGACGCGTTTCTCAGTGCCGTGCGCCGTGCGGCCCTGCTGACCAACGATCAGTCCAAAGGCATCCGGCTGTGTTTTGAGGACAACCGCCTGGTGCTGTCGAGCCGGGCGCCGGAGCAGGGCGAAGCGACGATATCGATGCCGCTGGAGTATGCGGACCGGCGCCTGGAAATCGGGTTCAACCCGGCCTTTCTGACCGATGCCCTGCGCGTGGTCGGCACTCCGACGGTGCAGCTGGAGCTGCGCGACGCCAACCGTCCCGGCCTGATGCGTGCCGGTCCGGGGTTCGTCTACGTGATCATGCCGGTGAGTCTGGCCTGACCGGCGGGGGAGCGGCGGTGGAGTTTGAGGGCGACCGGCGGTTAGAATGGGTTCAGCGCAACCGTGACCGGCGGGTGAGCCGGAGGATGCCGGTGAGCGCTGGCGAGGTAGCCCGGGAGCTTCTGGCGTCGGGCCGGATCGCGCCCGGCGGCTGGCGGGGCGAGGTGATCGCCACCGTGGACCAGAGCTACGCCGGATGGGACGTGGAGATCGGCGACGCGGACAACGACGGCCGGAACGAGATCCTCCTGACGGGCTGCCCCGACAGCCGCCTGGACCTGGTCAAGGGGCGGGGCAGCTCCTGGGAGCACGCCGTGCTGGCCGAGAACCTCGCCCGGGCCCGCCCCGGCATGGGGCTGGCCGTCAAGATCGCGGATCTGGACGGGGACGGCTGCAACGAGATCGCGCTCGGAACGGGCCAGGAAGACCTGGTGCC
>CAZSYS010000094.1:0-1051 GCA_964611365.1 uncultured Planctomycetales bacterium
CCCGCCGGGGGCGGCAGACGTGGCGGCCGGCCCCGTGGCCGCCGCGGGCCCGAGCTTCCGCAGGCGGTCGCGGTAACGGTCGGCCGCCGCCTCATCGCCGTCGGCGCCGGCCCGCCGGATCGCGCGACGCAGGATATCCGGATGGTCGCTATACTGTGCGGCCTGCACGGCCAGCCGGTCGGCCGCCTCCCGGCCGCGGTCGGCTTCCACGCTTTGCAGCAGAGAGGGGATGCGCTTCACCGGCAGCATGTCGATCTGCAGCAGGCCGGTCTCCAGCTCGCAGGCCTTGCGCTCATCGCCCATCCGGCGGTAGACATCGGCCATCCAGAGCCAGGAGTCGCCCGGTTCCTGCGCCGACTGTCCGGCCCGGCGGAGAATGTCGGCCGCCAGGTCGTTCAGGGCGTTTTCCCGGCACCACTCGGCCAGGAGGCACATGAGTCGGACGGTCTCGGCGGCGGAAAAGCGACCGGCGCTGCGGCTCTCGGCGATCCGGGCGACCATCGCCTCGGCATACCGGGCGGGCTCGCTCATCTGCGGCGCCGGGGGAAGCATGCGGCGGGGGTCGAACGGGCGGGAGAGCGGCTCACCGACGGACGATTCCCCGAGCACCTCGTTCACCTGCTCGACGAAGAGGTCGAACCGTCCGGCCGCAGCGTCCCGGCGGGCCAGTGCGGCCCGCAGGTCGCGGCAGGGCATGGCCGCGGGTTCCTCCCGGATGCGCCGCCGCAGACGCTCGAGGGTTTCGCCGGCGGCCGCTTCATCGACCGCCGCGGCGCGGTCCAGCCAGGCCACTTCGTATTCGTTCGTCAGCGGATCGAAGGGCGTGGGCCGCAGCAGGGCGAGCCATCGCTTCTGTTGCGCCGTCCGCTCGGCAGGCGGAACCACGGCGAGGCAGGCATCCAGATGCTCGAGGCGCGCGGGGAGGCCGGTGCCGTTCTGCCCCTCCAGGTCGCCGGCGAGGAGCCATTCCAGAATCCGGCGGGCACGTTCACCGTCGCCGCGTGCCTGGTAGACCCGCGCAAGGGCCAGGACCTGCTCCCCGGCGGCGGGG
>CAZSYS010000094.1:1061-13218 GCA_964611365.1 uncultured Planctomycetales bacterium
CGACATGGTTGAGCACCAGGTCGACCCCGGACAGGAGGCTTTGCGGGATCGATCGGGCATCCTCCACGATCAGGGCCAGCAGCAAGGCCTGATCCTTCACGTTCATCGCGTCGGCCTGCGCAGCCTCCGCGAGCGTCCGGACCAGGCGATCCCACGTCCGGTTGATCCGGGTGGCCTTGACCAGACCTGCGATGAGGCCGGGGATGTCCTTGCGCTCGGGTCGAGCGGCCAGGAGGAGCCCGGCGTACTCCTCCTCGGCGAAAGGAAGGTCCGCCAGGGCCTCGAAGAGCCGGGGGCGTGCGGCCATGGGCACGGACGGGCTCTCAAGGAAGCCGACGAGCCCGCCGGCGGTCGGCTCCGTGGGCCAGAACGGAGTGTAGAAGCGCCCGTCGTCGCGGTTCCTGGTGAGGAAGCGGCGGAAGATGGTTCGAACCTCGTCGAATCGGCCCAGGAGGCGCGCGATGCGCATCATCTCGACGGGGGCCAGCGGAGTCTCGTCCTTCTGCGCGGCCCGTGCGGCGGCGTCGGGGGCCCACAGTTCGTAGTGGGCCTCGGCGAGCGTCCGCCACTCGAAGGACTCCGCCAGCGTGCTCTTGGTCAGTGTGGTTGCCAGGAGCCGGCTCAGTTCGACGATCCGCCCGCTCTCCTTGAGGCAGCTGATGAGCTTGCGCCGGAACGTGCGGTTGGCGGGGGCGGCTTCGGAGGCCGCCCGGAAGGCGGCGACGGCCTCCCGGTCGCGGCCGGCCGCCTCGAGCACCAGCCCCCTGATGAAGACGCCGTTGGGGGTGGGCGGCTCGATTTCCTGCCGCTCCGCGAGGTCGTCGGCCAGCTTCCCGAGCTCGGCAGGCTGCATGATGCCCAGCAGGCTGTCGAGCATCCGCTTCTGCTCGACATCCACCTGCCGGGCCGCCAGCAGGCCGTCCATCGCCTCGCGGGTCAGGGCCATGGCCTCGTCGTGGCGCCCGGCGTGGTTGCGGGCCACGGCCACCGCGACGAGCACCGGGATGCTGTCGGGCGACTCGCTGAGCAGGATCTCGCCGAGCCGCCGCCCGAGGTCTCTCTGGCGAGGGTTGCGGTTCCAGGCGGCACGGGTGAGCTGGTAGTAGGCCTGGGTCGAGTCGAGCCTCTGGCTCTCAGCCGACCTGAACAGATCGACGAAGACCTCCTCCGTTCCGCTGTCGCAAGGCGCGGTCATGCAGCCGGCCAGGTCCAGGAGCAGCCCCCGCTGCGCGGCCGGCTTCCTGGAGGACACGACGGTGCGGAGAAAACCGGGTTGTTCCGGCGCAGGCAGCCGCTGCAGGAGCATGACCAGCGTCTGGGCGTCCGTCGTCGCGTCGGCTCCGGCGGAGTGCAGAAGCTCGTCGAAGCCGTCGAACGGCACGCCGGCGGCCTCCGCAAGCCTGAGCTGAAAGAGCAGCGCCGCGGGCTTCTCCGGCTCATCGAGAAGCGCAACCAGACGAGCGGTGCGTTCGGCCAGGCTCGCGCGCTGCGGCGGCGTCAGGGAGTTCCACACCAGGCGGACGCATCGCTCCAGCTCCCGGGCCGCCTGGGGGCCCTGCCGCAGTCGGCGGAGGGAATCCAGCCAGAGCTCAAGCCACCGCTGGAGGGCCTGATCGTCCTCAAGGGCGATGGCCGAAACGATCATGCGGGCCGCCAGGGAGCCGGTTTCTCCGGGCCCGGGCCGGGTGGCCGCGAGCAGGGCCCGGGCCTGGTCCCGGCGCCCCTGCATGATCAGCGTGGGCAGAATCCGGCCCGCCAGCGAAGGCGGGATCCGGCCGTCGCCGATGAGCCGCCTGAGCCCGGCCGGATCGGCAAGCAGCAGGTCGATGCCTGCCTCGGACGGCTGTGACGCGGCTTCTTCGCCATCGGGCGCGCCCGCGACCTCGGCCATGGCGGCGGCCCGGCCGAAGAGTCCCCAGTCGATCCGGCTCCGGACGACCGCCGCACGGAGCTCTCTGTCCTGCGGATAGCGGGCCAGCAGCGTGCGGTCGGCGCTGTCGGCGATGTCGGGCACCCGGAGGGAGAAGGCGACCTGGCGAAGGAACCGGGCGAGCCGGTCCAGCCGCGGATTGCGGTCCAGCGTGGGCATGACCGCGCGGTCGGCGGCCAGCGCGGCGAGTTCCTCTTCGATTCGCCGGACCAGGTCCTGCCGGAGCCGCGTGCGGAGGCGCTCGTCGCGGGCCGCGTTGAGCAGGCCGCTGCCGGCGCTCTCGAAGTACTGGGAGAGCTCGTCCAGGTTGGCGGCCCGGCCGGTGCGGTTCTGCGCCTTCTCGGAAACCGCCTGGCCGGCGGGCCGGGACGCGGCGTGGTCCCGGAGGGAACCCGGCAGGCGGCGGAGCATCAGATCCGCCGCCCGGTAGTAGCGGGCGAAAGCGGCGTCGTAGTCTCCGAGCTGCTCGCTCAGCGTGCCGGATCGGATGAGCAGCGGCACGCTGTCCGGCTCGCTGATGAGGAGCTGGCGGATGATCCGATCGGCGTCGCCGGGCCGTCCGGCATCCTCGTAGCAGCCGGCGATGCGCTGCTGGACGGTCGAGAAATCGCCGTCGACGCCGGCCCGTTCAAAGACCCGCTCGGCCCAGGCGAGGTCGCCCTGCCTGAGGAGCGCCTCGCCGAGGTCGAGGAAGACCTGCGGCGGGACCTCGTCGTTGACCGCCAGCAGGGAACGACCGTACTCGATCTGACGGTCGACCCTGTTGTCGGCGCGGGCTCCGTCCATGAGTTCGCGAAGCAGCGGGCCTCGCCGCTCGCCGGCCACGACCACCGCCTGCTCGAGGATCGACCTCATTCGATCCGGCTGGTTGAGCGCCTCGCACAGGTCGCCGGCGAGCTGGTAGAGGAAGACCTTGTCGGGGTAAGCCGCGATCCGCGCGCAGACCCTGCGGAGCGCCGACCGCAGGACGGCGGGCCCGGCCTCGAGATTGAGCAGTCCGTCGACGGCGACGGTGAAGAGGTCGTCTTCCCCGGCCTCCTCGACCAGCAGCTGGAAGCGGGCCACGGCCCGGTCGACCTGCCGGGTCGCCTTCATGGCGTTGCCCCACAGAAGCAGCGCCTCGATGCGGTCGGGGTGGCGGGCAAGGACCCGCTCGTAGGCACGGGCCGCCTCCTCGTGCAGGCCGCTCATGTCAAGCACGCCGGCGGAGAACTCGTCCACGAGTTCATCGCCCCCGGACCGCGCGGCGAGTTCGGCCAGGGCCTTGCGGGCCTCGTGAGGCTGTTTGCGCTCGAGGGCCACGATGGCGATCTGCTGCAGGTAATCGGAGGCGTTGTCGGGATCGATCTCGACCAGTCGCCGAAGCGCGGCGTTGCAGCGTCCGAACTGCTCGCAGCTCAGGTACACGCGGGCCAGCCGCTTGAGGGTGTCGATCTCCGCGCCGCCGCGGGCGGCGAACTCGTGAAGGATCTCGGCCGCCGAGACGGCGTCGTTGGCGGTGGTGTAGATCTCGACCAGGAGCGAGAGCTCGCGATCGGCGGCCTGGCCCGATTCGACCCGCTCCTCGAGTTCGATGGCCAGGTCCGCCAGGGTGCCGGTGCGCGAAGCGAGGTCGAGCATGCGGTCCTGCGCCTGCCGCAGGCGGGCGGGCACCTGCGTATTCTGCCACATGTCCTTCCAGAGCCGGCAGGCCTCGTCGAACCTCCGGTTCTCCTCGAGAAGGTGGGCGACGAGCAGGAGCGTGTCCTCGGCCTTTGTCGTGTCGTACAGCTCCCTGAAGAGCCTGAGGGCCTCCGCCTTGTCGCCATGGCGTTCCAGGGCCTCGGCCACCAGCTGCAGGAGCCTGGGATCCTGTCCGGCGACGGGGATGAGCTTCCGCACCAGGGCGATAGCCCCGTCGGCGTCTCCCCGCTGGCGGATGAGGTTGGCCTCGAAAAGCCCGGACCGGATCTGCCGGCTCAGGCCCTGCCCGCCGGCCTTGCGCGCCGCCGCCAGGGCGGTTTCGTCCAGGGCCAGCGAACGGGCGCCCTCGGCCAGGGCCATCAGCAGTCCGGGGTCCCGGAAGCGGTCGAGGGCCTCGCTCAGGAGCCGGATCGCCTCGTCGCGCCGGCCATTCAGCAGGCGGAGGCGGGCAAGGTTCACCAGCCACTCCACCCGGTCGGGATGCTGCTCCAGCAGGCTGAGATAGGCCGCCTCGGCCCGGGCGGCGTCGCCGGATGCCAGGGCCGCGGCCACAACCTCCCTCTGGAAACCGGCCGACTCCACGAGCCTGCGCTGCTCGGGGGTGCGCGCCGGCCGGGTCAGCAGAGCCAGCGAGTCCGCGGATCGACCCAGCTCCCGGAGGACGGAGGCCAGGCCGCCGAGGCGATCGGGAGGGAGGGTCTCGTCGGCCTGCCATCGATCGGCCAGTTCGGCAAGCCGGCCGGCCCTGCGGGCCGAGGCGATGACCCGCTCCAGGGCAAAGCGGCGGTCGCGCTCCAGCGGAGCCGCCGCGTACGCCCGCTCGTACTCCCTGCCGGCCTCCTCGAACCGATCCAGCCTCATGAGGAACAGGCCGCGGAAAAGGTGGTCGTGAAAACGCTGCCTCGCGTCTCCCCCGGGCCGGAGGTGCCGCTCCGCAAGGGCCGGATCGCCCATCAGTCCCGCGAAGTGAGCGGCGCAGTGTTCCATCGCGTCGTCGGCGGGCCACTCGCGAAGGAGGCTTTCCAGCCGCTCCGCGCCCGCGGAGGTCTCCTTCGCGTCATACAGGATCGCGGCGGCGCGCAGTGCCAGGGCAGCCGACTGCCGGCGGTCGGGACGGCACCGCCCGGCCCGGGCCAGGGCCTCGAGGGCGGCCTGGTCATTGCCGGAGAGCTCCTCGATGCGGGCGACCTCCGCCCAGACATCGAAGTCGTCGGGCTGCTGTTTCTGCAGATCGGCGAGAACCGCCCGGGCCAGGTCCAGGTCGCCTCCGCGCCTGGCCGCCCTGAAGATCAGCCATGAAATGCGCGGCGACGCCGGCCGCGACTGCAGGTGGAGGACAAGCGGGTCGAGACGGCCCTCGGCGGCGGCAATCCTGCGGCAGGCCTCGTCGAACAGCCTGCAGGCCTCCGCGTTGTCGTCGGCGGACACCGAGGCGTCGATCAGGTCCGCGATCCCGGCCGGCATCGCCGGTTCTCCGGCGGCCCCGGGCTGCGGCGCATCGTCTGCCGCCGCCTCGGGCGGGGCGGCCGTCAGCAGCATGAACACCAGCACGGCGGCCAGGCCCGCAGGCGTCCCCCTGCCCGGCCAGCGGCGGACGAGAACGTCCAGCAGCACCAGCAGCAGGGCGGTGCCGGTCAGCCACGGCCAGAGCTCCCGGGGGACGGACGGCGCGACGGCCGGGCCGGGGGCCGTGAACCGCCCCTTCATGGCTTCGATGTTCGCCAGAAGCTGAACGTCCGGAACGAGCGACGGGATCTCGCGATCCCCGGCCACGGCGGCGGCCGCGGCCCCGGAGAAACGCCCGTCCTGCGTCCGGGCCTCGAACCGGTAGGTTCCCGGAGCCGGATCGTCGATGCGGAGGCTCCATCGGTGGGGCATGAACGGATCGATCGTCCACGTGCGTCTGCCGCCGCCGTCGTCGGAGGCCGTGATGTCGATCGCGGCGGAGGCCTCCACCTGCCCGGCCAGGAGGTTGTCGACGGCCAGTTCGATCGCGCCGGGTCGAAGAATCGGCCGGATGCGCAGCGCATCGGCGTGCCGGGGGCCCGCAAGCGAGCGGACGATGCCGGAAAAGAGCCGGGCGGCGGGCGGCCACTTCATCAGGTCCTCCGTCCATTCGCCGCCGATCTGCGAGGTCCAGGCGGCCACCGAGCCGAGGCCGTAGCGCCAGCGCGCCAGGACCGGGTGGCCGAGGCTGGAGGCGAGCAGCAGGTCGGCGGTGGGCCGTGCGGAGGTCTCGACGTAGCCGGCCAGCGGCGGCGCCGAGGCGAAGTCGATGCCCTCCAGCATCGCATCGCCGGCCGCGACGGTCAGGCTTGAGGGCTGCTCGACGCAGGGAGCCAGCAGGGAGTTCTCCGGCTGCTTGACGATGATCTCCGGCAGGTTGAAGCGGTCGGGCGCGGAATAGAAGCGGCCCCGGCCCCAGTGGGCCAGACTGGCCAGAAACGTCGAGTGCACGCCCGGCCCGACCAGGACGGTCGAAACCGTGATGCCGTGATCGGCCATGCGGCGGATGAGCGGTTCGAATGCCCCGGTCTCGACGCCGCCGTCGGTCAGAACAAGAACATGCCGGGTGCGTGTGGTGACGTTCTGTAGAGCGTAGCAGGCCTCCTCGATGGCCGGCAGAATCACCGTGCCGCCGCTGGCGCTGAGACGGTTGAGGGCCCGCTGCAGATCGATCGCGTTCGAGGCCGGCTGGATCGGGGCCGCCCAGCGCCTGGAGCCGTAGAACTCCACGATCCCGCACTTGTCGTGAGGCTTGAGCCGGTTGATCGCCAGGCGGGCGATCTCCTTGGCCAGATGGACGCGGGCCCCGCCCATGCTGCCCGACGTGTCAATGACGATCACGAGGGTCGTGCTGGGGTCGCGCCGCTCGATCTCCTGCGAGAACCGGACGGGGAGCACCTCCGCCAGCGGGGTGTTGGCGTAGCCGCCGGGGCCGAAGGCCCGCCGCCCGCCGCTGACCAGGAGCCCCATCCCCCGGGTGACGCCGTCGCGGATGGTCTCCTGGACCGACAGAGGGATCGCCTCGGCCGGGGTGTCGGCGATCACCAGCACGTCGGCCTGGCCCAGACGCTCCCGCAGAGCCGGATCGGCCGGCGACAGCGGCGTCATCGCGGCGGACCTGCCGAGCAGTGCGCTCATCGCTCCGGCGGCGGACAGATCCCCCGGCGGCGAGACAATGCACACGTTCAGGGGGGGGCGCACCTCGATGGCGGCCGGAAGGCTGTTGTTGTCGGGTGATGTGTCCTCCCGGCACCGGAGGTCGACCTCGTAGCGGCAGAGGCCTTCGTTCTCGAGGCTCAGGGGAACGACGATCCTGTGGCGCCCGGCCGGCAGGACATGATCGCTGGTCGTCTCCCGCCCGGTTGAAGCGTCGCGGATCACCAGCGCGGCCGGCACGGCGGCCGAAGCCTCGGTTTCGGCGGACAGTGCCACCGTCGCCCCGACGCCCGCCGAGGCGGGCAGTTCGACGGCGCGGAGAATGACTTCCTTCGACCGAGGCGAACCGACCGGCACCGTCTGCACGGGGATACCCCGCCGGGCGGCGCGCCAGGCGGCCGCGAGGGCGTCCCCGCCGCTCTCGAGGCCGTCGCTGTAAAGGACGATTCGGCCGCGGCCGTCGTGGGGAACAAGCAGGGCCGCCAGCTCCAGAGCCTCGGCCAGTGCGGAACCCGCCGGCTGGTCGGCCGCCGCCGCGGTGCCGCCCGCGCGGCGCAGAGCGGTCAGCGGGGCTCCGGACAGGGCCGCTTCCCTGGCCTGGCGGTCGAAGACCACCAGCCTCAGCAGCTCCGACGAGTCCTTCCGCCGGACGACCCGCTCGATCTCCTGCTGCATGCGCTCCAGATCCGCGTCGCCGATACTGGCCGAGAGGTCCGCGACCAGCACCGTGGTAGTCTGCGGATCCGTCCGCAGGACCACCGGCCGGGCCAGCGCCAGCACCAGCAGGGCCGGCGTGAGCAGGCGCAGCACGCGGACGACGGCGCGTCTCAGCCGGCCAGGGTCGGCGCGATCCGCCGGACGCACGGCCGCCAGGGGCACGAGCACGAGGAGAAGCCACAGCGCCGCCGGATGCACCAGAACCATGAGCTACGGGATCCTCCCCCGGGCGTGCAGAAAGGCTTCAACAACGAGCAGGAGCAGAGCCGCGGCGAGCAGGGCCTCGAAGAGCTCCGGCTCGGGCCGTAAGCGGGGACCGGACGACGCCGCCGGCTCCCCGTCCGCCGTGGTCGAGGTCAGATCGCCGGATACCCGGTCGGCGGGCATGATCAGGCGGTGCCCGGAGAGTCCCGCACGCTCGACCCACAGGGGGTCGCTCCCATGGCGCCGCGGGGAGAGCACGACCGGGTCGGCATCCCAGTCCGCCAGCCGGCGCACGGCGCGGGCGAGAAAGACCGCGAACGCCGCCCGCCGCCGGAACGACGCATCCTCCGACCAGAGGGCATCGGCGAGCACCAGTCGCGGCGCCGCGGAATCCCCCCGGAAACGAGCCAGCACCCTGTCCCCGAAGGCGATGAGAATGCTCTCATCCCCCGGCCCCGGAGGCAGAACGTCGGCCGCGCCCTCGAGATCCAGCCCGCGGAAGAACGGGTGATCGGCGGCGACGGCGACTCTGGCTCCCGGCGGCAGGGACGGGGTTTGCTCGACCACGATGCAAGGCCGCCCGTCGGCGGTTTCGGAGTCGTCCCGGCAGACATCGATGTCCGGCCGTTGTCCCGGCTCGACCAGCCGCACGGCCGGGTCGCTCTGCAGGGCGATCCGCAGCCCGGCCGGGACGCCGTCGGCCATTCTCACCCGGATGGGGTTGCGCAGCGGCAGATGGAAGGAGGCCTCGTCATCCGCGGGCAGGGCGTCGCCGGAGGAAAGGCGGAGGACCAGGCGGTCGCCGTCCGCCGGCACGTCCGCGAGAACGAAATCACGGGCCGTACCCGCGGGAATCGATGCCGACCGGTTGAGCAGCGGGGCGCCGCCGGCGCGCTGCACCAGAAGACCGACCGTCCGGGGCCCGTCGCCCCAGGCGGCGACGCGGGCCAGGAGCCGTCCGCGGAGCGGGTTGGCCTCGTCGGGCTCGAACATCGCCGAGATGATCGCGGCGTTGCCGCAGGGCGAGCCCACCTGGACGACGCGGAGGCCCGGGGCCGGGGGGAACGGCCGGTCGGTGATCAGAACGATCTCCGGCCGGCTCCGCCCCTGCAGAAGCGACGCCGCGAGACGGACGGCCCTGTCGCAGGCGCCTGGCAGGCCCGCCGGGGCAAGGGCGCTCAACTCCCGGGCGATGAGGGGTCGCGGGGTCTCGAAGCGATGAACCAGTCGCGGCTCCGGATCGACGGCCATGACCGCCACGGCGTCGGCGTCCCGCAGGCCCCTCACCTCGGCCATGACCCTCTGGACGGCGAGATCAAGCCGGGTGCGCCCGTCATCTCCGCGGGCCGACATCGCGACGCCGGCATCGATGACGATCACCGTGTGGGCCCGCTCGGCGGAGGCGACGTCGCGCTGCGGACGCCCGAGGGCCAGGGCCATCAGCGCGCAGATCGCCAGGAGAAGGGCGTACGTGAGCGGATGCCGGAAGCGATCGAGCAGGACGCGGGCCCGCGAGGGCTCGACGGCGTGGACCCAGAACAGGATGGTGACGACCCGCACCCGGCGCGGCCGCACGCGGAGCAGATGCAGCACGGCCAGCACGCCCGCCGCGCCCGCGATCAGCGCCGCCACGGCCCAGAATGGAATCCCTGTGAACCTCATACCGCCAGCACGCCGTTCACGAACAGTCTCCCCAGCTGCGGCAGCACGGGCTCGTCGCTGTCGAGCTTCAGATGCGCGGCCTTTCGCCGGGCCGCGAAGTCCATCAGCCGGTCATTGAACGCCTGGTAGGCCCGCCGGTACCGTTCCAGGCCCCGGGCGCCGACGGTGACGTCGACCCCGTTACCCGACTCGCAGTCGGTCAGCCGCAGCTCGCCGCCCAGCGGCGGCGTCGCGTCCGAGGATCGCACGACCTGGACGAGCAGCAGGCGGTGCCGGAGCGACCGCATCGCCTCCACGACCGCCTCGATCCCCCCGGGGTCGAAGAAATCGGAGATGATCACCGCCAGGCCACCCCGGATGCGCAGGCTCCCGAACTGCCGCAGTGAACGGGCCATGTCGGTCGCGCCGGCCGGCGCGAGGCGTTCGAGGTAGGTCAGCATGCGCCACAGGCTCTTCTTGCCCCCGACCGCCGGCAGAGGCTGCACCAGACGGGCACCGAACGGATAGATGCCCGCGCGGTCCAGCTGGTTCAGGGCCACGGCGGCCAGGGCCGCGGCCATCTGCCGGGCCGCGTCGGCCCGCGGAGGGGTCTC
The DNA here is from genome assembly GCA_964611365.1 of uncultured Planctomycetales bacterium. Taxonomy (GTDB): domain Bacteria; phylum Planctomycetota; class Phycisphaerae; order UBA1845; family PWPN01; genus CALLOB01. The sequence goes on from CAZSYS010000094.1 coordinate 11,013, forward strand.
GAAGAACATCGAATCGCTGACGTCGGGAAGAAGGTACACCGGCAGGTCCTGGCTTTCCTCGAACAGACGCAGAAACACACGGCCGCTGCGGCGGTAGATGTTCCAGTCGACCCGGCGAAGGTCGTCGCCCGGTGCATAGGACCGGAAATCGCGGAACTCCATGCCGGCCCCGAGGCTCCGCGAGCTCTGGTCGGCGTGCCGTCCGCCGGCAGGGACCTGCCGGGCGATCAGCCGCAGCCGATGAACCGCGCGGGCGAATTCCGGGGGAAACAGGCTGGCCATGACTCAGCTCGACAGCTCACTGACCGAGGCGACCGCGGCACGAACCAGGTCGTCGGGTTTCGCCCCGTCGTTGTGCCCCTCGAAGCTCAGGAGGATGCGGTGCCGCAGAACCGGCAGGGCGACGTCGCGGATGTCCTGGCACGAGACGGCGAACCGGCCGCCCATCAGGGCCCTCACCTTGCCCAGCAGCAGCAGCCCCTGGGCGCCGCGGGGGCTCGAACCGAGGGCCACCGCGCGGTTGATCGCCGCGGGAGCGTGCGGCGAGCCCGGCTGGGTGGCCATCACCAGCCGTATGGCGTAGCTGCGGACCTGGGGGCTGACCGCCACGCCGCGGGCAATGCGGCGCATCGCCAGGATCTCCTCGCCGCTGGAGACCGGATCAATCGACGGAAGGGCATCCTCCGTCGTGCGCCGCAGGATGTCATGGTACTCGCGCTCCTCCGGATACCCGACAAGCAGCTTGACCAGGAAACGGTCGAGCTGGGCCTCGGGCAGCGGGTAGGTGCCCTCCTGTTCGATGGGGTTCTGCGTCGCAACCACGATGAACGGCTCCGGGAGCCTGATCGTGTCCCGCGACACCGAGATCTGGCGCTCCTGCATCGCCTCCAGCAGGGCCGACTGGGTCTTGGGCGTGGCCCGGTTGATCTCGTCCGCCAGGACGAAGCTGGTGACCAGCGGCCCCCGGGCGAAGCGAAGCTCATGGCCGCCGCCCTCCTTCTCGTGGAGAACCATCGTGCCGATGATGTCGGCGGGCATGAGATCGGGCGTGAACTGGATGCGCGAGAAGTCGAGGCGCAGGGCGGAAGCCAGGGTGCGGGCGAGCAGGGTCTTGCCCAGGCCGGGCACGCCCTCCAGAAGCGCGTGCCCGTCCGAAAGCAGGACGCCCAGGACTGTCTCCACCAGCTCGTCGTGGCCGACGAAAACCTTGTGCACTTCCTTCTTGAGGCGGTCGAAAACCTCGCGAAAACGCGCGGCCTGCCGGGACGCCTCGGCCGGATCAACGGTGTGCTCGCTGCCGGGTCTGTTCATCGGTTCCATGGCTCCTGTGAATCCGGTCCGGCCGGCTGCGCGACCGGCCCGGACGACGTCTCCTGATCCGCCGAATGAAGGGAAACGAGATAGTTGCGGACGATCGCGGCCACGTCGGCCGTAATCCCCCAGGCCGGACAGGAAGCCTCGCTCACCGCCCGCGGCAGGGCCGTGGCGGGCACGGCCGGCTCGCCGGGCATGGCCGAGGGCTCGACACGCTCATGTGTGATCTTCGTGGCTCCGGGGCCCAGGCGCGCCCGGATGAAGTCGGGCACGGGCACGCCCAGAACCAGAGAGGCCGTGCCGCGGGACTTCTTGGGCGGGGTCGGCCCGCCGCGCCCGGTTCCCGGAGGCCCCTGGTCGTCGGAGCTGATGCCGAGCTCGCGCGACGGCGCGGCCTGGCGGTCTTTCAGGCTTGGCTGAACACCGCCCCGCTGGGTGCTGGATTCGCTGTCATTCTCGCCCGGCTGATCCGTGTCCTCGCTCTCCTGGTCCGTGTCCGTCGTCTGCAGATGCTGCGACCAGTCGTTCTGAACGGGGGACATGGCCCCCCCGCCGGAGAAACCCTGATGGATCGAAGAGTCCTCCTCCGGATTCCCGGCCCCCCTGGAGGCGGTGACGGGCGACTCCCTCGGACGGGCCGTCCTGCCCGACGCCGCCCGCTGCTCGCGGGGCCGCGAGCGGGCGGCGGCTTCCGTGGACTGTCCGCTCGCGTTGTCGGACTGGCCCGACACGCCCGCCTGGGCGCTGGTTCCGCCGCCCGAACGGCCCGTGGATGCCTGATTCCTGGCTGCCCGCGGCGCAGCGCCCGCCGGTGCCGCGGCGATCCGCCTCCGGGCGGCCGTCTCGGCGGTCTGTCCGGAGGGCTCCGGCGGGGTTTGCCGGTCTTCCGGCT
>CAZSYS010000095.1:0-13038 GCA_964611365.1 uncultured Planctomycetales bacterium
GCGGCTGTCCGAGGGCGGGGCGGGGGAGGTCTGGCTCGCGACCGCCCCGGGCGCCGGGGCGCTCGGACGGCTCGCCGGGCTGGACGGCCGGCGGCTCCGGAACGTCCAGCTCGACGATGTCCTCGACCGCGATGGTCACGATCTTGCCGTCATCCGTGCGGATCCTGACCAGCTGGGTCAGCACCTGCCGGTCCAGAACCCGCCCGACCTCCCGGGCGGTGGCCACCCGCCTTCCGGTTCTCGGCAGCCGCTTGCTCAGCTCCTCGTAGGTGTCGTGCTCGTACCGCAGGCAGCACTTGAGCCGGCCGCAGCGGCCGCTGACCTTGGTCGGGTCCAGCGTGGCCTTCTGCAGCTTGGCCATCTGCATCGTCACCGGTTTGAGTGTCTTGAGAAAGTTCTTGCAGCAGCACTCCCGGCCGCAGGTCTCGTAGTCCGCCAGCAGCCGGGCCTCGTCGCGCGAGCCGACCTGCTTCATCTCGATGCGGGTCTGGAACTCCCGCGCCAGACGCCGCACCAGCTCGCGGAAATCGACGCGCTGCTCGGCCATGAAGTAGAAGATGATCCGCTCGCCGCCGAAGATGTGCTCGGCGTCGACGACCTTCATCTGCAGCCCGAGCTCGTCGGCCATCTGCTGGCAGGTCCGGATCTTCGCCGGCAGGCCGCTCTCGAGGTGGAGGGCCTCGCCCTCGTCGCTCTCGTTGGCCAGGCGCAGGATCCGGCCGTTGTTGAACAGGTAGACATCCGGACCGCTGGCCCGGGCGTAGCGCCGCATCTGCTCGCGGCCGATGCAGTGAGGAGAGCTCGCGCAGGTCAACGGAAGCTGCCGGCCCAGCTCGATGCCCCGGTCGGTGGCAATGATCACCGCCGCGCCGCAGGGGATCTGCAGGCTCGCCGGGTAGCTGAACTCCCCGACGCGGTTCATCCGGCCGTAGCGCACTGCCGTGGTGTACCCGGCCGGCCGTTCGGAACGCTCCGGCCGGTCGGGAGGCGTGCCTTCCCCGGAAGGACGATCAGTCTCGCTCGTGTCGCCCATGAGCTGCTGCCCGCGCGACTGCCGGCGGTTCCGGGAAACCGATGACCTCCGGGCGCTGCCCGCCGGGAAGACCGCCGGAACCCGGCGGCTGGTCCATCGACCGGCCGCTCCCGCACGCCCGGATGGCGGATCAACGCCACGCCCGCTGCGTCCCGTACCCCCGCCTGCGTCCCGCGCAGCATCCCAATATACCGCCGCCGGGGACGGAAAGACAGGTCCGCGGGTGCCTGATCGATCACAACCCCAGCCGGCGCCGGACCTCCGAGGCCCCGAGCCCCTCGATTCGCAACACTTTGCGGGGCGCGGCGTGGCCGGAGTCGACGCGGACCTGCTGAGGGCGCAGGTCCAGAGCCTCGGCGATCACGCGGCAGACGGCCCGGTTGGCCGCTCCGGCCTCCGGAGCCGCGGCCACGGTTACCTTGAGGGCCCCCTCGAGCTCGCCGACGATCCGGTCGCGCGAGGCCCGGGGCACGACCTTGACCGGGAGATTCACGCCGCCTGGGTGTTCGCTCAGCTCGATCATCTATGCTCACTGCCGGCGGCAGTCTAATCAAATGTGGGTCGCGGACAAGTCAGATCTGCGTTGTAGACAGTCGCCGCGCCGCGGATCCGGGCGCGCGGGACCGGTTGGACCGGCGACCTTGCACGGCCCGCAGAAGTTCCCGGCCGCCACAGGTCGCGCCAGGCCGCCCCGACGCCGGATCATGCACCTGCGGGGTCTTGAAAAAGCCGATGGAGGTTCTATGCTGGCTGTTCGTGCTTTTTTTCACGAAGCGGCCACGGCCGGGCCGGCCCGCCCGGCAGCGTTCAGGCGTGCGGTGATCGGCCGAACGGTGATCGCGATCTGCCCGGGGGCGATCGGACCTGCGTTCCGGGGCTCAGACGGGTTGCGGCGAGACGAGGAAGGCGATGAGCGACGATCTGGCTGAAGGCATCCGGGAGATCTGCTCGGCCTGCGGCAACGACCGCACGCGGGTGATGGATATCGTGCGGCAGGTGCAGGCCCGATACGGCTGCGTCTCGAGCCGGGCGATGGACCTGATCGCCGCGGCCGTCGCCACGCACCGGGTCGAGGTCGAGAGCGTGGTGTCGTTCTATGCGTTTCTGTCCAGCCGCCCCAAGGGCAAGGTGATCATCCGGGTCTGCGATGACATCATCGACCGGATGCGCGGCGGCGAGCGGGTCGCCCGGGCGTTCTCGGACGCCCTGGGCATCGGCTTCGGCCAGACCACGCCCGACGGTCTGATCACCCTGGAGCGGACGGCCTGCATCGGGTTGAGCGACCAGGCGCCGGCGGCGCTGATCAACGACGTTCCGGTGACCGAGCTGTCCAGCGACGCCGCCTGGGAGATCGTCCGCAAGCTCAAGGCCGGTACGCCCCCCGACAGGCTTGTCCAGCGCATCGGCGACGGCTGCAACGCCCACCCGCTGGTCCAGTCCATGGTGGTCAACAACCTCCGCCACGCCGGGCCGGTGGTCTTCGCGCCGCTGGAGCCCGGGGCGGCCCTGCGCAAGGCCCTGGCCATGTCGCCCCAGGAGGTCATCCGCGACGTCAAGACCGCCCGCCTGCGGGGGCGGGGCGGAGCCGGCTTCCCGGCCGGCATGAAGTGGGAGTTCGCACGGGCCGCCGAGGGGCCCCGCAAGTACGTGGTCTGCAACGCCGACGAGGGCGAGCCGGGCACCTTCAAGGACCGCGTCATCCTTACCGAGTGCCCCGACCTGGTCTTCGAGGGCATGACCATCGCCGGCTACGCCATCGGCAGCGACACCGGCATCCTCTACCTTCGCGCGGAGTACGCCTACCTGCGGGCCTACCTGGAGGAGGTCCTCCGCCAGCGGCGGCTGAACGGCCTGCTGGGGTCCGACCTCGGCCATCGCGAGCGTTTCAGCTTCGACATCCGGATCCAGATGGGCGCGGGTGCCTACGTCTGCGGCGAGGAGACCTCGCTGCTGAGCTCCTGCGAGGGGCTGCGCGGCGACCCGAAGAACCGCCCGCCGTTTCCGGCCCAGAAGGGCCTGCTGGGCTGCCCGACCACGGTCAACAACGTCGAGACGTTCTGCTGCGTCGCCCGGATCCTGGACCAGGGCCCGGGATGGTTCGCCCAGCTGGGCTCCAAGGGCAGCCCGGGCACCAAGGTACTGAGCGTCTCGGGCGACTGCCGCCGGCCCGGCGTCTACGAGGTGCCCTTCGGCGTGAAACTCGCCGAGGTGCTCCACATGGTCGGGGCCCAGGACGCCCAGGCGGTGCAGGTCGGCGGTCCCAGCGGGCAGATGGTCGGTCCGGCCGAGTTCCAGCGCACGATCTGCTACGACGACCTGGCCACCGGCGGCTCGATCATGGTCTTCGGGCCCGGACGCGACCTGCTGGCGGTCGTGGACGCCTTCATGGAGTTCTTCATCGACGAGAGCTGCGGCTACTGCACGCCCTGCCGGGTGGGCAACGTGCTGTTGCGCGGGCAGCTTCGCAAGATCATCGAAGGGCGCGGCGAACCGGCCGACCTTCAGGCCCTGCAGAGCCTCGGCACGGCGGTCAAGGCGGCCAGCCGTTGCGGCCTGGGGCAGACTTCGCCCAATCCGATCCTCAGCACCCTGCGGAACTTCCGGCCGCTGTACGAAAGCCGTGTCCGGGAGAACCCCGGGGGGCTGCAGCCGACCTTCGATATCCGTGCCGCCCTGGGCGAGGCCGAGCGGATCGCCGGGCGGAAGTCCGAGGTGTTCGCGCAGTGACCGCGGCGGCCGCCTGCGGCCGGGAGACCAGACGATCATGAGCAGCACGGTGACGTTGACCATCGACGGCCTGGAGATCCAGGCCCGGGCCGGCCAGACGATCCTCAAGGCCGCCGAGGCCGCCGGCGTGTATATCCCCCGGCTCTGCGCCCACCCGGAGCTCACCCCCCACGGCAGCTGCCGGGTCTGCACCGTCTTCGTCAACGGCCGGCCTCAGTCGGCCTGCACCCAGCCGGTGGCTGAGGGCATGGTGGTCGAGAGCAACTCGGAGCGGGTCACCGATCTGCGACGCCAGATCGTGGAGATGCTCTTCGTCGAGGGCAACCATTTCTGCATGTTCTGCGAGAAGAGCGGGCACTGCGAGCTGCAGGCCCTGGCGTACCGCCTGGGCATCGCCGCCCCGCGGTTCCCGTACCAGTTCCCGGCGCGCGACGTGGACGCCTCGCACCCGGATATCCTGATCGACCGCAACCGCTGCATCCTGTGCGGGCGTTGCGTGCGGGCCTCCCGCGAGCTGGACGGCAAGAACGTCTTCGGCTTCGTGGGCCGCGGGCCGCACAAGCGCGTGGCGGTCAACGCCGAGGCCCGTCTGGCGGACACCGACGCGGCGGCGACGGACCGGGCCATGGACGTCTGCCCGGTGGGGGCGATCCTGAGGAAGCGCTGCGGCTACGCCGTGCCGGTGGGGCAGCGTCCGTACGACCACCGGCCGATCGGCGCGGACATCGAATCCGCCCGCAGGCCGAGCGAGTGAGGTACTGGTGATGGCCAAACCGAAAGTCGCGACCGCGTCGCTGGCCGGCTGCTTCGGCTGCCACATGTCGCTGCTGGACATCGACGACCGGATCCTGCAGCTGGTCGAGCTGGTGGATTTCGACAAATCCCCGATCGACGACCTCAAGGAGTTCACCGGCCGCTGCGCCGTGGGGCTGATCGAGGGCGGCTGCTGCAACGAGGAGAACGTCCGCGTGCTGCAGGAGTTCCGCCGGCACTGCGACATCCTGATCTCGGTCGGCGACTGCGCCACCATGGGCGGGATCCCCGCGATGCGCAACACGATTCCGCTGCAGGAGTGCCTCGACGAGGCCTACCGCCGCGGTCCCACGGTGCACAACCCCTCGGGGCGGATCCCCTGCGACCCGGAGATCCCGCTGCTGCTGGACAGGGTCTACCCCTGCCACGAGGTGGTCAGGATCGACTACCACCTGCCGGGCTGCCCGCCCTCGGCGGACACGCTGTGGGCGGCGCTGACGGCGCTGCTGTCCGGCCGGCCGGTGGAACTGCCGTACGAGCTGATCAAATACGACTGAAGATCGATCGGAGCGTCCCGTGATCGCCACGAACGACAAGCGCATCGTCATCGAGCCGGTGACCCGCGTCGAGGGGCACGGCAAAGTCACCATCCTGCTGGACGACGCCGGCCGGGTCGCCCAGGCCCGGCTGCACATCGTCGAGTTCCGCGGTTTCGAGCGGTTCATCCAGGGCCGGCCCTTCTGGGAGGTTCCGGTGCTGGTTCAGCGGCTGTGCGGCATCTGTCCGGTCAGCCACCACCTGGCGGCCGCCAAGGCCATGGACCGCATCGTCGGCGGCGAGAACCTCACCCCGACGGCCGAGAAGATCCGCCGGCTGATGCACTACGGGCAGATGTTCCAGTCCCACGCCCTGCACTTCTTCCACCTGTGTTCGCCGGACCTGCTGTTCGGCTTCGACGCCGATCCGGCGATCCGCAACGTCATCGGGGTGGCCGCGAAATACCCCGACCTGGCGGTCCAGGGCGTGATGATGCGGAAGTTCGGGCAGGAGATCATCCGGGCCACCGCCGGCAAGAAGATCCACGGCACCGGGGCGATTCCCGGCGGGGTCAACAGGAACCTGCCGGCCGCCGAGCGCGACGCCTTCCTGGCGGAGATGGACCGCATGCTTGCCTGGTCGCGCGACGCCCTGAAGATCGCCCGCGACTACACGACGGAGCACCTGGAGGAGCTCTCGCCCTTCGGCTCATTCGAATCCAACCATCTCTCGCTGGTCCGGGACGACGGAGCCATGGACCTTTACCACGGCCGGCTGCGGGCCATCGACGCCGCCGGCAACCGCATCCTCGACCGGGTGGACTACTGCGGCTACCTCGACCACATCGCCGAGGAGGTCCGCGACTGGTCCTACATGAAGTTCCCCTTCCTGCGGGCCCTGGGCCCCGAGAAGGGCTGGTACCGGGTCGGCCCGCTGGCCCGGGTCAACACCTGCGACTTCATCGACACGCCCGAGGCCGAGGCCGCCCGGAAGGAGTTCATGGCCCTGACGGCCGGGAGGCCCAACCACATCACCATGGCCTATCACTGGGCCCGGATGATCGAGCTGCTGCACGCCGCCGAGAAGATCCGCGACCTGCTGCACGACCCCGATCTCCAGGGCAGCGACCTGGTGGTCCGCGGCGAGCGCCGCGAGGAGGGCATCGGGCTGGTCGAGGCCCCGCGCGGGACGCTGTTCCACCACTACCGGGTCAACGCCGACGACCAGGTGGTCATGGCCAACCTCATCGTCTCGACGACGAACAACAACGAACCGATGAACCGCGCGGTGACCCGGGTGGCCGAGGACTTCCTCTCCGGCGCTCCGCGCATCACCGAAGGTCTGCTCAACCGCGTCGAGGTGGCCATCCGGGCGTACGACCCCTGCCTGTCCTGCGCGACCCACGCCCTGGGGCGCATGCCGCTGACCGTCGAGCTGCGCGACGCGGCCGGAAACCTGCTGGACCGCAAGGAGCGACGGTGAACGGGTCGGGCGGCATCCTGGTGCTGGGCTACGGCAACCCCGGCCGGCTGGACGACGGCCTGGGGCCGGCCCTGGCCGGGGCCGTGGAGGCCCTGGGCATCCCCGGCGTCGAGGTCGACAGCGACTACCAGCTGACGGTCGAGGACGCCGCCCGGATCGCCGGCCGCGCGGCCGTGGTGTTTGCCGACGCCGCCGCCGCCGGGCCCGAGCCCTTCTTCTTTGAGCCGGTGGAGCCGGCCGGGCGCGCGGGCTTCACCACCCACAGCGTTTCGCCCGGGGAACTGATGGCCCTGGCGGCGGCGCTTTTCGGATCGACCGCCCGCGGGTATATCCTGGGCATCCGCGGCTACGCCTTCGACGCGTTCGGAGAGCGGCTGTCGCCCCGGGCACGGGTCAATCTCGACGCCGCGCTGGCGTTTCTCGTGCCGCAGCTTCGCGCCGGGCGGCTTCCGGAGGCGGCCCCGGCGCCGGTGTCCGCGGCCGGCGGGACATCCGGATGAGCCCCGAACGTCCGCCGGACGGACGGCAAGGCGATTTCCAGCGGGAGGTGCCATGGCTGGCCTCAAGACGATTCTGTGCATCGACGACGATCAGGACTTCCTGGAGGCCCTGAGCGTGCTGCTGAAGGCCAACGGCTACAACGTGGTCACCGCATGCAGCGCCGAGCAGGGCCTGAAGGTCTATGAGCAGACCAGGCCCGACCTGGTCATCGTGGACCTGATGATGGAGGAGGTGGACGCCGGCACCGGCTTCGTCAAGGAGGTCAAGCTCCGCGGCGGCGACGTGCCGATCTACATGCTCAGCTCCGTGGGCGACAACCTGAGCATGGCCACCGACTACGCCAGCCTGGGGCTCAGCGGCGTCTTCCAGAAGCCCGTGCAGCACGAAAACCTGCTCAAGGTCATCAAGGCCCGGCTCAAGTAAACCCCGCGAAGCCCCGCGCCGGCCGCTTCGAAGGCCCGGACGCTCCGCGTCCGCCCGGGGGCGCCGCCGGAGCCCGCGGACCGGGAAAGCGATGCATGAACGCCAGACCCTTCATTCACGACGATTTCCTGCTGGAAAGCGAGCCTGCCCGGCGGCTTTATCACGAGGTCGCCGAGCATCTGCCGATCATCGACTACCACTGCCACCTGCCGCCGAGGCAGGTCGCCGACGACCACCGGTTCGCCAGCCTCACCGAGATCTGGCTGGCCGGCGACCACTACAAGTGGCGGGCCATGCGGGCCGCCGGCGTCGAGGAGCGATTCATCACCGGCGACGCCTCCGACTGGGAAAAGTTCCAGACATGGGCCCGGACGGTCCCCCGGCTGCTGCGCAACCCCCTGTATCACTGGACGCACCTGGAGCTGCGGCGACCCTTCGGGATCACCGACCGGCTGCTGGGCCCGGACACCGCCGCAAGCATCTGGGAGGAGTGCAACGCCCGCCTGGCCGAGCCGGGCTTCTCCTGCCGCGGCATCCTGGACCGCATGAACGTGGCTCTGGTGGTGACCACCGATGATCCGGTCGACGACCTGACATACCACCGCCGGGCGGCTGCCGATCCCGCCCTGCGGGTGCGGATGCTGCCGGCCTGGCGGCCCGACCGCGGCATGGCCGTCGAGGATCCCGCGGCCTTCAACGCCTGGCTGGACCGCCTCGCGGCCGCCGCCGACGTCGAGATCCGCGATTTCGACTCCTTCCGGGCGGCCCTCGACCGGCGCCACGCGTACTTCCACGAGCACGGCTGCCGCATCTCCGACCACGGCCTGGAGACCATGTACGCCGAGGACTTCACCCGTCCCCGGATCGAGGCCATCTTCGGACGCCTGCGCGCGGGGCAACCCGTCGGCCCCGCGGACATCGCGGCGTTCAAGTCCGCCATGCTCTACGAGTTCGCGGTGATGGACCACGAACGCGGCTGGGTGCAGCAGTACCACATCGGAGCCCGCCGCAACAACAACAGCCGCATGTTCGCCGCGCTGGGCCCGGATACCGGCTTCGACTCCATCGGCGACCTGCCGCTGGCGGACGCCCTCAATCGTTTCCTCGACCGCCTCGACCGCGAGGACCGCCTGGCCCGGACGATCGTCTACAACCTCAACCCCCGCGACAACGCGGTCATCGCCACCGCGATCGGCAACTTCCAGGGCGGCGGCGTGCCGGGCAAACTGCAGTTCGGCAGCGCCTGGTGGTTCCTGGATCAGCTCGACGGCATGACCCGTCAGATCGAGGATCTCTCGCAGCTCGGCCTGCTCAGCCGCTTCGTGGGCATGCTGACCGACAGCCGGTCGTTCCTCAGCTACACGCGTCACGAGTATTTCCGCCGGCTGTTGTGCAACATCCTCGGCCAGGACATGGTCCGCGGCCTGATCCCGCCGGATTTCGATCTCGTGGCCGGCATGGTCCGCGACATCTGCCACGACAACGCGGTCCGCTACTTCGGCTTCGATCTGCCGCTTGCAAAAGCTTGACCGCGCCGGCCGGCCCGCGTGCGGCCTGAACCCCGCTCAGGGGCCCGCGCCAGCCCCCCGCCGGCAGAGCAGATCCACGGCTTCCACCGGTCCGCTCAGGCAGCGCTGCAGCAGGCCGAAGTCCGCCTGATCGACGTCGTCGTCCCGGTCCAGGTCGGCGTCGCGGCAGGCCTCCGCCGGCGGTCCGTCCGGGCCGGTCATGCACCCCAGCAGGTGGGCGGCGTCGGCGGCATCCACGTGCCCGTCGCGCGCAAAATCGCCGAGCACCTCCAGCGGGGCGATCGCCCGCGGATCGCCCAGCCAGGCCCGGTAGGCCGTCAGCCACGACTGGTAGTCCGCGAACGAGACCAGGCCGTCGCCGTCATAGTCGGCCGAACCCCGGTAGCCGGCTTCGCCCGCCCGGCGCCCCAGAGCTTCCAGGAACGCCTCGAAATCGTCGGCGTCCACGTCTCCGTCCCGGTCGAGGTCCCCATCCAGAGGCGGTGGTTCGAGGTACTCATGAGCCCCGATGTCCACCGGCGGGCGGGTGCACGGGGCCGGACAGCGGCCGGTGTTGGGCGTTCCCGGATCGTCATGGAAACGCGGCCGGCCGCCGACATCCAGGTCCGGCAGCGCGTCGGCCGGGGTGTTGTCGCCGGCGTCGATGCAAGGCGAGCCCGGGCGCAGCCGCTCGTCGCCGGGCAGGTAGAGGTCGTCGGCAGGGTCGTCGGGATCGCCGCCGGCCTCCCAGCGCCCGGGGCGATTCATCCGCGGATCCCGGTCGATGACCCCGGCCGACAGCTCCACGCTTGCGTGCGTGCCCGACCAGGTGCCGGCCGGCCCGCCCTGCACGACGCCGTATGCAGTGCTCACGCGGGCCGGCTCGTCCGCCCGGCTGCTTTCGGCCGCCAGCTGCGGGCCCTCGTCGGCGTGATTGTCCCAGGCGATGGTGTTGGTCAGCGTTACCTCCGCCCCGCGACCGGCCAGGACGCCACCGCCGCGGGTCGCGCGGTTGCCGGTCAGCGTGCAGTTCAGCATCTGCACGCCGCAGGACCGGGCAAGCAGCCCGCCTCCGTCGCCGGCGGCGATGTTTCCGGCCGCGACGCAGCCGATGAACGCCGGCGCGCCCCCGCTGCAGGAGATCCCTGCCCCGCCGCCGGCGCTGGTGTTGCCGGAAACCGTGCAGTTCTCGAAACGGGCCAGGCTTCCGCTGAAGATCCCGCCTCCGTCGGTATCGGCGTGGTTGCCGGTGATCACGCAACGCCGGATCAGCGGGTGCCCGGCGACGGCGTAGATCCCGGCCCCGCGCCAGTTCCGGCCGCCGGTGATGGTGAAGCCCTCGAGAATCGAGTCCGGCCCCTCCCCGAGATGGAAGTAGAAGCCGATGTGCGGCTCCTCGACCGTGCCGCCGGCGTCGATCACCGCGGCCTCCGGTCCGCCGGTGCTGCGGACGGTGATGGCCCGGCCGCGGAAATCCAGATCGCGATTGCCCTCGCCGCAGTAACGCCCGTCGGCCACCAGCACGACATCGCCGGGCACCTCGGCCGTGTCGATGGCCTCCTGAATGGTCGCATGATCCTCCGGGACGCGCAGCACGGTGTGCAGGTGCAGCACCGCCTGCCTGAAGCGCCGGCGGTTGACGGCCTGCGGGGCCGAGACGCGCAACACGGCGACGTGGCTGGCATGGTTCAGCTCCGCCGGGCTCACCGTCAACGGAAGCGGGTCGACCTCGTCGCCGGCCAGCCGGCCGCTGGTGCGTTCCGGACTCAGCCAGCCGGGGAAGCCCTCCACCGTGAACTCCAGGATCCCGCCGCCGCAGTTGGCCACCTGAAAAGCCTGTCCGTCGGGCGGGTCGCCGCCGAGCGGCGCGCGAAAGATGATCGGGCCCGAGACCGCCAGGCACGGCCGGTCCGGGTTGCGCTCGAAAGCGCCCAGGTCCGCGATCGCCACCCCGTCGCCGTCGCCGTCGAGCACGCGCTGGTTTCCGTCGGGATCCGGTGCGGCGCCGGACTCGCCGCCGGCCGCGTCGATGCACCCGGAGTCCGCCGAGAGGTGATAGTCGCCGGGCAGCACGAAGCCGGGGTCCTGGCCGCTGTTGCCGGGCCCGCCCCAGCCGCCGGTCCAGCCCTGCACCCGGCTGAATACGATGGTCGGCGGCAGATGCAGCGTCATCTGGGCTGATTCGGGCGTCCCGTAGAGGCCCTCGTTGCCCCAGACGATGCTGTTGATCAGCTCCAGGCGGCAGTTGGCCGAGGCCAGCAGGCCCGCGGTGCCGCCGCCGGTGCAGCGATTGTGCGCCAGCGTGCAGTGACGCAGCGTCAGCCTCACCTCCGGCAGGCCGGGACCGACTGCCGACGACACGAAGATGCCTCCGCCGCCGTGGAGCGCCCTGTTGTCGGCGATCAGGCAGTTTTCCAGCACCACCGGCCGCTGCGAAAACGACTGGATGGACACGGCCCCGCCGTGCTGGCCGCCGTCGTTGCCTTCGAACAGGCAGCCGGAGAACGTCGCTCCCGCGTCGTCCAGAAACACCGCTCCTCCGCCGGCGACCGCCCGATTGTGGAGGAACCGGCAGCGGGTGAACCGCGGCGAACCCCCGGCTGCCCGCACGGCGCCGCCCGACCAGCCGAGGTTATCGGTGAAGACACAGTCGATGATGTTCAGCCCGCCATCGTTGTTCCAGGCAAACGCCGTATGCACCAGGCCCCCGCCGAAAGTGAGCGTCGAACCCCCTCCTGACACCGTGAAGCCGTCCAGCACGGTGGCCGAGTTGGTGTCCTCGGCCGTCACCACCGTCAGACAGTTCTCTTCGCGCCCGCCGGCGGCGTCGTCGCCGGCCAGATCGCCGCTGAGCACCGTCTCGAAACGCAGCGGATCGCGCTCGTCGGGGTCGGCGGCCCCGAGTCCGGCGTGGCCTCCCAGCAGGGTCACGCCGCGCACGAGTCTGAACGTCGCGTCGCGCGGATCCGCCCCCCCGGACGCCTCCGGCCGGTAGGTTCCGCCGGCGACGCGGATGAACCGCACCGTCCCGCAGCGCCCCAGAGCCTCGGCCAGGGCGGCATCGAGGCGGCGGAAGGCCGTTGCCCACGCCAGGCCGTCGCCGCCTTCGTCTGCCCGGCCATCGACGTAGAGCGTGTCCGGTTCGCAGGCGTCTCCGACGCCGTTGCCATTACAGTCGGCCTGCTCCGGGTTGGCCACGGCCGGACAGTTGTCGCAGGCCTCTCCGACGCCGTCGCCGTCCGTGTCCTCCTGATATACATTGGGCACGAGCGGGCAGTTGTCGCAGGCGTCGCCGACGCCGTCTTCCTCGTGGTCCTGCTGGTACGGATTGAACCGCCCGGGGCAGTTGTCGCATGCGTCGGGCCGGTCATCGCCGTCGGCATCCGGGCCGTCGTCGCCGTCCGGACAGAGATCGCACGCATCGCCGGTGCCGTCCGCGTCCGCGTCGGCCTGGTCGGGATTGGCAGCGAACACGCAGTTGTCGTCGCAGCCGACGGTCTGCCCGCCCGTGCAGGGCCGGCTGCCGGGCTGCCCGTCGCCGTCGCCGTCGTCCGGCACGCCGTCGCGGTCGGTATCCTCCGGCGGGGCGGTGAACAGAAACAGGGCGTCGGCCGGCGCGGTCGCATGGGCCGCAGCCACGGCCTCGTCGGCGGCATCGACCAGCCCGTCGCGGTTGTAGTCGTACCAGTCGTCGATCGGCGCTGGATTCTCCGGCGGGCGGGGATTCTGCCGCGCGGCCAGCACGTCGGCCTGGTTGACCACCGCCAGTCCTTCCTCGGGGCTGTTGCCCTCGCCCGGAGCGCTGCCGAAATAGAACACATCGTCCCCGGCCAGGCCGGTGCGCGGTCCGGCCCGCACGGTGCAGCGCAGCCACTGCCCGGACACGGCCCCCGTCGGCCAGATCAGACTCACCCGATCGCTTCCGTGGACTCCTGCCCCGCGGCGGACCGTGATCGCCGGCAACCGGCCGGGGTCGTAGCCGGGCTCCGCGGGGTTTGAGGGCAGGGGGGACCAGCGGCCCAGGTCGCCTCCCCCCGGACCGGTGCCGCCGACCAGAAAAGCGAAATCCTCGAT
>CAZSYS010000096.1:0-12692 GCA_964611365.1 uncultured Planctomycetales bacterium
GCGCCTTCCTTGGCCAGCGAGGCGGCGACATACTCGTCACCCTGGCCGGTGAGCACCACGAGCGGGCGCAGGTCTCCGGAGGAGCGGATCCGCCGCAGCAGGTCCAGGCCGGTCTGGGCCCCGAGGCGGTAGTCCAGGAAGGTCACATCGACGTGGCGGCCGCCGAGTTCGCGCTGGGCCTCTTCGGCGTTGCGGGCGTGGACGAAGCGGAAGTTGCGGCCGTAGATCCGCTCCAGGTTGCGGCGGAGCAGTTCGGCGTCTCCGGGGTCGTCTTCGATGGACAGAATGGTGGGCGCCTCGTCGCTCATCGTCGGGTTCCTCAGTTGTCCGGCAGGCTCACGAGGGAGAACCAGTAGGCGATCAGCTGCCGCACGCAGGCACGGAATGCGGGGAAGTCCGGGGGCTTGGTCACGAAGGACCGGCACCCCAGGGCATAGCTGTCGCGGATGTCCTCCTGGCGGTCGGAGCCGGAGAACACGACCACGGGGATGGAACGCAGCTCGCCGTGCCGGCCGATCTCGTGGAGGACCGCCTTTCCGTCGGCGCGCGGCATGTTCAGGTCGAGCAGCACCAGGTCCGGGCGGGCGACATCGGCTTGGGCGAACCGGCCCCGGCGCAGCAGGTAGTCCAGGGCCTGCTCGCCGTCGCTGACCAGGGACAGCACCACCTCGGGCTGTTCGTTGGCCAGGGCCCGGCGGACCAGCTCCTGGTGGCCGGGGTCGTCCTCGACCACGAGAATGGTGCGGCGATGTCTGCTTCGAGCGTTCATTCGTTCACCTCCGACGATTTCCCGGCTTCGCATACACATCATGGCTCGGCCTCCGGGTGCAGCGGCAGACTGAAACGGACATGGATTCCGGCATCGGGGTTCGACTCCACCCAGATGCGGCCGCCGTGGCGCTCCACGACCTTGCGGCAGATCGCCAGTCCCACCCCGGTGCCCTCGTATTCGTCCTGGCCGTGAAGACGCTTGAAGGGAATGAAGATCTGCTCGTGAAACCGCGGATGGATGCCGATGCCGTTGTCGCGCACGCCGAGGATCCAGGCATCCGGAGCCTTCTCGGCGGTCAGGCGGATCTCGGGGGCCCGGCCGGGG
The DNA here is from genome assembly GCA_964611365.1 of uncultured Planctomycetales bacterium. Lineage (GTDB taxonomy): Bacteria > Planctomycetota > Phycisphaerae > UBA1845 > PWPN01 > CALLOB01. Next base: position 1,097 of record CAZSYS010000096.1, read on the forward strand.
GGAACGAACTTCAGGGCGTTGCTGATCAGGTTCTGGTACAGCTGGGTGAGCAGCAGGGGATCTCCCATGACGACCGGCAGGGCGTCGCGGGAGATGCTCGCCCCGCGCTGCGCGGCCCGGTCGGCCAGGATCTGCAGGGCCTGGTCGGCACAGGCCTCCAGGGACGTCGGTTCGCGCCTCATTTCCGCCCGGCCGGTCCGCGACAGGGCCAGCAGATCCTGGATCAGCTGCTGCATCCGCCGGGCGGCGTCGGTGATGAAGTGCAGATCCGTCCGGGACTGTTCGTTGAGGCAGTCGCCCAGATCCTCGGCCAGCAGGTCGCTGAACCCCACGATCTTGCGAAGCGGCTCCTGCAGGTCATGGCTGGCGACATAGGTGAACTCATCGAGGTTGGCGTTCTGGCGGGCCAGTTCGGCGTTCGCCCGGGCCAGGGCCGCGTTGGCGACCTCCAGGGCCTGGGCGTGCAGCCGCAGGGCCTCGCGAGCCTGCTGGCGCTCGGTGATGTCCTGGAAGGTGACCACGGCGCCGACGGTCTCCCCGTCCCGGACCACCGGATGCGACCAGAACTCCACCGCCAACGGGCGCCCGTCGGCCCGCCAGAAGACCTCGCCCTCGATGTGCTCCCGGCGGCCCTGGCGGATCGTCCGCAGCACCATGCACTGCTCGGGGCCGTGGGGGGTGCCGTCGGGCAGGGAATGGTGGAACAGCTCGTGGGTGTTGCGGCCCAGGACCTGCCGGGCATCCTCGAACCCGAGCATGCGCAGGGCCGCGGGATTGCAGAAGGTGCAGTGGCCTTCGCGGTCGGTGCCGAAGACCCCCTCGGCCATGGACTCCAGCAGGAGACGCACGTCGGCCTCGCTGGAGCGCAGGGCCTGAACCGCCTGGCGGAACTCTGTCACGTCCTGGACCAGGGCCAGGCAGTGGGTGACGCCGTCGGCCGAGGTGATGGAGGAGGTCGAGATCGAGACCAGGCGCCGGCGGCCGTCGGCCCGGGTGATGGTCCACTCCTCGTTGTGGAGATCCTCGCCCTTCCAGGCCCGGTCCAGTCGCCGGCGGACCGGCTCGCGGGCGGCCGGATCCGGGATCAGCATCTCCAGCCAGCCCCGGCGGTTGACCTGGTCCATGGTGTAGCCGGTGATCTGAGTCATCCGGTCATTCCAGACGGTGAAGATCACCGGCGGGAAGCCATCGACCGGGTGGCAGACGCACAACCCCTCGGTCACCCCGGCGATCACCGCGCTGCGGAAGGCGTGTTCCTCGTGCAGCTGCTGCTCGGCCGCCCGGCCGGCGGTCACGTCGCGGGCCACGGCGAAGACCGTGCGTTCCTCGGGCAGGGGGAAGGCGTTCCAGGAGAGCCGGCGGATCGAGCCGTCGCGCCCGACGAAGCGGTTCTCGAACCCCGACAGCGGCCGACCCTCGGCCAGCGTCGCCAGGGCCTGTCGCGAGGCCTCGTGGTCGTCGGCGTGCACGAACTCCAGCCACCTGCGGCCGAGCATCTCCGCCTGCGTCCAGCCCAGAGCCGACGACCAGGCGGGGTTGGCCTGCTGGAACACGCCGTCGAAGTCGAACACGCACAGCAGGTCGACCGTGAGGTTGAACAGCCGGTCGTGTTCCTCCTGGGCCTGGCGGGTGGCGGTCACATCGCTGAGGGTCAGCACGCTGCCGACGGACTTCTGGCTGACATCCAGCAGCGGGGCCCGTTTGATCAGGAAGCGGCGCCGCCGGTTGCCCAGGACGGTCTGCAGTTCCCGGGTCCGGCCGGCTTGGGAAAGGTCACCCTCTTGATCCCAGGCTTCGGCCAGCCACGGGAAGACCTCGACCACGTGTCTGCCGACCGGCCGGGCCGGATCGTCTGCCCGGCCGTCGCCGGTCGGCGAGCCGGGAGCATCCGTGGCCGACCGGACATCCGGACCGGCGGACGCGTAGTAGCGGCTCCCCGCAGCGTTCTGCTCTTCCCCCAGCAGCTCCGCCGCCGCCCGGTTGAGGTGGACGATCCGCCCGTCGGCCGAAAGCACCACCGCAGGGTCCGAGAGGCTTTCGAACACCGTCAGGTAGGCGTTCTTCTCGTTGGTCATGCTCCGGTTGAGGGCCTGGAGCTCGGCGATCCTTTCCTCCTGGCTGGTGCGCGACCACTCGGAGCAGAAGGCGATCTCGATGCGGTCGAAGCATCGCTCGATGAATCTGCGGCAGAGCGGGGCGGCCGGTCCGTCGGGGCAGCGTTCGTCGATGAGCTCGAGGTAGCTCTGCTTGTAATACTTCATCAGCCCCAGAAACATCGCCAGGCTGACGCCGCGCCGGCGGTGGCGTTGCGCCTCGATCACTCCGAAGCGGGTCATCGGGTCGTCGCCGACATCCTCGTCCGGGTCCAGTTCCGGCACCCCGGCGTAGCGGCGGGCCCCTTCGATCAGCGACTCCGACAGGCCCCGGATCGATATCCGCCAGGCTTCCAGGAGGGTGGAGGTGTACCGCGTGTAGTTGCGCTGGCGGGCGTGCTGGAGGATCCGGGACACCAGCCAGTCCTCGGCGCCGGCCAGCACCTCGACCAGGCAGCGGCTGGCGCCGGTTCCCGGGCGGCAACGCGGGGTAGCCGGACCGGCGTCGGGAGCCCGGTTCGACGGACCTCCGCCCAGGGAAGCGGCGGTTTCGTGTTCGCTGGTGACCGAAGTCATGTCCTGCACGCATCGCCCCGGCGCCGCCGCCGGGCGCACCGGACGCACATCCTCAGAAACATCGGCCGGATCGGAGCGGCACTTGTTCACCTGCCGCGCGGACTCGGTTTCCGGCGGAGACCGAGCCCGGCCTGGGCGTGCAAGGTCCGAAAACGGGCGAATCAGGCGAGGGTCACGGGGTCTGGCCGTCGGGTCTGAACACCGCCCCGGCAAAGCCGGCCGCTCGACCTGCGCCGCCGGAAGTCCGCCACCCGGTCATCTCTGCATAAAGTATTTAATTACAACGACTTATGTTTGTTTCCAGACCGTGCTCGCTCAATGGATCCAGGTCAGGCATGGACGCTCAAGGCCGGGGCGCCGGGGCAAGGGCTTCCGGGCACGCCATGACGGGCCGGCAAAGCGGGGGCTGGGGACGCAGCGGTGTCCGGACCCGTCGTGGGTGGCCGCGAGCCGGAAACAGCCTGCCGGAGAACTGTGGCCGACCGGGTAGGTTGACTTGAGAGGGCGGAGGGCTAAACTGGTGGGATTCGGTGCCGACAGGCGGTTGTGCGGGACCGAACAAGCCGGCGTGCCGGGCGGGTGTCCCGGCCCCGGGGGTACGGGGCGCGGGCGGGCACGCCGGCTGCGGCGGCTGGTTCACAGAGGCGACAGCATGAAGGCCGACATTCATCCCAAGTACGTGGACTGCACCGTAACCTGCGGCTGCGGTTTCTCCTTCAAGACGCGCTCCACCAAGCCCGAGATCAAGGTCGAGATCTGCTCCAACTGCCATCCTTTCTTCACCGGCCAGGAGCGTTACGTGGACTCGGCCGGGCGGGTCGAGAAATTCACCAAGAAGTTCGGCGGCGACTACTTCAAGAAGCCCGCCGGCAAGGGCGTCAAGGCCTAGCTGCGGGCCCCGGTCATGGCCGGGGGCCGGCGCGTCGGCCAGGCGCAGCCCGAATCGACAGCCACGCCGGATCGGCGATGTCCGGGGAACCATCCCGGGCCGGGCATTGCCGCGAGGGCGTGGCTTGTTGCTTTTCCGCGGAATCGTCGGCGTGAATCGGCCTTGTCCGTTCCGGCGGCCGGCGGCGGCGTGAGGATTCCATGTCGGGTGCGGACATCCCCGAGGGCGTGGTTCGCAAGCTCGAGGAGCTGCGAAGCCGCTGCGCGCAGGTGGCCGAGGAGATGGTCCGGCCGGAGGTGGTCTCGGACACTGGCCGGGTGACGAGGCTGGTCCGCGAGCACGGCCAGCTTCGGCGGATGGTCGAGCCTTACGAGGCCTACCTGGCGGTGACCGGGCAGCTGGCCGGCAGCCGGGCCCTGCTGAACGACCGGTCGATCGACGCCGAGCTGCGCGAGATGGCCGCGAGCGAGGTCCAGGATCTCCAGGCCCGGGCCGCGGCCCTGCTCGAGCAGATGCAGCGGGCCCTGGTGACGGAGGACGACGCGGCCGTTTCGGCGGTGATCCTGGAGATCCGGGCGGGCACGGGGGGCGAGGAGGCGGCCTTGTTCGCCCGGGACCTGTTCGGGATGTATACGCGTTACGCCGAACATCAGGGCTTCGAGGTCGAGCTGCTGGACCGTTCGGAGTCGGACCTGGGCGGCTTCCGGGAGGTGATCCTGGGCATTCGCGGTCCGGGGGTCTATCAGCACTTCGGCTATGAAGGCGGCGGGCACCGGGTTCAGCGGGTTCCCCAGACCGAGTCGCAGGGCCGGATCCACACTTCGGCCGCGACGGTGGCGGTGCTGCCGGAATGCGAGGAAGCCCAGGTCCGGATCGACTGGGAGAAGGACGTGGTCGAGCACGTGAGCCGCGCCGGCGGGCCGGGCGGGCAGAACGTGAACAAGGTCTCCTCGGCCATCCGGCTGGAGCACCTGCCGACGGGGATCACGGTGTCGATGCGGGACGAGAAGAGCCAGCACAAGAACCGGGCCAGGGCCCGGCGGGTTCTGGCCTCGCGGGTGGCCGACCACGTGCGGCAGCAGCAGGCCAGCATCCGCGACGCCAGCCGGCGGCGGATGATCGGCTCGGGCGACCGGAGCGAGCGGATCCGCACCTACAATTTCCCTCAGAATCGCTGCACGGACCATCGGATCGGCGTCGACTGGCACAACCTGGACCGGATCATCGCCGGGGAGATGGGCGATCTGGTCGCGGCGCTGCAGACCCACGACATCCGGCAGCGGCTGGCGGCCCTGTGACCTCCGGCGGCCATCGGGAAAGCGGCTTTTCCGGCGGGATGGACGGGCCGGCTTGACCGGGAGCGGGGGAAGGGGACAATCTCAGGCCTGCGGCGCGCAGTTCGGAGGCATGCCGGCTTCGTCCGGACGCAGGGAGGATCCAATCATGACGTTTCGCAGCGGGATCGTGACGATGTGTCTGACGGCGGCGATGGCCGTCCCGGCCTGGCGGCCCCGGCCGGTGAGCGCTCAGAACGCCGCCCCCGCGCCGGCGGCCCAGGCGGCCGGCGAGGGCGACGTGGTCGTCGTCGAGGCCGAGGGTGAGGGCGTCGACAAGGACCAGGCGGTGCGGGCGGCCCTGCGGGCGGCGCTGGAGAAGGGCGGCAAGCAGGAGATCTTCTCCGACAGCAAGGTCGAGAACTTCCAGCTGATGCACGACACGATCATCGCCCGGGCCGAGGGCATCGTGACCGACTACGAGATCATCCGCGGGCCGACGAAGGTGGCCGGCGGCGGCACCGTCAAGGTGGCGATCAAGGCCCGGGTCTCCAAGAAGGTGCTGGTGGACAGCTGGGGCGCGATCCAGAACGTGCTCAACCAGATCGGCCGGCCGAAGATCATGGTCAGCATCGTGGAGCGGATCGACGGCAAGACCGAGGAGGGCAGCCTGCTGGAGAGCCGCATCGAGGAGCGTCTCAACAAGAGCGGCTTCGACCTGGTGGCCAAACAGGCGATGGCGGCCCTGAAGGAGAAGGAATCGGCCGACGCGGCCGCCGAGGACAACGTGGCCAAGGTGCAGGCCATCGCCAAGGACGCCGAGGCCGACTTCTTCATCATCGGCACGGCCAACGCCAACCAGGCCGGCATCGAGCAGGTCTACGGCACCGACGTGGCCTTCTACAACTGCGACGTGCAGGTCAAGGCCTACTACACCGACAGCGGCAAGCTGCTGGCCAGCGCCGGGATTCCGGTCACGCGCGGCGGGGCCCGGGGCAAGAAGGAGTTCAGCCCCCAGGCCGGAAAGCAGGCCCTGGGGTTCGCCGGCGAGAACGTGGTCGAGGAGATCTACCAGCAGGTGATGAAGAACTGGTCGATCCAGATCGGGGCCGGCGGGGAGCTGATCCTGGAGGTCGAGGGCATCAGGTTCCCGGCGGCCAACCGGCTCAAGAAGGCGATCTCGGAGATCGAGGGCGTCAACAGCGCCAACATGAAGTTCACCAAGGGCATCGCCACGTACCGGATCAATGCCAGGCTCAGCGCCCAGGACCTGGCCGAGAAGCTCGGGGAGGGCGACTTTGAGAAGCTGATGGAGATCACGGACCTGAAGCTCAACCGCATCCAGGCCAAGGGAGCCGGCGGCGGGGAGGCTGAGGAGCAGTAACCGGCATCCGCGTCGCGGCGGCGGGTGCCGGCCGGTTCCGCCCGCCCGCGGACGGTCGGCGCCGCCCCCGGAGGACACGCATGGACATCCTTCCGGCCATCGACCTGCGCGAGGGCAGGTGCGTCCGGCTGCTGCAGGGCGACTACAACCAGCAGATCAACTACGCCGACGACCCCCTCGACGTGGCCCTGCAGTTCGAGCAGGCCGGGGCCTCCTGGGTTCACGTGGTGGACCTGGACGGTGCCCGGGAGGGGCAGGTCCGCAACCTGCAGGTCATCGAGCGGATCCTGAAGCGGACCTCGCTGAAGATCGAGGTCGGCGGCGGCCTGCGCGAGGTGGAGCCCATCCGTTCGCTGCTGGCCGCGGGCGTGTCGCGGTGCGTTGTGGGGACCCGGGCCCTGGAGGACTGGGACTGGTTCGCCGGGCTCTTCGACGAGGAGATCTGCCGCGGGCGGATCGCCCTGGGCCTGGACGCCCGCCAGGGCCGCCTGGCGGTGCGCGGCTGGACCTGCCAGCGGGCCGAGACCGCCCTGCAGGTCGTCCAGTGGACCGCCGGGCTTCCGGTGGCGGCGATTATCTACACCGACATCGGCCGCGACGGCATGCTCCTGGGGCCCAACCTCGAGGCCCTGGACGAGATTGCCGTGCAGTCGCCGGTGCCGGTCATCGCCTCCGGGGGGGTGACCGACATCGAGGACGTCCGCCGCCTGGCCCAGCTGCCGCTGGCCGGCATCATCATCGGGCGGGCGATCTACGAGAAGCAGATCGATCTGGCCGAGGCCCTGCAGGCGGTGCGCGGGCGTGCGGGTGCCTGAGCGACGCCGGCCTGTCCGCCTCGTCCCCATCCCGGCCCGGCGGAATGCCGGCAGTACGGCCCGCCTGCGTCCGGGCCCGCGATCTCCGGTCCCAAGGAGCAGGGCCGAAGGGGCGGTTCAGGGGTGTGCGGCGGGCGCGGGCGCCTTGCTGTTCCTGTCGCATGCGGCGGCCTGAAGGGCCCGGACGATCATCCCGGGCAGTTCGGCGGGCGGGCCCTGGTGCTGGACGGCGCCCAGATCCAGGGCGGCCTTGGGCATGCCGTAGACCACGCAGCTTTCGCGATTCTGGGCGAAGGTCAGGGCGCCGGCCTGTCGCAGGGTCAGGAGTCCTTCGGCGCCGTCGGAGCCCATGCCGGTCAGGAGCACGCCGATCACCTGCCGGCCGGGGATCCGTGCGGCCGAGTCGAACAGTACGTCCACGCTGGGGCAGTGGCGGTTCACCGGCTCGGTGCCGGCGTAGCGGATCCTGAGTTGCCCTCCGGACCGGACCACGGTCATCTGGGTGTCGCCGCGGGCCAGCAGAGCGCGTCCGGGCCGCAGGGGGTCGCCCTCGGCGGCCTCGGCCACGCTCATGCGGCTGAGCTGGTCGAGGCGGCCGGCGAAGGCGGCGGTGAATCCGGCGGGCATGTGCTGGACCATCGCGACCGGCGGAAAGTCGGCGGGCACGGCCGAGAGAAACGCACGGATGGCCTCGGTTCCGCCGGTGGAGGCCCCCAGGACGACCAGGCAGCGTGCGGGGTCCAGTCCCGCGTCGGCGAAGGCGGCCGGCCCGGTCGCGGCGGCGGCGGGGACGTGCGGGCGCACGAGGATGGAAGCGGCGGCCTCGCGGATTCTCTCGGCCAGTTCCGCGGCCAGCAGGCGGAGGGCGGGGCTTCCGCCGGCCTCGGGCTTGTGGACGACGTCCACGGCCCCGAGTTCGACGGCGGCCAGGGCCTTCCGGCCGGCAGGGTCGTCGGACCCGCTGCACATGATCACCGGCACGGGGTAGTGGACGACAAGCTTGCGCAGGAAGGTCAGCCCGTCCATCCGCGGCATGTCCGTGTCGAGGACGATCACTTCCGGGCGGTGGGCGATGATCAGTTCGCGGGCCTCGTAGGGGTCTCTGGCCGCCCCGACCACCCGGATGTCGGGCTGCTGCGACAGCTCGTGGGCCACGAGCGAGCGCACCATGGCCGAGTCATCGACGATCAGCACGCTGATGGGCCCGGCTGGTCTCATGATTCCTGAATCCCGTGCGATCCGCTGCGCGGAGCCTGCGGCCGGTCACTTCCTGCGGTAGACCGTCGGTTCGACGTATTCCAGCGGATGACGGACGCCGCTGAGGCTTTCGGAGTGCCCGATCATCAGCAACCCTCCGGGTCGAAGCTGGCCGCTGAGCTTCTCGATCAGCGTCTGCTGGGTCGGCCGGTCGAAGTAGATCATGACGTTGCGGCAGAAGATGACGTGGAACCCGTGGCGGAACGGGAACGTCGGCGTCATGAGGTTGAAGCGCGCAAAGCGGATCATCTCCGCGATCTCGGGAGCCACCTGGAAGCCCGGGCCGTCGGGCGTCCGGACGAAGTAGCGGCTGCGGAAGTGGGGCGGCACGGTGCCCAGGCGATGGGGCTCGTAGACTCCCTGCCGGGCCCGGGCGAGCATCCGCGAGGAGATGTCGGTGGCCAGGACGCGGCAGGCGACGGCCGGCCGGTCGCCCAGGGCGTCGTGAACCGTCATGGCGATGGAGTGGGGTTCCTCGCCGCTGGAGCTGGCGGCGCACCAGATCCGCAGGACGCCCCCGGCGGACGAGACCCAGGACCGGTCGCGAACCCAGCGCTGAACCGTCTCGCGCAGCAGGTTGAAGTGCCGGATCTCGCGGAACAGGTGGGTGGTGTTGGTGGAGATGGCGTCCAGCAGGAAGGCGAGCTCCTCGCCGCCGGTGTCGTTCTCGATGTGGCGGTAGTACTCCCGGAAGGAGCGGAAGCCTCCGCTGCGGACCCGCTTGCCCAGCCGGGCCCGGACCAGCTGCATCTTCCCGTCGCCGAGGTTGATGCCGCTCTTGGCGTAGATCAGGCGGCGGAAGAGCTCGTAATCCTCGCGGGTGAGGTCGGCGATTTCCTCGACCGGCCACTCCGTGACGCTCATGGCTGCTCCCGGGCCGCGTCGGCGGCCGGGGCGGGCCCGGCCTCATGGCGCAGCCGCACCAGGTGCCCGTCCACCGACAGCAGGGCCTGCTGCGGCCCGGTGTCGTCGATCGAGGGGGCCTCGGCCGTCCGGACCTCGGGGATGGACAGGCAGAACACCGCCTCGGTGCCGTGAATCGCGGTGACGTACTGCCCGCAGGCGATGTTCATGAATTCCTTGACCGCGTCCTCGGCCTTGACGTCGGCCTCGGGGTCGTCCGGATCGGTGCCCAGGAGATTGGAGGCCAGGACGGTGCAGAACTCCCGGGTGCAGGTCAGCAACAGGCGGCCCTCGACCGGCCCCCGGTAGCCGACGGAGGCCTCGATCCACCCGCTGCCGGGCATGGGCTCGGCGGGCAGGTCTTCGGTGAACATGAAAGCCAGCCTGGCCAGGACGTCAGAAAAGATCGCTGCCAGCGTCGGCGTTTTCTGCTGTGGCATGGTGCTTGACTCCCAACAGCGGTTTCAGCACGTCGCGGAGCTGTTCCGGCTGGAACGGCTTGCGCACGTAGCCGTAGGCCCCGAACTGCTGCATCTGCTCGATACGCTCCCTGCTGCCCTCGGTCGAGGCGACCACGATGGGGATGTGCCTGAGCCGCTGATTCTGTTTCATGCGGGTCAGCAGCTGGATCCCGTTCATCGTGGGCATGTTGATGTCCACCAGGATCACGGTGATTTCGTGCTCGGCGAGCCGGGCGAGGGCCTCGATGCCGTTGGACGCCTCGTACACCTCGTCCACGTCGAGCCCGGCCATCCGGAGGGTCCGCTTGACCATCTCCCGCATGGTGGCCGAATCGTCCACGATCAGCACGTTGTTGGCCATCGTCAGGCTCCTACTTCGCCGCCGGGGCGCACGCCCGCGCCCCGTCGGCACAGGCGAACGCATCCTCCACCCGCCTCAGCTCGGTCAGCATCTGGATTCCGACCGTCTCGAGCTGCGGCTCATGCAGCCCGTAGCGCTCCATGACCGCCGGATCCGCCCGGTAACAGAGCCCGTCGCTGCCCAGGCCGATGCCCAGCAGCAGGCAGGCGCAGTTGGCCAGATAGACGGTGTCCACCAGCGGGTCCGGCGCCGGCAGCCCGGCCGGGTCGTGGTGGTGCCGGATGCAGGCCACGATGGCATCCGGCAGGGCCCAGCGCTCGGCGAGCCGGGCGCCGATCTCGTCGTGGGAAAAGCCCAGCACGCGCTGCTCGGCGGTGTTGAAGGCCAGGCCCTCCTCGCTGACCAGCCGCACGATCTCCGCGAATTCCCGGGCCACATAGTTGCTCAGGACGACCTTGCCGATGTCGTGCAGCAGCCCGGCGGTGAACGCCAGACTGGTGTTGGCCGGCCGGGTGTGCTCGGCGAACGCGCAGGAGGCGATGGCCACCCCGACCGAGTGCCGCCACAGCTGCCCGTCGGCCAGGTCGTAGCCCTTCTGTCCGCGGTCCAGCAGCGTGCTGGTGTGGATGGCCATGACCAGCTGCAGGGTCTTGAGCGTTCCCAGCAGCCGCAGCGCGTCCTCGATGCAGGTGACCTCGCGGGACACCCCGAAGAACGCCGAGTTGCAGATCCGCAGCATGCGCGCCGTCAGCACCTGGTCGTAGCGGATCGCCTCGACGATGTCGGTGATCGCGCTGTTGGGGTCGTTGATCACGCTGATCAGCCGGACCACCGTACCGGGCAGCGGCTGGACCTCGCCGACGGCGGTCAGGATCTCTTCGCATCGGGTCACAGTTCCACCTCCCTTCCGCGGTTCCGGATGGTCACGCGGCCGGTGGCGACGCTCAGCCGCATGGTCCGGCTCAGCGATCCGCCGACGTCCTCCGCGTCGATGAGGACGCCGTTCTTCCAGAAGATCTTGCGCAGCAGCACGTAGTTGCGCTTGCCGATGTTGAAGGTGCCGTTGTCGTCCAGCAGCGACGAGCCGCCGGCGACCTTGACGATCATCCGCTGCTTGACCGCTCCAAGCTCGTAGGCGGCGCGGAACAGGGCGGGAATCCCGGTGTCGCCGAACATCGCCGGATTGGCCCTGGCTTTCTCCGGGGAGACCGAGGCCTGCGGCAGCATGAAGTGCAGCATGCCGCCCACCCGGACCTCGGGGTCCCAGATGCTGACTCCCAGGCAGCTGCCCAGCGAGTAGGTCACCAGTTCGTCCGCCGGGTCGGCCGAGACCTTCATGTCGGCGATGTCCACGATCAGGTCCATGGCATTACCGCGCGTCTTCCCCGCTGCCATGTGCTCCGCAAGACGGACGTCCCGCGGCCCGGGGCCCGGCGCCCGCGGCGGTGCCCGCGACCGCCCGGCGAGGCCCGTCAATCCGCCACCAGAGGCTCGGCGTTCAGCACCCCGTCGATATCCAGCAGGATGATCACCCGGCGATCGGCCTTGCCCATGCCCAGGATCCACGCGGCGTCCTCCCGGCC
>CAZSYS010000096.1:12702-12994 GCA_964611365.1 uncultured Planctomycetales bacterium
GTGCGAGGGCGGGGGGTCGATCGCCGAAGCCGGGATGTCCTGAACCTGCCGGACGGTGTCCACGATCACGCCCATCAGCGTTCCCACGTCCACCACGATGATGCAGGTCTGATCATCGTGCGGCCGCTCGGGCATGCCGAAGCGGGTCCGCAGATCCACCACCGGGATGACCTTGCCCCGGAGGTTGAAAACCCCCTTCATGAACGGCGCCGTCTGCGGGACCCGGGAGATGTCCAGCACCTGCAGGATTTCCCGGACCTTCAGGATGTCGATTCCGTATTCCTCGCCGCCC
>CAZSYS010000097.1:0-12979 GCA_964611365.1 uncultured Planctomycetales bacterium
GGATGATCCTGGTGGCGACCCAGACGCGGCATGACATTCCCGCCGTCGTGGACGACGTCAAGGAACTGCTACGCGCCAGACATCATCTCCACCCGTCCGAAGAAGACGACTTCACCGTCCGCACCATGGAAGACATCGCCAAGACCATTGCCGGCACGAGCCGGACGATGATGCTCATGCTGATGGGCATCGCCTCCATCTCGCTGATCGTCGGCGGCATCGGCATCATGAACATCCTGCTCGTGTCGGTGACGGAACGGACGAGAGAGATCGGATTGCGCATGGCCGTCGGCGCGAAGCGCGCGCATGAAATCCCGGACGTGCCGCTGGTCACGGAACTCGCCAAGAATGAAGACGATCGTCAGGTCTTCAAGCTGGTCTCGGCGTCGCAAGGTCTCGGCCGCCCCTATGTCGCCCCGCCCGGCGGGCCGGCCGGTCCGCCGGGGCCATGCCGCCCGGCCGCGTCACCGCGGAGTCCGGGGCCGCCGACCGCCGAAGATGCCCGCGGCGTTGTCCCCGGGGCCCGGACATGGTACAAACATGCTTGCAAGCCATCCCGGTCGGCGGGTTCAGGCGTGTTCAGGGCGGCGCGGCGACAGACATGCAGATTCAGTGCGGCAGCACCGGCGAGCACAAGATCCGGACTTCCATCTTCCTGCTGATGTGCTTCGCCATGGCCGGATGGTTCGCCTATGACGGCCTGCTGGGCTACCCCAGATCCAACATGGACTGGGTGCGCCAGCACATGAATCCCAAGCCTGCGGATCTGAAGTTCGACGCCCGGGTCAACCGTCGCCACCTGGCGGAGCTGGTCGGCCGGATGAAGCTCGATCCGGCCGTCGAGCGGGCCGCCCGCGAATCCGGGGCCTCCGCGCGTTTCTGGATGAGCGGTCAGACGATCCGGGTGGACGAAGGGGTCTCGAAGGCCGAGCTGACGGCCGTCCTCGGCGAGCCGGCGATGGTCCACGAGGAGCACCACTGGTTCGTCGGGCCGGCGACGTACGCCCGCTTCGGCATCCGGGACGACCGCGTCCGGGAGCTGGAAATCGCCGAGAGCCCCGAGCACACCGAGGGCGACATCATGGGGCAGAAGTGGCTGGCTCTGGCGCTGTCGCTGGTGGGGGCGGTGATGGGCGTCAGGTTCCTGTCGGTGGTGCTGCCGGCGACGGTCCTGGACGACGCCGGACTCAAGGTGGGCCGGCATCGGATCGCCTGGGACGAAATGACCGGTCTGGATGCCGGTCGTTACGCCCGCAAGGGCTGGGTCGAGCTGGAGTACCGGCGCGGCGGGCGAAATCGCCGGGTCCGGCTGGACAGCTATCATATCGCGCGCTTCAACGAGATCATCGCGGAGATCTGCGCCCGCCTGAACCAGCCTTCGCCACTGGCACCGGCCGCGGCTGAACAGGGCCACCAGTCAACGGACGACCGGTCAGAGGATCACCGCTCGCCGGACGACGGATCTCAGTCCGCCTGACCGCCGGATACCGGCCGAAAATCACCACTCGAAGTGCGATGACAGCCCGCCGCGCAGCGGACGTTTGCGCTTCTTCTTCGCCTCGGCGGCCGGCGGAGGGGCGGCCTGGGGCTCCGGTCTCATCGACAGGGAGATCCGCTGGGCCTGCCGGTCGGTCTTGAGCACACGGACCTCGACCTCCTGGCCCTCCCGGACGACATCGCCGACGGTCTTGACGCGGTGGTCGGAAAGCTCGGAAATGTGGACCAGGCCCTCGACCCCGGGAAAAAGCTCCACAAAGGCGCCGAACTCGGTGATGCGCACGACCTTCCCCTTGACCCGGGCGTTCGGCGCCAGCTCGGCGGCGGCCCGGTCCCAGGGGTTCTCCTCGGTCTGCTTGAGGCCCAGCGAAATCCGCCGCCGGCCCTCCTCGACGCGGAGCACCGCCAGCTCGATCTCGTCGCCCAGCCGCAGGATCTCGCTGGGATGGGTCACCCGCCGGGACCAGCTCAGCTCGCTGACCGGCAGGAGGGCCTCGACGCCCTCCTCGAGCTCCACGAAGGCCCCGAAGTCGGCAAACCGCAGCACCCGGGCCTTCACGCGGGAGCCGACCGCGTAGCGCTGCTCGATGCCGATCCAGGGGTCCGGCCGGGTCTGCTTGAGTCCCAGCGAGACCTTGCCGGTCTCGCGGTTGATCTTGATCACGCAGACCTCGATCTCCTGGCCCTCCCGCAGCACTTCGTCCGGGCGCTGCACGCGGCCCCAGCTGATGTCGGTGACGTGGAGCAGCCCCTCAACGCCCCCGACGTCCACGAAGGCGCCGTAGTCGGTGAGGCTCCGCACGGTTCCGGCGCGGATTTCGCCTTCCTTCATCGCCGCCAGGGCACTGGCCCGCTTCTCCTTGCGTTCCCGCTCCAGCAGCTTCCGCCGGCTGACGATGATGTCCCGCGTGGTGCGGTCCACCTGGGTGACCACGCACCGCAGGTGCTCGCCGATCAGCGTCGAGATGTCCTTGATCCGCCGGGTGTCCACCTGCGGGCCGGGAAGGAACGCGCGGGCGCCTCCCAGGTCGATGTCCAGCCCGCCGCGGTTCATGCCCGTCACCACGCCCTCGAGCACGTCTCCGGGCTTGACCGACTCCCAGAACGTCGCCTCGTCGGCCTGCCGCTTGCTCAGCAGCAGCTCGCCGGTGGCCGGATCCTCCCGGTCGATGATCACCCGGACCGGGTCGCTCTCCTTGGGCAGCAGCTGCCCGGCGAACTCAATCAGCGGCACGGCTCCCTGCCGCCCGTCCGCCAGACAGACGTGGACGCGGTCGGCGGTCACGCGCGACACCCGCCCCTCCAGCACCGTCACGGCCGGTCCGGGGCCGGGCGCCGATTCGGCAGCGGCAGCCTCCGGGGGGCCGGGGTCGCCGGAAACGGCCGGATCCGGCTGCGGGGGCTGTTCCATCGGAAGATCGGTCATCGGGCACTCTCACGTCCACAAGGCGCAGCCCCCGGTCTCCGCGCCCGGCCGGCGGGGCCCCGCCGGGGCAGACCCGCAGGCCGGAACTCCGGGCATACCCTGCACCCGCAAGACATCTTGGCCCAGCCGCCGGCACGGGTCAACTTCCCGGCGCCGCCGCCGGAGCGGCCTCAGACCGGGACCCGCGAGACCGCCACCGCCGCCAAGCCGGGTTCGGCGTGCGGCTCCTCGGCCAGTTCGTGGTAGATCCGGTTGAAGGTCGCCTCCAGAGCACAGAACGCCTGCACGATGCGCGGATCGAACTGCCCGCCGGAGCCCTTGAGAATCTCCCGGCTGGCGTCTTCGTGGCTGCGGGCGGGCTTGTACTCCCGCGGCATGCGGATGGCGTCGTAGGTGTCCGCCAGCCCCACGATCCGGGCGCACAGCGGGATGTCCTCCCCGCTCAGCCCGTCCGGATAGCCGGTCCCGTCCCAGCGCTCGTGGTGGTGGCGGGCGACGTCCATGGCCATCTGCAGGAAACTGATCTCGTGCCCGCTGGAGATGACCGACTTGAGCGTTTCGGCCCCGATGATGGTGTGTTCCTTGATGAGCGTGAACTCCTCGCGGGTCAGCTGGCCCCGCTTCAGCAGGATGCAGTCCGGAATCGCCACCTTGCCGATGTCGTGCAGCGGCGCGGAGCGGCCCAGGTCGGCGATGTAGGCCGCGTCGATGCGGTCCGGGATCCGCGGGTCGCGGGCCAGATACTCGGCCAGCGCGATCGACAGGGCCCGGACCCGCTCCAGGTGCCGGCCGGTCTCGGCATGCCGGTACTCGCTGAGCCGGGCCAGCGAGAGGATGATCGAGTCGCGGGTCTCGTCGAGCTTCTTGCGGGTCAGGGCATTGTCCAGGACCAGCCCGGCGGTTTCGGCCAGCTGCCGGGCAACCTCCAGGTCCTCGTGATCGTAGTCCCCCCCGTCCCGGCGGCGGGTGATGGTCAGGGCCCCGACCACCCCGTTGGTGCTGCGCAGCGGCATGGAGATCAGCGGCACCACCAGGCCCCCGTCGGGGGCTTCCCCGGCCAGCTGCCATCCCAGGGGATGGGCGTTGGCCAGCACCAGCTCCTGCCGGGTGGCGTAGACCCGCGCGGCGATCGGATGATCCAGGCCGATCTCGACGCCGCGCCAGAGCTCCTCGGGCATGCCGATTGCCTCGACGAACTCGAAACGCTGGCCCGTGCGGTCGGGCATCAGCAGGGCCACCTCGTCGCTCTTGAGCAGCTCGGCGGCCGTCTCCACCGTGCACCGGCAGGCCCGCTCGAAACTGTCGCTGCCGGCGGCCTGCTCGTGGAAGCGGTGCAGGGCCGAGAGGATCTCCGTCCGGCGCTGCAGCTTGGCGTTGGTCCGCTCGATGGTCAGCTGCGATTCCCGCAGGCGGATGAGCGAGCGGATGCGCAACAGGAACTCGCGCGGCCGCAGCGGCTTGGTGATGTACTCGTCGGCCCCCGCGTCCAGCCCCGAGGCCAGATCGTCCTCTGAGGAAAAAGCGCTGACCATCAGGATCGGGATGCCCGCGGTGGCCGGATGCTCGCGCAGCCGCCGGGCGGCCTCGCGGCCGTCCATCACCGGCATGAGCACGTCCATCACGATCACCGCCGGGCGGAACTCCACGGCCTTTTCGACCCCGTCCTGCCCGTTGGCCGCAAGGACCACCCGGTACCCGCCGCGAAGCAGGATCCGCTCTCCGAGGCGCCGGTCGCCCTCGAAGTCGTCAATCAGCAGCACGGTGTAAGGTCCTGCGTCCATCATCGACAACATGATTGCGCGGGCATCGCCCCCCCGCCGGGCCGGCGGCAGCAGAACTTCATGGACCGCCCATACTCCCGGCGGGCCAGGGCATGCGGACCAGACCTCCATCGGCCGGCGGGCCACCACCCGACGGGCGGACGGCACATCTGGCCGTGTACAATATCGTTCGGATCGGGGCGCGGCGTAAATCCTTATTGCCGGCAAAGTTAGGCGGATATCGGACCCGTGTATTTTCCCCCCGGTCGCCACCGCCCCCGGCAAGTACTGCTGCCGGTCTGGTCCGGATGCTGCGGTCGGTGTTTCCGCCGGATTGTTCGCGAACCGTCCGGCTGCATCGTTGTGTCAGACGGAAGGTTAGCAATCAGGTCTGCCGATGGGATTGACGGCCGGGGCAGTCGTCTTAGTCTCCTATAAATCTCTTGCAGGCTCGCGGGCCCGAAGTTCCGGCTGCGGCTCAGATGATGCCGTTTACCCCGGCAGGAACGCCGGGCCGGGGAGGTTTTGTGCCGGCCGTTCTTGGCAAGAGTCTTCCGGACCGGCCAACGTCCCCGACACGTGGATATGCCAGGCAGCCGGCCTTCAGAGGCCCGGCGGCGGCAGAGGCCCATAAGACAGACGCCACCGGCCTCCCCGCGGCCAGGCCGCAGACCCGTGCGCCCGGCCGCTACGGCGCTTCGCGACGCCGGGGGCTGCGCCGCAGGCGGGCCGGGGGCGTCATTCCCAGTCCAGGTCGACGTGCAGCGTCCGGCCGGCGGTGACGGCGATCGGCGGGGTCATGCGGATCTCGACCTCCGGGGCGTTCACGGCGATCTCGACCGACAGCGGGGTGTCGTCCATTCTCGCCTGCCCGGCGGCCGAACGGGCCTCGGCCGGCAGCCCCAGGCGCAGCACGGCCAGGTCCAGCCGCCCGGCGATCATCACGATGCGGCTCTCCTGCCGCCGGTCGCGGCGTTTCTGCTCGTAGCGTCCCCAGCCGCAGGCCGCGGTGAACAGGCTGCGATGATCCTCCGGCGACAGCCGGGGGTCGAAGCCGATCTCGCCGGCCGGGCCGTCGTAGCGCAGGCCCTGGGCGGCGGTCAGCAGGCTCCAGCTGCTCATCGCCCGCACGTAGCAGTCGCCGCACTCGATCTCGTTCCACGGGCTGCGGCGGGTGCCGTCGTACCGCTCGCGCACGCCGCGCACGATGGCCAGGGCCTCCTCAACCTGTCCCTCGTAGAGCTTGTGGGCGGCCACCTGGTACTCCACGCCGGTCCAGCACTCGTCGCGGTAGAGAATCGGATCCTCCGGCCGGCCGCCGTCCGGCCAGGTGCCGCACAGCAGGCCCTTGTCGCGGCCGTCGGCGAACTCCCGGAACCGCTGCGTGCCCTCGAAGCCCTCCATCGACCACAGCCAGTTGTGCCGGAAGACCGCCGACAGGGCGCTGCGGACCTGCTCGGCCGGCAGGATGTCGCCCAGCCCCAGCATCCGGGCCCACCACTGCCCGACGAGCTGATCGGACCAGCAGCCGCGCCCGTAGCCCTGCTCGATGCGGTCGGCGGCCTGGATGTAGTACTCGCCGTTGAACAGCGTCCGGGCGATCGTGGCCCGGCCCTTCTCGAAAAGCTCGCGGTAGCGTCCGGCGGCGGCCTCGTCGCGGCACAGCCGGGCCATGGTCTCGGCGGCACGCAGGGCCGCCAGGTACAGCGAGCCCACGAAGGTGTTGGGCCCGAAGATCTCGCGGTCGTACGTATTGAACTGCGGCTGCTCCATGACGCCGTCGGCGTCGGTGTCCCAGGTGCGGATCGCGTAGTCCATGGCCCTGCGGATCCGCTCCCAGTGGTCGTCCAGGAAGCGGCGGTCGGGTGACAGCAGATGCTCGCGGTACGCCTTGAGCACCGCCCCGCACTGCCCGTCGGCCGCGGGGTGGTTGGGGCGGCGCCGGTCGCGCGGCACGCTGACCCGGTGGTCGATGGCGCCGTCGGCGGCCTGGTGGAAGTCCAGCTCGGTCACCCGCATATCGCGCTCCAGGGCCGGCCACAGCCGCGCCGGCGTCTGGGCGTAGTTCCACACGTGGTTACAGTTCATCGGGCAGCAGCCGCCCCCGGCCGGATTGCAGCCCTCGTAGCCGTAGAATGTGCCGTCGCGCGTCCAGAAGCAGGTCGGAGACCGCGGAATCGAGGCCCCGGCCGCGACAGCGTCCACCAGATACTGCGGCAGCGAGGTATCGAACAGCGCGTCGCGGTAAGCCATTGTGCCGGCCCGCAGGCGTTCCAGGCCGGTTACGACGGCGCGGGCCACGGCCCCGGCATCGGTGAACCAGTTGGCGTACATCACCCCGACCGGATGCGTGTTCCCGCCCCGCGGTCGCCAGTGGTTGTGGGGGTAGTGCTGGCTGGGAAAGTGCCAGGCGATCACGAACACGGCCTCGGCGACCTGGCCGGGGCCGACGGTGCGGTCCAGGCGAAGAGCGGCGTTGACCGTGCGGCCGGCGGGCGTCGGGGCGGTCCAGGAACGGTCCGACGGCCCGGCCGGGGCGGTCGCGGCGCCGCCGGCCAGATGTCCCAGCAGTTCCGCCTCATCGGTCCAGGCGACCAGAGCAGCGGCCTGCGGGTCGGGCGAGGCCAGGCACATGGTGCCGAAGGACGGCGCGTTTATCGGCTGCCCGGCGGCAGGGTCGTAGATCGCGCCGGCCAGCTCCGCCAAGCTCGCCAGCAGCCTGTCGCGGCGCACGCCGGGAGGTTCGTCGGCCGGCGGCAGGAACCCGGCCGGGGCGATCATCACCCGTCCGCGCCCCACGCCGACCGATGCTCCGGGCACTGGATCCCCCAGCGGCTCCAACAGGCCGTTCCAGGCCTGGGCTTCCTCCCCGGTGATCGCATCGACCGGCAGGTTGCTGAAGCGGATGTCGTCGACCAGCACGTGCCCCCAGGACCCGCTGTCGGCATCGACGATCTCGATGCGGGCCGGGCGGTCTTCGAACTCCGCGACGTCCCACTCGACGCGGCGGAGCCGCTCGGAGTCCTCGCCGGTGGCGGAGCGGACGACGTTGCCCTCGACCAGCAGGTGGACGCCGCAAACTCCGGGCTTGCGCCCCCCGCCGACCAGCAGGGAGATGAACCGCTCCTTGACGATGAACTCCGGGGAGACCAGCCGCCCGTGCGGACCGTCGCCGCCCTCGAAACTGTTGATCAGCCCGGCGCCGGTGAAGCCGCCGACCGGATTCTGGTCGGGCAGCGTGCCGCGCTTCGGGCCCGTGCCGAAGGCCGTGCCTTCGACCGCCCACTGGGCGTAGCCGGGGTCGTCGAAGCCGGCGAACACGGTCTCGCGCCGCCGCTGATCGGCCGGGACGGTGGGCGCGACCGGCCGGGCCAGCGGGCTGTCCGGGCCGTCCAACAGCAGAAACCCGCCGTGAGCCCGCACCGCCTCGGCGATATGGGCCAGCGTCGAGCCGCCCGTCAGCCGCAGGTCTCCGCCCGCCAGCCAGTAGAGGCTGCGGACGGCCGGGGTGGTCTTGGGCCGACCGGCGGCGGCCATGACCAGCCCCTCGACCGGCTCATCGCCCTCGACCGGCAGGCGGTCGTGGTCGACCAGCAGCTCCATCGGCGGCGTCATCCGCGCCGGCCGGCCGGGCGCCGCCCGCATCAGCACCGCGGTCATGGCTTCGTCGCGCAGCAGGCGGTTCATGTTGCCGCCGTAGCCGGGATGCTGCACGCCGCGCGAGGCCCCGCGGCCGAGGTGGCCCACGGCGTTCTGCAGCGACGCCAGAAACGCCACGCGGGCCGGCTGGCCGCCGAGGTTGCGGGCCCGCAGGGTGAAGATCGCGCAGGGCAGGGCGGAATCCTGCTCGGCCAGCGGGATCAGCGGGTTGAAGGCCTCCAGCTCGAGCTCCACCGGCAGCGACGGATCCCGCAGCGTCAGTCCGGCCACCGGATAGCGCCCGATGAAGGAGACGTCGGCGATGCCGGGCAGCGATCCGACCGGATCGCGGCACAGCACCCGCGTGTGCGGATCGCCGGCGGCCGGTTCGATGCGCACGGCGAAGAAGGTGCCGTCAATATGGCAATCTTTCCGGATGTTGTTGAAGATCTGCCAGTGGACCAGCCTCCCCGAGCCGTGCAGCCAGACGCTGCCCGTGCCCAGGCCCCCCAGCGGGAAGATCAGCTTCTCCAGATGCGGACCGGCGTACCTGATCGGCTCTCCGGCCCGGGTGAGCGACTCGAACCATTCCGCCGGCGGCCGCACGCGGCATGCGTCCGGGATGGTGCCCGGCGCGGCCGGCAGGCGGGCCGCGACCGCGGCCGAGACCGCCAGGGCCAGGGCGGCGATGCGGCTCCGGCGGTGTTGACCGGACCTGTCGTGCGCACGCCGGCACCCCGGCGGGCATGCGACCGCAGCGCGATGATCCTGAGTCATGATCCGTCTCCGACAACCGCACATCCGGCGCGGGCGATCACTGCCGCTTCACCGGCGTCGCGGGCAGGTATACCGGCGCCGGCGGCGGGGTCAAGCGGCCCGGCGGCGCGTGGAACGCAAATCCGCCTCGCCGCGGTTTGCCCGCCGCGCGGCGGGCGTCCATAATGTCGCGGCGTGGCCGGTCCGGCGGTCTGCCACGCGGGAGGCGCGCATGACCTGGCTGGTCCGGCTGGAACGCCGCTTCGGGCGCTACGCCCTGCCGAACGTCACCCTCTATCTGGTCGTCGGCCAGGCGATGTTCTACGTCATCGGCCTGGGTCGCCCGACGGTGGTCGAGAAGATGCTGCTGGTGCCCGCCCGGGTGCTGGAGGGCGAGGTCTGGCGGCTGGCGACGTTCCTGTTCATCCCGCCGTCGGACAACCCGCTGTTCGCCTTCTTCGCCCTGTATCTGCTCTACCTCATGGGCACCGCCCTGGAGATCCACTGGGGGGCCTTCCGTTACAACGTCTACCTGCTGATCGCCGTCGGGCTGACGGCGGCCTCGGCGTGGCTGGTGCCCGACACGCCCGGCACCAACCTGTACATCTCGACCTCGGTGTTCCTGGCCTTCGCCTTCCTGTACCCGGATTTCGAGCTGCTGCTGTTCTTCATCCTGCCGGTCAAGGTCAGGTGGCTGGCGGCGGTGACCTGGATCCTGCTGGTGCTGGCGTTTCTGGACGGCGACTGGGCCCGGCGCTTCTACATCCAGGCGTCGGTGGCCAACTTCTTCCTGTTCTTCGGGCGCGAGATCCTTCAGCGGGCGAAGATGCGCGGCCGCAGCCACCTGCGCCGGGCCGTCTCCCGGCCGGACCCGGATCGGGCGCTGCACCGCTGCGCGGTCTGCGGCATCACCGACCGGACCCACCCGACGATGGACTTCCGCTACTGTCCGGCCTGCACCGGCGGGCGCGGCTACTGCACCGAGCACATCTTCGACCACGAACACCGCTGAGCACCGCCCCGCCGGCCGTCAGATGCCGCGGGCCAGGTCGCAGAGGATCGCGCAGCCCCGCCGCAGCCGGTCGTCCGGCGCCGCGTAGCTGATCCGGAAGTGAGTGTCGCGCTCGCTGAAGACCGACCCGGGGATCACCAGCACGCTGCGGGCGATGGCCTGCTCGACGAAGGCCGTCGCACCGGAAAACCGGCCTGGAACCCGGGGAAAGAAGTAAAAGCCGCCTCCGGGCCGGACCATCTCGAAGTCCGCCGACAGCAGGTCGTACACCAGGTCGCGCTTGCGGCGGTAATCGTCCACGTGGCCGGTCATGTCGGCGTCCAGCGCCGCCAGGCCCGCGTACTGGGCGATGCTCGGGGCGCAGACGAAGGTGTACTGCTGGAGTTTGGTCATCTCCTCGATGAGGAACGCCGGCCCAGCGGCATAGCCCAGCCGCCAGCCCGTCATGCCGTAGCTCTTGCCGAAACCGCGCAGCAGCAGCGTCCGGTGAGGAGCGTGCCTCAGGGCCGACGGACACGGAGCGTCGTACACCAGCCGGTTGTAGATCTCGTCCACCAGCAGGATCAGGTTGTGCCGCTCGGCCAGCCCGGCGGCCTGGCGCAAAGCCTCGTCATCCAGCACCACGCCGGTCGGATTGCTGGGCGTGGCCAGCACCAGCAGCTTGGTCCGCGGCGTCACCGCGGCCTCGAAGCGGGCCGGGTCGAAGCCGAAGGTCGGATAGGTGTCCACCAGCACCGGCCGGCCGCCCACCAGCCGCACCGCGTGCCTGTAGATCACGAAATAGGGGTCGCCCAGCAGCACCTCGTCGCCGGGGTCCAGCAGGGCCATCAGGGCCAGAAGAATGCCGCCGGACACGCCCGAGGTCACCAGCACCGGCAGGGCGTGCCCGCATTCGCGGCGAATGTCCTCCGCCAGCCGCTCGCGCAGCGGCTCGATGCCCTGGGTCACGGTGTAGCCGTTGCGGTCGGCGGCGATGGCCGCCGCCGCCGCCCGCTTGATCGACTCGGGCACCGGATAGTCCGGCTGGCCGATCGACAGGTTGATCGGGTCGCTCAGCCTGGCCGCCAGGTCGAACACCTTGCGGATGCCCGAGGCGTCCACCGAGCGGCTGCGCTGGGAAATGAAGGCCCGACCGTCCAACAGGGACATGACGCCTCCCGCCCGACAGGCGCGGCCCGGCCGGCGGCGCGAAGGCCGGGACGAGCTCTTCCCGGAAACCCCGGCGGCGGCCGCGGCGGTTACTTCTTGGCCTCGCCGCCGGTCGCGGGAGCGGCCGCGGCGGCCTCTTCCTTCTTCTTGGACTTCTTGCCGACCTTGGCGTTGCGGTTGGCGACCTTGGGCAGCCCCAGCACCCCGCGCCCTTCCTCCCAGCGATCCTCGGCCTTCATCCGCTCGACCCGCTCGGCGCGGGACAGCACGTTGCGATGCCGGCTCAGGTTGCCGGCCGTCTTGAGGGAACGATCGACGGACATCTGCGGCTCACTCCTTCGTGGTGATCAGCCTCTCGGGGGCACGGCCGGCGCCCGGCCCGTTCCCGGATGATCCGATCCGCATCCGATTTCGCGGCCCGCGGCCCGCCCCGGGGGCGGCCGGCGGACGCCGGTCAACGAAACGCATAAGGCCCAGTCAGGTTGTACACCGGCAACCCGGCCCTGGCCAGCTCGCGGCCGCACTCGCGGCCGAGGCTCTTGATGTCGCTGATGAACTTCTCACAAAGCTCCTTGTCTCCGGGCTGACTGAAATCAAATCCGTCCGTGGTCGCCAGCCACCAGTCGCCCTTGCTCTTGCGGATCAGCTCGGTGCGCACGCTGTAGGACGTCTCCAGCCAGCGCTGCACATGCTCGGCGGCGGCCTTGTGCTCCGGCGCAAACACCTGGATCAGCACGCGGTTCAGATTCGCCGCAGCCGGCTCGGTACGCTGGGCCGCCGGCTCACCGGCCACGGGGACGACGCCCGCCTTCGCGCCGGCCTCGCCGCCGGCCTGGCCGGACGGAGCCTTCGCATCGACGGCCGCCTGCGGTTCCCCGCCCGCCCGGGGGCGGCTGCGCGGCGGACCGCTGACGTTCAGCACCGTCGGATCCGGCGGGCGGAGCATCGCCTCCTGGATCGGGTCCGACACAATCTCCTCGCCGCCGCCGCCGGCCGCCGCTCCGGTCGCCGGACGCGTCCCGCGGCCCAGCTGGTAGGCCACCACCCAGCTGACCAGCAGCGCGCCTGCAACGACCACGACAACCATCGGCCTGAGCCGGATCTCCAGACGGTCGCCCTCCAGCCGCCAGGGCCGCCGCGGAACGGACTCATCGCCGCCGGCCGGGGCCGCCGGCCGAAACGCTTCAGCGTGCAACGCCGCGGCGCCGACGGGCTCGACAACCGCTTCGCCAGGCGGGGCAGCAGGCGATTCCTGCGGCGACACGGGCTGCGGCGGGCAGCTCGGCGGGCTCTCGGCCGGGGCGGAGGCCTCCTGCTCCTGGGGGGCGCTCGGAGTGCTCCGCCACCACCGCGGAAGCGGCAGCCCGCCGCCGGGACGCGTCTCCTGCCGGTTGCGGATCACCTCGAACAGCGCCGGTGCGTACTTGGATTTCGGCATGACCTCGATCCTCCCGGGCATCGGGCGCATACCGCGCTACCGGACGGGTCTGCCCCGCCCGGCCGCGCCGGCCATGCTGCGGTGGGTGCCCCACAGTCGCCCCTGGAAGGCCATAGGATACCCTTTCCGACCCGGTGGATCAAGGCGGACGACGCCGGGCGCGAGCCGGCCGTGGAAAGCTCAAGTGATGAAACCCCATTGGGTTAAATCCCCAACGGCCGGCCCGGCCCGGGCCACATATCCCAGCCCATCCCCGCCGGCGCCGATCAGCCCGATCTGGATACGGTCGTTGGGGCCGATGC
>CAZSYS010000098.1:0-12891 GCA_964611365.1 uncultured Planctomycetales bacterium
GCTCGGGGCTCATATACGCCGGCGTGCCGATCTGCTTGCCCACGCCGGTCAGCCAGGTGGCCCCCTCCAGCAGCAGGATGGCCCCGAAGTCGGCCACCTTGAGCGTGCCGGCGGCGTCGAACAGCAGATTGGAGGGCTTCACGTCGCGGTGGACCATGCCGACGGCGTGAGCCGCCGCCAGCCCCCTGGCCGCCTGGGTCGCCCAGGCCACGGCCTGGGAGATGGGCGTGAGCCGTCCTTCCGGCCGGGCGGCATCGAGATGGTGGCGCAGACTCCGGCCGGTCAGCAGTTCCAGGGCGATCGCCTGAACGTCGCCCTCCTGGGGAAAGCCGAGGATCCGGATCACGTTGTCGTGTCGGACGCGGGCCATGCTGCGGGCCTCGCGCCAGAAGCGCTCGAGCATCTCCCGGCTGGCGAGGTACTCGGGCTTGAGGACCTTCAGCGCCGCAGACCCGTCGCTGCGGGCGTCCCGGGCGGCGTATACCCGGGCCATGCCGCCCTCGCCGATGAGCCGCCCCACGATGTACTCGCCGAACCGGCTTCCGCGCGGCAGGTCGGCCGGTCGGCCCGCCGGCGGCACCGCGGGCCCCTCCCGCAGCAGGACGGTCCGCAGATCCTCCAGCAGGGCGGCGTCCTCGGGCGACTCGACTCCGGCCGGTGCTTCCCCGGCCGGCGCCGGGGTCTGAGGGGGCGCCGGATCCGAAGCGGCCGCAGGGGTGGAATCGGGTTCGGGCGTCACACGAAAACCTACTCCTCCGGGAGGTCCTCGAAACGGGCCACCCATCTGCGGATCGCCTCGAGCACGCGTCCTTTGTACACGTAGACGCTGGAGGGCGCGATCCCCAGGCGGGCCGCGACCGTCTCGACCGGCACGTGATTGATGGCGTGGTCCACGAAGGCCTCGAACGTCTTGCCGCCTACCTCGTCCCGCACGTGCTCCAGGGCGGCGCTCAGCAGGGCATAACGCCACTCCTGCCGCCAGATCGCCGCCGCGGCCTGGTCGCCGGGATCCTCGATCTGCGCCAGCATGTCCGAGCCGTCCGGGCCGGCCGCGCACTGCACACGCGTCCGCCGCCCTCGGGCCCGCAGAGCCATCAGGGCCCGGTTGCGGGCGATGCCGTACAGCCAGCCGCGGAACCGGCCGCGTGCCGGGTCATACCCGCCGTCGCGCAGCGACCGGTGGGCCAGGACCATCACCTCCTGGAGCACGTCCTCGCTGTCGGCCTCGCTGAGCCCCATGCGGCGGGCGAAATGCCGGATCATCGGCGCGTAGATCCGGTAGAAGCTGACCCAGGCGTCCCGATTGTCGGGATCGCGCACGGCCCACAACAGACTGGTCTGGGTGGTGTGCAAGCCTTTTTTCCCTCGGCACTTATGGAGCTTCATCTTACCTGGAAACGATCGATCGGGCAACCTGTTGAGCTGTCGGGCATGCGACGGATATCTGACCATTCCGGGCGGATCCGTACTGACTGAACGACGCGAAAACGTTTCGGTTTACAGCCGGACGTGCAAGCCTCTGCTGCCAGGGCGCCGGCCACCACAGGCACGGCGGATGGCCGAGGGGTTCTGGCCGCGGCGACTGCGCAGCTCCAGGTTCCCTCGGGCTGCCAACCTCAGCCCGGCCGGCGGTACCAGACCGGCTGAACGCCGGCCGGGAGGCCTGCGACGCGTGGACGCCGGGACATGCGGGGCGTAGGATGCCGCCGGTCAGGCGGGCTGATCTGCGGGCGAGCGGCCCGGGACGGACGATCGCCAGCCGGCGGACCGGTCGGGCAGGTGGGTTCGGTGCAGACGAGGGAGCGGGCATGATTCGGGTCGGACTGATCGGTGCCGGTTTCATCGGACGCAACCACTTCAACCAGTACGCGCGGCTGGGGGATCGGGCCGCAGTCACGGTTCTGTGCGACCAGGATGCTGCCCGCCGCGCCGGCGACTGGTCGGGCGTGGGCGGCAACCTGGGCGACCGGCAGGGAACGCGTCGCGACCTGGGCGACATTCGACCCTGCACCGACTGGCGCGAGGTGGTGGCCGACTCGGCGGTCGATCTGGTCGACATCTGCGTGCCGACGCCCCTGCACCGCCCGATCGCCGTCGCCGCCCTGCAGGCCGGCCGGCATGTGCTCTGCGAGAAGCCCATGGCCCTGAACCTGGCCGACTGCGACGCCATGCTGGAGGCCGCATCGCGGGCCCCCGGGCGCTTCATGATCGCCCAGTGCATCCGCTTCTGGCCCGAGTACGTCTACCTCCGGGAGGCGTTCACGGACGGCCGTTTCGGGGCGCTGCGGGCCCTGCATCTGCGGCGCCAGTCTCAGACGCCCGACTATTCGCTGAACAACTGGCTGCTGCGCCCGGAGCTTTCCGGCGGGGCGGTGCTGGATCTGCACGTTCATGACGTGGACTTCGCGCTGTGGCTGTTCGGCAGGCCGCAGGCCGTCCGCGCCCGCGGCTGCACGCGCGCCGGGGGAAGCCTGGACCGGATCCATGCCTCCTGGACGGTCGGCCGGGATGTGGTGGTGGAGCTGGAGGGTTTCTGGGACCTGCACGCCGGGTTCGGCTTCAACATGGGTTTCACCGCGGCTTTCGAGCAGGCCTCGGTGTGCTGGGATCTCCAGAGCGGCCGGCCGCTGACCGTCTACCGGACCGGCGCCGAACCCATGGTGCCGGCGCTGACTCCCGACGACGGCTACTTCGGCGAGATCGACTACTTCCTCTCGTGCATCGAACGCGGCGAGGCGCCGCGAATCTCGACGCCCCTTGAGAGCCGCGACGCGGTGGCCGTCGCCCTGGCGGAAGCCCGCAGTGTCGCCGCCGGCGGTGAGCGGGTGACGCCGTTCTGAGCACCGGCCGGGCCTGCTCAGCAGAGACCCAGCATATCGACCTGGAACCCCGCCCGCTGCACGGCCTCGATCAGATCGCGGGCGTGGCAGAGCTTCTCGTCATGTTCGACCCGGGCGGTGTGCGACATGACATCCACTTCGACCTCGTGCACGCCCCTGGTCTGCTTGAGGCTCTCGGCGACATGTTCGGCACAGTGGTCGCTGTGCATCCCGTTGACCCGCAGCATCAATGATCGCATCGGGATGTCTCCTGCCGGCTGGGGGACGATGAGACCTGACCGTCGCCACGCGTACACATGATTGTATGTTCCGGGATCCCGGCCCGGCCGCGTTTCGGGGTTTTCAAGCAGCTCGCCGATTTTCTCCCCCCGGGTCAAGGCCCGAGGGGCGGGAGCCGCGCGCCTTCCGCCCAGGCGGCCCGGCGCAACCGGGCGGGCACCGGCTCGCCGTGGCGGCGGGTGAGGGATGGCCGCAAGGGACCGGCAGGCCCGCCCTGGGGTAAATACCCCCTTCGACCTGCCGGTACGACCAAAGTCAGTTTCAGACCGGGATCAGACAGCGCCTGTCGCAGGCCGATGGACGATATCCTGCCCATGGACGCCGTTGCTGAACGTTCCCGGTCACCGGAGGAAGCCGAGTTCGAGGACGCGGTGCACTCGGTCAACCAGGGCCGGCTCAAGGAGGGCTACCAGCGGCTGGGGGCCATGGCCAAGACGACCCGCGACGCCCGGCTTCGCTCGCGGTGCGTTCTGGCCCTGGGGGACGTGCTGGCGAAGATGGGGGACATCCATGAAGCCGTGCGCGCCTGGTCGATGCTCGCCGACAAGCCGTGTGAGCGTCGCAACGACATCGATCGCCACGCCCGGGCCAGGATCATGCGGGCCTTTGACGAGCACGCGCTGCTGCTGCCGGTGCCGGACTTTCCGCCCCGGATTCAGCTGGAGATCACCAATCGCTGCAACCTGCGGTGCATCATGTGCACCCGCAACCAGATGACCCGGCCGACCGGAGACATGAGCTTCGAAACCTTCCGCCGGGTTGTGGACGAGGCCTGTCTGGAGCCGGGCGTGGTGCTCTGTCTGTATTACCTCGGCGAGCCCCTGCTGAACCCGGCGCTGGAGCACATGGTCGCTCACCTCAGCGCGGTCCGGCGCCGCAGCGGCGTGACCACGGTCTTCGGCATTCAGACCAACGGCATGCTGCTGAGCCGGGACCGCGCCCGGTGGCTGCTGCAGGCCGGGCTCCGGGGCTTCGGCTTTTCCGTGGATGGGCTGGAGGGGGATCTGGAGAGGATCCGTCCGGGGTCATCCTACCCGGTCGTCGAACGCAACATTCTGGGTCTGCTGGAGGTGGCCGGGGAGATGGGGATCGCGGATCTGGAGGTGTGCATCACCAAGCTCTGCGACGATCCCGGGGCGCCGGAAGTCGCCCGCTTCGTCGAACGCTGGCGGCCGCATGTGGCCAACATCAACCTCATCCACATTGCCAAGGTGGAGGGCAACGCCTACATGGCCGCCGACGGCACCATCCGGCAGGTGGTTCCGCAGGATCAGGCTCGCCCGCGGCGGTATTGCGGCCAGGGGGGCCGGCTGCTGGTGCACTGGAACGGGGACTACGCCTTCTGCTGCCCGGACGTCAACGGCGAACTGCGGCTGGGCAACGTGGCCGGACGCAGCATCCGCGAGGTCTGGAACTCCCCGGAGATCAACGACATCCGCCGGCGGATCCGCGCGGCCGACTATGCGGGTCTTGTGCCCTGCCGGCAGTGCCCCCACGGGTGAGATGCGCCTTCCGCCCGGCGGGTTCCTGCAACCTGGCATCGATCCCGGGGAGAACGGCCCGGCCGCCCCGGAGCCGGAGCCCGGCGGCGTGGTTCAAGAGCCGTCGTCGCGGCGGGTGGTCTTGTTTCGGATGGTTCGGACCTTCCTGCCGGTATCGTCGGACCCGTAGCCGCCGTACTGTGCAGTCCGCTCGCGCCGGGAACGCGAGGATTCGCGTGTTGAGCGGCTCGAACGCGACGAGGAATCGCGGTCTGAACGGCTTGATCGCGAGTTGGAGCTGTAGCTGGAGCTGGAGGTCGTGTCCGAACCGGAAGAAGAGGTCCCCTCGCCCAGCCAGGGCATGAAGCTGGAGCCCAGCGGCGGATCCTCGCGGTCCTTGTCCCTGGTTCCCGGCCCCCTGCCCCCCCGACCCTTGAACGCGGGCAGGGCCTCGGGCAGGGCGATCCAGTTGGGGTCATCGATCAGCCGGTTCAGGACCGCCGAGTAGAACTGCGGGCGTGCCGGCGGCGCCGGGCGGCTGGCCGGGGGGCTGTCGGGGGCCGAAGGCCATCCCGCCAGACCGACCAACAGGGCTTGAATCAGGATCATGCGAGAATACCTCACCAGGGCCGCCGGGGGTCGGACATCCGTCCTGGAGGGTGGTCGGCGAATCCGATCCGCCCGAGCGGGGCGGCAACCCCGGCCGACGCCGTAGGCCGGATTCTACCCTGCCGCCCTGGCGGGCTTCAACCGGCCGGGGTCCCCCGGCCGTGCCCCGCACCCGGCGGGCTCGGGGCCGGGCGACCCGGGCGTTGCCTGGGCGGGCGCTTTGTGATACAGTGCCATGTTCCCGCATCCGGGCGGGGCTGAGTGGCCGGCGTCCGCGGCCCGTCCGGTGTTCCGGTGCGTGATCGACGGGCCGGGGACGGTGTTCAGGAGCAGCGTGACATGGTGCGCATTCGGTTGAAACGTACGGGGCGCAAGCACAAGCCGTCCTACCGCCTGGCGGCGGTGGATGTGCGCAGCACCCGGGACGGCCGCGTCCTGGAGGAGCTGGGATTCTATGACCCGGCCCACAAGGTACCGGCCATGCGCTACGGCCTGAAACTGGATCGCATCGACCACTGGTTGAAGGTCGGGGCCCAGCCCAGCAACACGGTCCGCGAACTGGTCAGGCGGGCGAGGAAGACGGCCTCGACTGGTTGAACCGACGAGACCTGCGGTCGTGCGGATCGACGTGCTGACGCTGTTTCCCGGGGCGATCGAGCCGTTCTTCGGCGCCAGCATCATCGGCCGGGCCCAGGCGGCCGGACTCGTCACCGTCCGGTGCACGAACATCCGGGACTACGCGACGGACACCCACCGCAGCGTGGATGACCGCCCCTTCGGAGGCGGTCCGGGCATGGTGATGATGTGCCCGGTGGTATTCGATGCCGTGGAGCACGTCGAGAGCGTGGACCCGCGGCCGGCGACCAGGATCCTGCTGACCCCGCAGGGCGAGCCGTTGACTCAGGCCGTCGCCCGCGAACTGGCCGGTCGCCAGCGGCTGTTGCTGATCTGCGGCCACTACGAGGGCTTCGACGAGCGGATTCGCGAAGGCCTCAGGCCGCGGGAGATCTCCGTCGGGGACTATGTGCTTTCCGGCGGCGAGGCGGCGGCGATGGCGGTGGTGGACGCGGTGGTCCGGCTGCTGCCCGGGGCGGTGGGCGACGAGGAATCGATCGAGACCGAGTCCTTCTCGGAGGGCTTGCTGGAGTATCCGCAGTACACCCGGCCGCGGGAGTATCGCGGCCTGGCGGTGCCCGAGGTTCTGTTGTCCGGCGACCATACCCGCATCGCCCGGTGGCGGAGGGAACAGGCCCTGGAGCGAACGCGGCAGCGCCGTCCGGACCTGTACCAGCGGCTGCAGAGCGCGCGGCCGGATCTGTGGACCAGCGCGGACGAGGGAGCAGCATCATGATCAACCAGCTCATTCAAGCCGTCGAACAGAGCGACCTGCGGTCGGACCTTCCGGCGTTTGCCATCGGCGACACCGTGACCGTCCATGTCCGGATCGTCGAGGGCGGAAAGCAGCGCATTCAGCCCTACCAGGGCGTGGTCATCGCCCGCCGCGGCCGCGGCATCGGCGAGACCTTTACGGTCCGCCGGATCGTGAACAACGAGGGCGTGGAGCGGATCTTTCCGCTGCATTCACCCAAGATCGCCAGGATCGAGGTGGTCCGGTCCGGTCACGTCCGCCGGGCCAAGCTGTACTACCTGCGCGACCGAGTGGGCAAGGCCCGCCGCGTCAAGGAGCGCAAGCGCGCCGTCGCCAGGGGGGCGGCATCCGCACCCGCCGCGGCCACGGTTTGAGCGCCCCGGGCGGCGAACCCGGTCCCGGCATCCGTGCCGGGCCCCGGCTGGAGGGTTCGGCGATGGATGACCGGGCCAGGCTGGGCCGGGAAGGGGAACGCCGTGCCGAACAGCACCTCCGGGCTCTGGGCTACCGCATCGTGACCCGCAACTACCGCGGACCCGGCGGCGAGATCGACCTCGTGGCCCTCGACCGGGACACCGTGGTGTTCGTCGAGGTCCGCACCCGCCGTGACGACGCGCTGATCCTTCCCGAGGAGACCGTGGTCCCGGCCAAGCAGCAGCGCATCGTCCGCACCGCCGGCCGGTTCCTCCGGCAGACCGGCTCTGAAGGCCGCACCTGCCGGTTCGATGTGCTCGGAATCACCGTCGGGCCTCAAGGGCGCATGGCCGTGAACCATGTGCCGCAAGCCTTCATCCCCGTGTGGTGAGCCGATGGCCGCCTGTCTCTTTGACACCCACTGCCACCTGACCTTCCCGGAACTGCTGGGCGACAGCGATCGCCTCGTGGCCGAGGCGGCCGAGGCCGGCGTGACCCGGCTCATCACCGTCGCCTGCGGGCTCCGGGAGATCGCCCCGGCCCTGGACCTGGCCGGGAAACACCCCGGCGTGTACGCGGCCGCCGGCATCCATCCCCACGAGGCCGCCCGCTGCGACGAGGCCTGGCTGGCGGCGCTGGCCGAGGCCTGGCAGCACCCGAAGATGGCGGCCTGCGGGGAGATGGGGCTCGACTACCACTACGACTTCAGCCCCCGCGACGTGCAGCGGGCCGTCTTCCACCGGCAGCTCGAGCTGGCCGCGGCCGCCGGGCGGCCCGTCGTCGTCCACTGCCGCGAGGCCCACGACGACGTGGTCGGCATCCTGCGCGAGCATGCATTCGTCGGGCGGCCGGTGGTGTTTCACTGCTTCAGCGGCACCGCCGCCCAGGCCGCGGAACTGCGGTCGTTCGGCTGGCACACCTCTTTCACCGGCGTGATCACGTTCCGCAAGGCCGTTCAGCAGCGCGAGGCCTGCCGGCAGACGCCGCCGTCGGTGCTCATGTTCGAGACGGATGCCCCCTATCTGTCCCCCGAGCCGGTCCGCGGCATGCGCCCCAACGTTCCGGCCAACCTGGTCCACACCGTGCGGTTCGCGGCCGAGCTCCACGGCATGCCGTTCGAGGAACTCGCCGAGTCCAGTACCCGCCAGTCCCTGCGGTTCTACGGTCTGGACGGCCGCTGAAGGCATGTTGCTCCTCCGGCGGCAGACGCAAAGCGGCGTCAATCGCGACCTCCACACTGCATGCGGGCGGGCCGCCGTGTTCCGGCCGCGTCCGGCCGAGGGCTGACGTGCGCAAAAAAACGCCCGCGCTTGGGGGAGGTTCAGAGTCGCGGAGAGCGCGGGCGAAGAGGAATGGGCCGGATTGTCGTCGGTGGGCCCGTCCTGGGAAAAGTACCGATTGCCCGACCGAGTTGCTCCCATCATACTTCAACAGGCCAAGTTGTGCAATTGCCGAAATCTCGCTGTCCGGCGGACGGACAACGATTATCGGCCGATTACGAAAGCCGGCGAGGACCTTAAGTCTTAAGCGGATGTCGGGCAACCGCCCGGATCCGCCGCCCGGGTCGCACCGGCCGCCCGGAAGGTATACTTCAACCGGTCGGATGGGCCTTTGTTGAAGCAGGCGGCTGGATATGGGCGGGTCTGAACCCCTTTACCCTCTGGAGACACGGATCAGCGGGGCAGGCCGTGCCTGGCTGGAGTCTGACGATGCCACCCTGCTGGCCGCCTGTGTCCTGGACACCTATCGGGCCAGCGGACCGGGCGGCCAGAAGCGCAACAAGACCTCTTCGGCCGTTCGGCTGCGGCACAGGCCCACGGGCCTGATCGTCATCGCCGAAGAGAGCAGGTCCCAGCATGAGAACCGGGCCCGGGCCCTGCGCCGCATGCGTCGAGCCATTGCCCTGACGCAACGCAACCTCCTGGCCGGCGACGCAACGGAGCCGGAGTTCTACCGGGCAGCTCTGGATCGCGATCCCTCGCTGCGGGTCAATGTCCGCCACGCCCACTACTGGCTGATCGTGCAGTACGTGCTGGACCGGCTGCTGGAGGCCCGGGCGTCGGTCTCGGATGCCGCGCGGGCTCTGCGGATCTCCACCGGCCAGTTGGTCCGCTTTCTCAAGACGGACGATAAGCTTTGGGAACAGGCGAATCGCATGCGCGCAGCTTACGGACGCGCGCCGTTGAAGTGACGCACCCACGAGTCCGGCCGGGTCGGCCTGAGGATTCTGGGGCATGGCAGGGCCGGGCGCCCCGGTGAGGCATATCATCTGTGGTCCATAAGGTCGCTTGCCGTTCGCTCCGCTCCCCCGGGCAAAGACGGCCTGCCGGGCCAGCCGCCATGAGCTTCACAGCCTGCCGTCCGCTGTGGATGGTCGTTTGGGCCCTCTGCGGTCTCGGGGTGGCCGCCGCGCCGGCCTTCGATCCGCCCGCCGGAGCCGAATCGCCCCCGCCCGGGCCGGCCGAGGCCGCACCCGCGCTGCCGGAGGACACCGCCGAGGTGCTGGTCTTCCTCGACCCCGGAGCGGATGCCGCCGACTTCGCCCGCCGGCGGGGGCTGCTGCCGGCCCGGCGACTGCGCAGTGCCGCCCACCTGGCGGTGCTCAGGACCGCCTCGCCCCAGGCCGCCAGGGCGCTGTGTGCCCGTCTGGAGGGGGATCCGGCGGTGCGGGCCGCGTTCGTGAACCGGCGCACCGCCTATCGGCGGATGGCCTTTGTCCCGAATGACCCCTATTTCCCGCGCAACTCGCCTTCGCCGGGCTGGCCGGGCCAGTGGCATCTGGTCAACGCGCACGTGCCCGGCCGGGACGCGCGCGTGCAGGGCGCCTGGAACCGCGACCTGACCGGCAGCGGTGTGGTCATCGGCGTCGTCGACGACTGCCTGGAGACGGGCCATCCGGACCTGTCCCCCAACTATCGGCCGGACCACAGCTGGGACTTCGGCCAGGGCGACCCGGTGCCCGACCCGGTGTACGCCGACGACCGGCACGGCGTCTCGGTCGCGGGCGTGGCCGCCGCCCGCGGCGGCAACGCGATCGGCGTGACCGGGGCGGCGCCGCAGGCCGGGCTTGCCGGGCTGCGGATCGACTTTCCCTCCCAGACCACGCAGATGTTCGTGGATGCCACGCTCTACCGCAGCAGTGGCGAGGACCGGGCGATCAAGGTCAAGAACCACAGCTACGCCTACACGTCTCCCTTCATCGCCACCGCCGCGGAAGTCTCCGCCCTGGACACCTCCGCGGCCGCCGGAACGATCCACTGTTTCGCCGCGGGCAACAGCCAGATGGACGCCAACCGGCTGGATCTGCAGAAGCATCCCCGGGCAATCACCGTGGCCGCCATGGGCAGCGACGGGCGTTTCGCGTCCTACAGCAACTTCGGGGCCTGCGTGTTCACGGCCGCACCATCCGGCTCCTCAGGCCTGTACGGCATCACCACCACCGACCGCACTGGCGAGGCGGGTTACAACGGCACGGACACCTTTCCCGACAGCCACTACACCGCCACGTTCGGCGGAACCTCCTCCGCCTCCCCGCTGGTGGCCGGGGTGCTGGCTCTGGCCGTGCAGGTCCGGCCGGAGCTGGACGCGCGCTTTGCCAGGCATCTTCTGGCCCGCACCAGCGACATCGTCGACGCCGCCGATGCCTCGACGCGCAGCGGCGGAGGGTGGGTGACCAACGCGGCCGGCCTGCACTTCAACCAGAACTACGGCTTCGGGCTCATCGACGCCGACGAACTGACCGCCCTGGCCGTGACCCACGTCGGCGTGACGCCCCTGGCGGTGGAGGAGACCGGCACCTTCGTTTTCAGCACCGCGATCCCCGACAACAACGCCGCCGGCGTGTCCCGGACCTTCTCCCTCTCGTCTGCGGCGCCGCTGGAGGAGGTGCTGGTGTACATCCGGGTCTCGCACTCGCGGCGCGGCGACCTGGAGGCCTGGTTGACCTCGCCGTCCGGCACCGCCGGGCGGGTGTTCATGCGCGACGCCTCCGACTCCGGGAGCCAGGTCAACTGGACCTTCACCTGCAACCAGTTCTGGGGCGAGCATCCGGCCGGCACCTGGACCCTGACGGTCAAGGATCTGGCGGCCGGGGTCTCCGGCACGTGGCAGCGATGCGCCCTGACCGCCCGCATGGGGCGTCTGCTGACCCCGCCCACGCCCGACATCGACGCCGACGGCGACGCCGACCAGGCGGACTTCGCCCGCGTCCAGGCCTGCCTGGGCACCGGCCAGGCCCTGCTGACCGAGGACTGCCGGGCGGCGGACCTGGACCTGAACAACCAGGTCGACCCCGCCGACATCGGCCTGTTCCTGGGCTGCATGAGCGGCCCCGGCATGCTTCCTTCGCCGGGCTGCCTGAACCCCTGAACGCCGGGGCCTGCCCGCCGCAACGCAAGCGTACAGCACGCCTACGGATTCCGGCACGCGGGCATCGTGGACCGCCGGGCCGGTCGATCGGACCGGCGGGGACTACTGCGGCCGGGTCGCCGGCAGCGACATGCGGGCCTCGTCGTGGATGACCAGATGGCGCAGGCTGCCGCGGAACGCATGGGCCGCGGCCTGCTGCTCATACTGGCCGAGGATCAGCGATCGCCGGGCCGGCACCGCCCGCACCACCGCCGGAGGGCGGTCGGCCCAGCGACCGTCCACCGCCAGGTGCAGCCGCCGACCGTCGAAGACGAACCTCACGGTGTGCCATTTTTTCGGCACTACCGGTGGACCGGTCGCGTCGCCGTCGGGCGTCCGCACGATCAGCGATCCGCCCAGGATCTGCACGAACCAGCCGTCGGCCTGCCACGCGCCGTGGCAGATCAGCACCGGCATGGTCCCCGGCTCCTCGGCCCGGAACTCGAAGTCCACCGTCAGGCCCCGGCCCATGTCCATCCAGGGCTGGTGGGGCAGGGCGATGTGTCCGCCGCGGAAGGTCGCGCCGTCCTCGCCGAACGTCACGTCCCCGACGACCTCGGCCTCGGCCGGACGGGTGGTCAGAGGCAGGGTCAGCACCGGCGGCCGGGGCGGTCGCGGCATGATCTCGGCCTCGACGGCGCCGGCCGGCCCCTCCTTCCCGGTCACCGTCGTGGGCACGATCTCGTAGTGCCAGCGCCCGCTGCCGGGGGCATCCTGAAACAGGTGGCCGGCGTGGCGCGCCGCGGCCACCTCGGCCAGCAGCCGGCGCTCCGAGGGCGGAGCTGAGGCCGGGTAGCGGTATACCCGGTAAGTGAACACGCCCCTGGCGGTGACGGCCGGCCACTCCAGCACGACCTCGGTGTCGCGGATTTCAGCCACGGGCCTGGGTGATTCCTCGATGACCACCTCGGGCACGTCGAACACCACCGGTCCGGACCGCCCCAGAACCCGGCCGTCGCGCCAGGCCTCGACCACGTAGGTGGCTTTGGGGCCCATGGGAGCGTCCGGGCAGAACGGCACCGCCGTGTCGGCGACGGGCCGGCCGTCTCGCAGAACCCTGAAGAAGTCCGCCTCCGGCACATCGTTCCAGGAGACCTTGGCCGGAAACTCGCGGCCCGCGGCCGCCCGGACCTCGATCACGGCGTTCGACGGCGGCGGACGCCGCGGGCGGGGCGAGGTGTTCGCCGCCGTCGGAGGCATCACCGTCAGGGCCTTCGGCCCCCACGCCGGCCTGTCGGGCGAGGCGGACCCGGCGATGAAGGCGTATTCGATGCCCGGCTCCACCACGTCCTCCGCGGGAATCACGCCGCGCCGCACCCAGCCGCGTACCGGCTCCAGCGGGGTTTCCTTCCAGCCGGCGGTGCCCAGCGGCCGGTAGCACATCCGCGCCGGCCCGCCGCCCAGGACGATGGGCAGCAGCTCGACGGAGGTTCCGCCGGGCACCGAGGTCAGCAGCCGCGGCATCACCACGCCCGGCGGCGGCGTCCAGGGG
>CAZSYS010000099.1:0-12871 GCA_964611365.1 uncultured Planctomycetales bacterium
CCAGCCAGGCGCTGGTCACGCCGAACTCCGCGTCCACGGTACTCTCGACGATGCGGCCCGGAGCCGGGGGAGCGGGCAACCCGGCGGCGGCGATCTCCTGCGGAGGCGGCTCGATCCGCCGGGCCCGGGCCGCACGGGTAGCGGCCATGACTTCATCCCGGGACGGCACATGCCTGCCGGCTCCCTCCGGCGTCGTCACCACGCAGGCACAGGTCTTTCGGTCGAAGCGGTCTCTGAACGTCCGGGTGATCTCGTCGATGGTCACGGCCGGCAGCAACTCCCCGATGAGGTCCAGCTGCTGCCGGGCGGAGAGAACGGGTTCGCGCCTGTCCACCGACGTGAAGATGCTCTGGATCAGGCTGCGGGCGCTGATCGTGGACTCGGTCCTGACGGAACGTTCGGCCGCCGCCATGATCTCCTTCTTCACGAGGTCCAGTTCCCTGGGAGTGAAGCCGTACTCGCAGGCACGCCGGATCTCGACGATCAGCTCCTCGAGCATCGCGGGCCAGTCGGCGGGCTCCCCGCTGGCGGCTGCGCTGACCAGGATGGCGTCGCGATAGAAGTCCGCGACGCCGGCTTCGGCGCTGCGGTAGGCGGCCTGCCCCTGCCTGACCCGGTCGTTGAGGCGGCGGGTGAGGATTCTCGCGGCCACGTCCTCGACCATTTCCACGCGGTACTGCTCGACGGTGACGGCCGGCGGCCGGCCGGGCAGAAGATGGCACACCTGCACCGAGCACGTGGTCAGCTCCGGGTCGGCAACGACGATGGACATTTCCTGCGTGAACGGCTTGAACTCCGGACCCATGGGAGTGCCGGGAGGCACATCGGCCCTGTACTGGCCGAACCACTTGCCGATCAGGGGGATGATCGGCCCGGGATCCGCATCCCCCACGACGATCAGGGTGATGTTCTCCGGCCGATACC
Organism: uncultured Planctomycetales bacterium; assembly: GCA_964611365.1. Classification (GTDB taxonomy): domain Bacteria; phylum Planctomycetota; class Phycisphaerae; order UBA1845; family PWPN01; genus CALLOB01. The sequence goes on from CAZSYS010000099.1 coordinate 925, forward strand.
AGGTCCGGTAGTAGCGGACGAATTCGTCGCGCGGCGCCCCGGCGATGATGCCTTCATCACCGATCGGAAGCCGGGCGGCGAAGCGGGAGCCTGAAAACAGCTCGGGCCAGAGCCTGTCGCGGATGCGCTGAGAGGCGCTCTTGCGGGCGCGGGCCTCCTCGAGAATCACGCCGCGTTCCTCGTCGATCTCCTTCTCGCTGAGCGTCATGCGGAAGGCGTAGTCACTGAGCACCATGAGGGCCTTGTCGATCTGCGCGGCATCCGTGCCGGGCAGATAGAGCGAGTAGCCTGTGCGGTCGAAGCCGGTTGCGGCGTTGAGATCGGACCCGAAAGTCATGCCGATGCTTTCGAAATAGGGAATCAGCGTTCCGGGCGGGAAGTGCTCGGTGCCGTTGAACGCCATGTGCTCGAGGAAGTGGGACAGGCCCCGCTGCCGATCCGTCTCGTTCAGAGAGCCGGTCCGCACGTGCATCATCATGCAGATCCTGCCGGGCGGATTGTCGTGGCGGCGGTACATCCACGTCACGCCGTTGTCCAGGCGGCCGACGACCAGGCGTGAATCGCACGGCAGCGGCCCCGCCCAGGCCTGCACGGGCGACATGACGGCGGCCGACAACAGGCTGCACCAGACGGCAGATCGGTTCCACGGACTCATCGGTTGCATCCTCGGCGAGGGAAGAGAGGCAAGCATGAAGACGCACAACACACATCGGCCCGGCATGCGCCGTCGTCGCCCGGCCTGCACGGGGCAGGCGTCGCGGGCCGCCAGGCATCCGGCGGACGCATGCGGCGGGCTCCCGGTCAACGGAACGGCCGGGGGTCAGAACCCCGCGTCCGGGTTGAACCTCATCACGGAATGGTCGAGGCGCAGAACGTTGATGTTTCTCGCCTTGGCCCCTGTGGTGGAGCCTCCCCAGACGAACATACTCCCCCGCGGACTGTGGGGGTAGTACTGCTCGTTCGGGCTGATCTTCAGATACGCGTCGCCGGAGCTGGACGATTCCGGATTGTCAGGGTCGGAGATGGGCTTCTTGTAGCGGGTTCCGGTGGGAGTGGGGGCGTTGAATCGCCAGTTGTCCCAGACCCACATCACCCGGCCCGGCCGGCTCTTGTTCAGGCCGATCATCATCTGGCTGTAGGGCCTTCGCCAGCTGCTGTTCGGATCTTCCTCCCGCTCGCCCTGGGCTCCGCCGACTTTCTGTCTGGTCGTGTAGAACATGCCCCACGCGTAGCTGTTCTTGAAGAAGAGTCTCCTGGCCGGCGTGTCCGGGCACAGCCAGAGGCCGCCCTTGGCGGGCAGGCACTTGGTCTGCTGCAGAAGAGCCGGCATGCCGAAGTACTCCGGCGAGGCAAACCGGTCGGACTTCTCGCCGACGTTGTAGCGGAACCACCAGCCGCCCAGGGTATCGGCATCCGGAATCCGCTCCCGCTGCGTGTTGAGATAGTTGCTCAGGCCCTTGGAGATCTCCTTGAGCTGAGCCATGCACGCGACCCGCCGCGTCGTCTCGCGGGCCTTCTGCAGCGAGGGAAGCAGGATGGCGACCAGCAGGGCGATGATCGCCACCACGACCAGGACCTCGATCAGCGTGAAGCCGGCGCCGCCTGCACCGGCCGGCCGTCGCAAGGCGGGCAGCTTTTTTCTGGACATAGGGGTCCGTCCTCAGTCTTACGGGTCCATGCATGCCGGGTCGGCCTCAACGTCGGCGCCGCCGGCGCAACCCATGAAAACGGCCAGGTCGTCCTCATCCACATCGTCATCGACGTCCAGCTTCGCGTCGCCGCAGAACGAGTCGTCCTGACGCCTGTCGGGCGCCGTGACGCATCGCTGGAAATGGGCGAAGTCAACCATGTCCACGTCCCCGTCCCGATCATAGTCGACCGGTGCGTAACCGAGGTGCCGCCAGAGGATCAGTTTGTCCTTGGCGGTTACGAGGCTGCTTCCGTTCAGGTCGTACTTGATATAGTTCACCCATGCCGTCTTATCCGAGGCCGTCTCCAGCGGATTGCCGGCCCCGTCGGTCGCGGCCTCGTAGTACTTGACCGTGTTGACCGCCGTATTGACGGCGGCGTTGATCCACGGACCGCCGTTGACGCTGACCTGGACGATCGCGACGCCGCTGCGGGACTCGTCTGCGTCATTGGACGAACCGGACACCGTGATCGTGTACGAGGTCTGCGTCGAGCCGTTGGCGGGACTGCTGATCGTGACGGTCGGCGGGGTGAGATCCTCCGGAGGCCCGCTGCAGCTTACGACGATCGATGCCGTCGAGGAGTAGTTGCCCGCGTAGTCCCGGCTGCGGGCCTCGATCGTGTTGACGCCCGGCGTCAGGGTGAGCGGGCAGTTCCAGGTCGACCAGATCGTCGATGTTGCGGCCGCAACCCACGCCCCGGAGTTCACCCGCGCCTCGACCAGGGCCACGCCGCTGGGGTTGCTGCCGGCGGCGTCGGCGGCCGAACCGCTGATGGTGTAGGACCAGCTGGCGAGTGTGGCCCCGTTCCAGGGGTCGCTGATCGCCACGGTCGGGGCGGTCGTATCGACGTCGTAGCCTGCCACGGCCACCGAGGCGATCGTCGAGTAGTTTCCGGCATAATCCCGGCTGCGGGCCTCGATGGTATTGCCGCCCAGGGCGATGGTGACCGCACCGCTCCAGTTGACGGTCGTGCCCCCGGTGCTCGTGACCGTGGCCGGCGACCACGAGCCGGCGTTTACCCGCACCTCGACCAGGGCCACGCCGCTGGCGCCGTCGCCGGCGACGCCGGCCACCGCCAGCGACCCCGCGACGAAGCCCTGGCCGCCGGTCGGACTGTCGATCCTGACGGTCGGCGCCGTGGTGTCGGCGGTGGTCGGGCTGCAGGTTACGTTCAGCGAGGCGGTCGATGAGTCGTTGCCCGCATAGTCGCGGCTTCGGACCTCGATCAGATTGGCGCCCGCGAACAGCTGGACGCTGCAGGTCCAGCTCGCCCACCCGCTGGTGGTGCTGCCGGCCTGCCAGGCCCCGCCGTTCACGCGTGCTTCCACGAGGGCCACGCCGCTGGGCGAGCTCCCTGGATCGGAGGCTGTTCCGCTCAACGTGGCCACCCAGGCGGTGATGGTCTGGCCGTTCGTGGGGCTGGACACGACGACCGTCGGGGCGGTGACGTCCGCCGGCGCCGTGCAGGTCACGGTGACCGACGCGATCGACGAGTAGTTGCCCGCGAAGTCCCGGCTTCGTGCCTCGATGGTATTGCTGCCGGGCGACAGGCCGACAAGCAGGTTCCAGCTTGTGGTACCGGTTGCCTTCCGCCATGCGCCCGAGTTGACCCGCACATCCACCTGGGCCAGGCCCGAGCTTGGTGCGCCGGGGTCGGAGGCCGTGCCGCTCACGGTGACCGTCCAGACGCCCAGGTTCTGGCCGTTCGTGGGGCTGCCGATGGTCACCGTCGGATTCGTCGTGTCCACGCTGCAGTGGACCGTGCTGGCCACGATGTCCGAAGTGTTCCCGGCCCGGTCCACGCTCTGGACCTCAATGGTGTTGACACCGTCCTCCAGCGTCACCGGGCAGGTCCAGCTCGACGCCGCCAGCGTGATGGTGCGGACCGTCTCGATCGGCGTCTCCATGGCCGCCAGAAGGGCCTGGACGTCCGTTTCATCCACGACGTTGTCCCGGTTGAAGTCGCCCGTCTTGAAAGCGTTGACTCCGGCGATGCCCTTCTGGTTGACCGCCATGAAGTTGATCTGGCGGACGGGGAACGTCTGGCTGTTCGCGTTTGTGTACTGGATGGTGCGGGGCTGCATCCGCAGCGTGCTGATGTTCGTGCTTCCCTGGGTGGCCTGGTTAAACGCGACGTGATCGTATCGGGACCGGATCAGCCCGAAGCGCCCCTGCGTGTCGTATCGCCAGAGGCCGTGGTAGTTGGGCCCGTCATGGAAGTAGATCGTGCCGTCCGGATCGGCGCACATGGCATCGACCGCGAAGTCGTGCAGATCGTTCGTGCCGGTGTCGGCGGCAATGGGATCCGCATTGTTGTAGGTGTAACTGCGAACCCCCCACTTGGAGCCGTGCCACTCGATCCACTTGGCCAGCGTGGACTGGGTCCACAGGACGTACGGCCCCAGGGCGGCGCCGCCGGCGTCGATCAGGTAGTTGACGCCGCCCACGTTCGTAGAGTGGCCCCGGAACAGGATCTGGTCGCCCGCGGCGGGGTTGTCCGGGTCCAGATCGCGGACCGACGTGTGAACCACGCACGGCTCCGTGTTGACCCTGTTGGTGTCGTCGCGGTCGTTCCAGAAATACTCCAGAGCGCCGGTCTCGACATGGACCTTCCAGATGCCGCCGAAATCGTCGGCGCTGTCGTTGTAATAGAGGGACTTGCCGTCGCTGGAGAGCGCCCCCTGGCGGCCAAGGTTGAACGTGATGCTGCCCCGCGGGGTCAGCGGCAGCAGCGTGTCCAGGATGTTCTGCTGGGTCACCATGACGGTGAACACGTCGTTCCAGTCGGCCTGGCCGTAGGCCCCGATTAGGTTGGGATAAGGCAGCGAGCCGTCCAGCGCGTTGGCGTAGTCGGGCTGCGCGGAGGTCGGACTCCAGACCTCGCGCATGTCAAACCGGTACAGTCGTTTGCTCCAGTCGTGCCGCACTGTCGAGCCGCCTTCGAAAATCGTCGCCCCGTTGTCCGTCAGGAACGCCAGCGTCCCCGGCGGGAAGACGACCTGCTCGGTTTGCCCCGGAAAGCCCGGGCGGGGGACCGTCAGCGTCACCGTGCTGGTGTTGACCAGCATGCCGCTGGGGTTGAGCGGGGTCCCGCCGCCGGTGTCTCCGTTGCTGGTCAGACCTTCCGGCACGTTGGAGGCCACCGCGAACCGCTGTGAATCGCTGGTGTAGCAAAGCAGCGTGGACGTCGGCGGGTTGGTGTTCATATCGATCTTGCGAAAATCACGGGTTGTGCCGAACGTGGCCGCGTAGAAGCAGTTGTTGGCAGGGTTGTACATGCAGCAGCCGATGGTCTGGTCGTTCGTGGCCATGTAGCCTGGAACCACCAGGACCATGTTGTCCGGCGAGGGAGTCTGCGCCGTCGTCGCCGACACGATCACCAGAACGCCCAGAGCAGCCCCCGTCAGCGCACGCAGGTCACACCTCGCCACGTGGAGGTCACGCCTCACCAGGCACTCGGACATGCTTCTTCTCCCTCTGAAAACAGGATTCACGATCCTACCCCCGCCGTCACATGGCGCCGACCGGACCGCGTGTGCCACCCGGGCATCGACCGTCGGTCGGTAGCGAGGGAACTCGCGGATGCCCGCCCTGCGCAGCCCGCCCTCCCGGGTCATTACAGGCAAAATGACCCTTGACATGAGCCGATCGCGGACTCCACGCTATCACCCCGGTCATATTATGTCAACGAAAATCGTGCTCCCGTGCAGAGCGATGTTCAAGCCAATCTTCAACGCTTTTCCTGGATCGACCAAACATAAGGCCATGTGCGCAAGAATGTTGAGCGGACCGGAAAACAGGCGAACACTCACGGCGCCACAGACATGTTCTCGCCTGAGGGTTTTATTATAACATTATCACTTTATATTCAGGCCGGCTGGGCATGGGCCGCACCGCTGTGAGTCCCGCTGACAAGAGATCCTCAGCCGGGAAAGCGTTTCACGCCCGCTCCGCCTGAACATCCGGATACACGACCATATTGATCGTCTTTTCAGAGGCAGAATCCGCGTCATCAAGGTTTTCTACCGCGTTGCGGCGCGATCCGGCGGCAGGATCCTGTCCCAGGAGGCGGTTCAAATGTCAGGTCGCCCGGCGGATGGTAAAGGACATGAAACGCTCGGGCTCACCATGCGGCCCGAAGAAGCCACCGGGGCCAGCGGCCGAAGGAAGCCCGTCACGCCGGCTCCCAGGGGTGTCGTTTTCAGGAAGGAGGACGAGGGTCGCCACGCCAGGCAGATGCGGCACGGGTCATGCGCGGGAGAAGGCAACTCCAGCGGCGCCAGAGAGACCAGGACCAGCGATCTGGTCCGGGAGGCCAGGCAAGAACAGGGAGGGTCAGAAGGCGGGTTCTGAGCCGAGGGTATCATCGGCCTGGTCTCCTTCAAGGGTGAAGGGCGACACGGTCCAGGCATCGTTGGACGGATCATAGTAGGCTTCGGTGATTGCTCTGCGGATGCTCTTCTCGTCCGTCCGGGCCGGGTCGTAGATGATCCGGGCATGAGCGATTCCAGGCCGCGGCCAGGCTTCGACGCGGACATACCCCGGCAGGGCGAGTTCGTCATCCCGGTAAAGGAAGAGCTCGGTGAACAGGGTGGCCCGTCCCCGGCAAGTCAGGTCGTGAACCTTCAGATCGAGGCTGGCCACGGCCGCGGGCCGCTGCCCCCTCTCGCTGACGTAGGATGGCAGGGGGAAGGCAGAGGCCCCGGCCACCGCGCAGGCCACCACGGCCAGCATGACGGTGAGGAGGACCCTCTGGGACCAGCTCCTGCCCAGCCAGTTCGGGGGCCCCCACGTGAGGGCACCGGCTTTCAGTTCCGGACAGGCGGCCACGCAGTCCAGGCAGGACATGCAGCGGGCGGCGGTCACCTGCTGCACGTCGTCGACGGGAATGGCCATCGGGCAGATGCGCGCGCACTTGCCGCAACCGCTGCAGGCCGGCTCGCTGCGTTTGACGCGGGCGAGCCCGAAGCGGGAAAAGGGATTGAAGACCGCGCCCAGCGGGCACAGCCACCGGCAGAAAGGGATGGTGACCAGGAGGGACCCCAGGACGATCGCACCTGAGACCACGTAGGCCCAGAAAGTGATGTCCTCGCCATGGCGGCTGATCAGCGCGTAGCATGGATCGGCGGTACGAAACAGGAGTTCGTCGGCCCGCCAGGTGACCCAGAGAATGAGAGCCAGCACGCCGTACTTGAGCAGCGACAAAGCCTGGTCGGCACCGGTCGGCACCCGGCGGGGCCTCCAGCCCAGCCTCCTGGCGGCCGCGCCGAGCCATTCGGAGATCGCGCCGATGGGGCACATGTAACCGCAGAAGACCCGCCGAAGCAGGATGGCCAGAAGCAGAACGGCGCCGAGGATGTAGAAGTTGGACACTCCCAGGGAGCAGAGCATCTGTCCCTTGTTGAAGTACAGGTAGAGGGCTTCGACGCCGCCGAACGGGCACCAGCGCTCGGCGTTGCCCTTGACCACGAATACCCCGACCAGAGTCAGAACGAGGAACCCGGCCTGGACGACGCGCCGCGTCCTTTTCATCGCATGCCTCAACGGTCCCGGATGCCGATGCCCGAAGCCCTGGTTCTTCGATCATCCGGGGGGGTGCTTCCGGCCGGGGCGGTCATTCACTTCTTTTCCGGCGCGGCCTCCTTGTGGTCGTCGCAGGACTTCTTGTCCGCGCTGCTTGTGCAACCGCCCTTCTTCGAGCAGGAGCCGCAGCTGGTGCCGCCGCTGCAGCCGGATTCCTTGGCCTTGGACTGGGTCTTCAGCGCCTCGGCGAACTCGGGGCTGCCGGCAATGGCCGCAAGATCCTTGCTCTCTCTGGCGTGTTCCTTGACGGTCTCCAGGCGGCTGGGCGGGATCATCTCGAAGCAGCGCGTGAGCAGGGCGGCGCTGCCGGCCTTGTCGCCGAGCAGGGCTTTCAGGCAGGCCAGGTCGAAGACGATGCCGGCGTCGGCATCCGCCGGCAGCGTGATCTTCCCGGCCGCGGCCCGGGCCTGGTCCAGCTTCTGCTGGCGGGCCTGGGCGATGCCGAGGAGGATATCGGTCTGGGGCGTGGCCTTCTGGCCCAGGCCGGCGAGAACCTGCTCGGCTTCCTGGTTCCTGTCCGCGCCCAGCAGGCTCTCGGCGAGCATGGCGGCCGACTCGGCGGTGTTCAGCCTGTCGTGAATCCGGCGGCCAAGGTCCAGAGCCTCGGAGTAGATCTTCCGGCTCAGGTAGAAGCTGTGCAGGGCACGGGCGCTGGTCTCCCACTTCCGGGGGTTCTGTTCCCTGGCGAGATCCTCGCGCATGCCGATCACGCGGCGGAGGATCGCGTACTGGGCGCGGTAATCCTGATTGGCCGAATCGGTCCTGGCGGCGGAGGCGTAGGCCTTGAGGGCTCCGTCGAAGTCCGCATTGGCCAGCAGTTCATCGCCCTTCTTCATGCTGGCGGCAGCCTCCTCGGCCAGGCCGGCCCAGACGGCTCCGCAAGCACCCAGGAAGAACGAAACAACCACTGAGGTCAACACTTTACGGGATACCATCGCTGAGCTCCTTCAGAAAAGGCGAACGGCCGCACGGGGCATACCGTCCGCGCCAAGGCCCCCCGGCGAGCGGGAATAGCCACGGCCATGTTAACGCAGGTCGATCTTGCAAGTAAAGCCATCCCCGGACGGACCTGCGGGGCGCCAGGCCGGGATCAAACGCCTGAGGGCTTTGATTCTCCCTGGACGAGGGCGGGCGTTCCGATCCGGAGGCGCCACGGGAGGCCAAAAATACAGCCCGACTGATCCCGGAGGCTTCCGCGAAGAAAGGCATCCGGGGGGTGGGCAGGATCGCGGATTCTGCTTGACGTTCGCGTACTGGCCCTGTTACGATGGCGTTGCGCCTGAAGAGGGGAGTGTCGGCAGGGCCGAGTGAGGCTGCCCTCCGGCAGGGGAGAGAGGGGGAACACACCTCAGACATCTGAGGCATGTCTCTGTTGCCCGGGTCTGAAGAAGGAAGCTGTTGGCTGACGTTCAGGTCTCTTTGAAGGAGGAGAAACAATGATCAGGCTTACCCCCATCGCCCTGCTGCTTGCGCTGGCAGCCGCGCCGGCCGTGGCTCTGGATTACGAAACCATCGTTACCTGGGTGGAGGCGAACCAGGGCGGCACCTCGACCAACCTCTATGCCGCGATCGCCGAGGGCAACACCGTGTATTGCCAGCTCGCCCTGGGTTCCGGCAACAGGATCACGCGCGTGAACAACACGAACCTGCCGATCGGGTCGAGGACCACGACCGAGCTGGTCACGCAGGCGCAGTGGACGGCGGCCAGCGGTGGGGTCAACCTGGTTTCGTTCTACGGCTTCAGCATGTCGGGGCAGAACCTCCAGTTCACGGACTCCACCTCGGACGCAGTCTGGCGGGTCAACAAGTCCACCGGTGCGATCACCCCATACATTACGAAGGCTCAGATCGCCGCCTACACCGGTGGAAGCGGCCCGTCTTCATTGACCGGGGCCGACACCGCACCGGACGGGGAGTTCACCTGGTACGAGGGGCAGACCAACCAGATCCTCAAGAGCACCGGCCAGGGGACCATGATGACGTTCATCAGCTACGCGCAGCTCTACGGCCTGAACACGAACGTCGCGGCCACCAGCATGAGCTGGGCCCCGGACGGCACGTTTTTCTGGACCAACAGCTCCAGCGACGAGGTTTACAAGCGGGACACGGCCGGGAACCTCTCCAGGATCCTGGATGTCAACAACATCAAGGCCGTCACCGGCGGCACCAGCGTCAACTTCAAGGACATCTTCGCCGCCCCGGACGGTAAGGTCTACTTCCAGGAGCAGAGCTCGTCGCACATCCTGAGGTTCGATCCGGCGGACCCGGTGAACTCGCTGGCGATCTACCTGTCGGCGACGGATCTCACCAGCGGGCCCGCCGCCGGAGCGAGCGGCGTGTACCAGTTGAGCTGGTATGACGGCCGACTGGCCTTCAACTACGCCCTCACCACAGGCGCCCGCGGCTTCTATGCCGTCGTGCCCGAACCCGCGACGCTCGGCCTGCTGCTGCTGAGCGGCCTGACGTTGCTGCGTCGTCGCTGCCGGTAGGATGAGGCGGACGGACTCGGCGGCCGCGAACCACCGAGCTGAAGACCACGGACCATCGGCCGGCCCGGCCGGGAGGGAGCCCGCAAGCTTCCTTGCGGCCGGGCCGGTCGTATTGTCGGATCCCGCCGCTGCGCCCGGGAACTGCCCGGGCCACCCGGTCCCGGCAAAGGCGTGATGATGGGTGGCATGACGGGTGGGCGGCAAGATGGGCGAGCCGCCGGGCTCCGGCGACACATCCGGGCCCGGCTGTTCAGGAGTCTCGACTGAAACCCCCTTCAGCCACCGCCGCCGGGAGAACGCCGGCATTATCACCCCTGCCGGGCGACGCATCGGCCGCGCGCGGCCGGGAGAGCCTCTCTCCCGCCGCCATGGGGGTCCTGATCATTCTCGTGGTCAGCCTCACGCTGTTTGCCCACTGGCCGGCCCTGTCGGCCAGAGCGCTTTTCATCGACGACGATCAGTACCTGACCGAGAACCCCCTGGTTCGGAATCCCGGCCTGGCGTCGGCCGGCCGGTTCTTCCGCGAGGTGCTGGAACCTTCGACCGTGGGTGGCTACTACCAGCCGCTGGCGATGATCTCGCTGATGCTCGACCACGCCCTCGGCGGGCGGGCGGAGGATCCGCGTGCCTTTCACCGGACGAGCCTTCTCCTTCATGCGGCCAACACGGCCCTGGTTGTCGTTTTCCTGCACACGCTGTTCGGCCGGCCGTGGGCGGCGGCCATGGCGGGGCTGCTCTTCGGCGTGCACCCGATGGTCGTCGAGAGCGTGGCGTGGGTCGGCGAACGCAAGACGGTGCTGGCCGCGTTTTTCTCCCTGTGGTCCCTGATCGTCTATGTGCGTTACGCCCGCCGCCCGGGCGGGGTCGCCTACGGGCTCTGCCTGCTGCTTTACATTCTGGCCCTGCTGTCGAAGCCCACGAGCACCCCGCTGCCGGCGGTCATGCTGCTGCTGGACTACTGGCCGCTGAATCGCCTCGGCCGGCGGGCCCTGTTGGAGAAGCTGCCCTTCGTGGGCGTCGGCCTGGTTTCCGGCGGGATCACGATCATCTCGCAGGCTCGAACGGCACGACTGGACCTGCCCCAGTCGTACCCGGCCTGGCGGGTGCCGCTGATCGTCTGCCACAACATCGTCTTCTACCTGCAGAAGACGGTCTGGCCGGCAGGGCTGTCGCCCTACTACGACTTTCCCCGGCCGCTGAGTCTCTCCGACCCGGGCGTCCTGAGCGGAGTCCTGGGCACCTGCCTGCTGATCCCGGGGCTGCTGCTTTCGCTGCGACGGACGCGGGCCCTGCTGACCGGCTGGCTGGTGTTCTTCGTCGCGGTCTTCCCCACGCTGGGGGTGCTGGGTTTCACCGTCGTGATTGCCTCGGACAAGTATGCCTACCTGCCGGCCGTCGGCCTGCTGCTGATCCTCGCCTGGATGGCGGGGCACGCGTGGTCGGCCACGATCCGGGGAACCTCGACCCTGCCGCGCGTGCTGACGGTGACGGCCGTGCTCGCGGCCGCGTTGCTGCTGATCGTCTGCACCCGCCGCCAGCTGGGGCACTGGCAGACCACGGAGGCCCTGTACGACCATGCGGTCCGCCTGGCGCCCCGGGCGCCGCTGCTCTACCTGAACCGGGGCAAGTTCCACAGCGGGCGGGGCGACCAGGACCGGGCGATGCGCGATTTCACCACGGCCATCGAGCTCGAGCCCCGGATGGCCGAGGCCTACAACAACCGCGGAACCGTCCGGGCCATGACGGGCTCATTCGACCAGGCCGTCGCGGACTTCAGCCGTGCCCTGGAGCTCAATCCCGGATCCGCGGAGGCGTGGTACAACCGGGGCAGCGCCTGGAGTGACCAAGGCGACTTCGACCGGGCGATCGGCGACTTCGACCGGGCGATCCGGCTCAAGCCGGGGGATGCCCGGGCCTACAACAACCGCGGAAACGCCCTGGCCCGCAAGGGAAGCTTCCACCGGGCGATCGAGGATTTCAACCGGGCCATCGAACTGGATCCCGGCCTGGCTGCGGCCTACAGCAACCGGGCGGCGGCGTACTGTGTCCTCCGGGAGTACGGAAAAGCATCGGCGGACGTGGAGTCATGCCGCCGGGTCGGCGGCACGCCGTCTCCGGGCCTTGTCCGCCTGCTGGCGGAGCTGTCCGGCAGGATGGAGTGATCCCGGCCTCCGCGGACGTCTC